>JANMVX010000081.1:0-94658 GCA_031393505.1 Hyphomicrobiaceae bacterium | reverse complement strand
AGGGTGGCCCGAAGGGCCGGGTGAGGGGTAGCCGCTTGCTCCGCACTTGGTGCAACAGGGACGGTGCTAGCCGCTGCCCCTCACGGACCGCGTGGCTCTTGGCGCTGAAAAAGCGCCTGCGAGACGCGGTCTCCTCTCCCCCGGAAAGCGGGGGAGAGGGTAGTACAGTGGTCTACTGAAAGACACGTGATGGTCGCGACACCAAAAGACATCTGGCCGACCGAGATCAAGCTCATTGCGGGAAAACGTGCGCTCGCCATCGCGTTCGATACCGGCGAGCGTTTCGAGCTGCCCGCCGAGCTCCTGCGCATCTCCAGCCCGAGCGCGGAAGTGCAGGGGCACTCCCCCGACCAGCGGGTCACCGTCGGCGGCAAGCGCAATGTCGCCATCGCCGATGTGCGGGCCGTGGGCAATTACGCAGTACAGATCGTGTTCGACGACGGGCACGATACTGGCTTCTACCGCTGGCCCTATCTCCATGAGCTGGGCAGCCGCGAAACCCAGCATTGGCAGGCCTATCTCGACGATCTCGCGGCCAAAGGCCTGAGCCGAGGCTGAGGGCAATGGCGGCAGGCGGCGGCAACATTGCGCGGTGGCGCGAGCGGGCACTGCGGTTGATACGGCGCGAACGCGAGCGCCCTGTGCGCCCGCTCCTGGCGGCCTCGATGCCGCCGCGCGCCTCTCATCTGGTCGAGTGGCGCGCGGTGCTCGACGCGCTGCCCGACGCCGCGCTGCTGCTCAGTGCCCAGACGGTCGTGCTGGATCACAACGCCAAGGCGGCCGAGCTTTTTGCGCAATTGGCGCCCGGCGTCGCCCTATCGGCCATCAGCCGCAATCCGGATCTCCTGGACGCCATCGGCCAGTTGCGGGATGGCGCCACGCGGATCGCGATCTCGCTGCAAGAACGCGTCCCCATCGAACGCACGCTGTCAGCAGACCTCTCCCGTCTGCCGCGCAGCGGCGACATCCTGATCGTGCTGCGCGATCTTTCCGACTCCGCGCGCATCGACCGTATGCGCACCGATTTCGTCGCCAACGCCAGTCACGAGCTCAGGACGCCGCTCGCTTCCATCATCGGCTTCATCGAGACGTTGCAGGGGCCGGCGAAAAACGATCCGGCGGCGCGCGGGAAATTTCTTGGCGTCATGGACGGCGAGGCGCAGCGCATGAAGCGGCTGGTCGATGATTTGATGCGTTTGAGCCGGATCGAAATGCAGTCTCGTTTGATGCCAAGCGCGGAGGTGGACCTGAACGGCGTTCTGCAGGACTTGCACCAAGCGCTTGAGCCGTTAGCGGCGCAAGACAAAGTGCGGCTGAAGATGACCGGGCTCAATCGTCCCGCAATTGTTCGCGGCGAACGCGACGAACTGATTCAGGTGTTCCAGAACCTGATTCACAACGCCATTCGCCATGGCCGGGCTGGCGGCAACGTCACGGTGCTGATTGAAGTCAAGCCGGCAGCCGAGAGATTGTACGTTCACGTCATTGATGACGGCCCCGGCATCGCTGCGCAGCATCTGCCACGGCTTACCGAGCGGTTCTATCGCATCGATGCCGCCAGCAGCCGGGCCAAGGGCGGGACGGGCCTGGGGCTGGCCATCGTCAAGCACATCGTGCAGCGGCATCGCGGCGAACTGGCCATCGCGTCGGCGCTTGGCAAGGGATCGACGTTTACCGTAACGCTTCCGAGAGTGAACGACCACGACGACTGATCAGAGGGTTTTCAACAGCAATATCAGTACGATAAAGTGTCACAATTGTTTTATGCCCGTGCCCTAGTAAGAAGCGTCAATTCAGTTGGACCCAAGAGGGAGACGTTTCCTTGATTAGTGCACATCAAGCGGTCGCGGTCGGCGCAATTCTGGCGGCCATCGGCGCGGCCACCCCTGCTTTCGCGGGCCGCGAACAGATCCGCATCGTCGGCTCTTCGACGGTCTATCCGTTCACCACCGCCGTCGCCGAGCAGTTCGGCAAGGCCAATGGCAAGACCCCGGTGGTCGAGTCCACCGGCACCGGCGGCGGCATGAAGATTTTCTGTGAGGGCGTCGGCGAGGGTAAACCGGACGCCACCAACGCCTCGCGCCGCATCAAGAAGGCCGAGTTCGAGACTTGCGCCAAGAACGGCGTCACCGACATCGTGGAACTGAACATCGGTTTTGACGGCTTGACGCTGGCCCAGTCCAAGGACGGCCCAGAGGTCAAGCTGAGTCTGAAGCAGGTGTTCCTGGCGCTGGCCGCCCAGGTGCCGAACGACAAGGGCGAGTTGGTCGCCAACCCTTATACCAAGTGGTCCGAGATCGATAAATCTCTCCCCGACGTCAAGATCGAAGTGCTTGGCCCCCCACCTACATCGGGCACGCGCGACTCGTTGCACGAGCTGTTCCTGGAAAAGGGCGCGCTCGCCATCGACAGCATGAAGGCGCTGAAGGAGAAAGACGCCAAGGCCTTCGAGTCGGTCTGGAAGTCAGTGCGCAAGGACGGCGCCTATGTGGAAGCCGGCGAGAACGACAACGTCATCGTGCAGAAGATCGAGGCCAACAAGAACGCCTTCGGCGTGTTCGGCTTCTCGTTCCTGGAAGAGAACAAGGCCAAGCTGAAGGGCATCGCGCTCGACGGGAGTGCGCCAACGTACGACGCCATTTCGTCAGGTAAGTATGTTGGCGCCCGCCGCATCTACATCTATTTCAAGAAGGCACATGTCGGCGTCATCCCCGGCCTGGACAAGTTCATCGCTGAATATGTGTCGGACAAGGCGTTGGGTGAGGACGGCTATCTCGCTGGCAAGGGTCTGGTGATGCTGCCCGAAGACGACCTCGCCAAGGTGCGCGAGGCCGTGAAGGCGATGACGGTGCTGAGCGCCGATGGCCTCAAGTAGTTGACAGTTGGGGCGGCCGGGCTATGGCTCGGCTGTGACAACGCCGTTAATGGCGTAGATGCTATGGGCCGGCGGCGAGAGGCGTGCGAGCTTCGAGCCCTGAGCCCATCAACAGAAGTCGCGCCGATGCTTTCTGCCTATCTCCTGGTTCTGGTGTTGATGGTGGCGACGGCCTTCCTTCTGGCGCGCGCGCGGGCCTGTACCGTAGCCGGCGGCAAGCTCTCGAATTTGCATTCCCTGCCCAGCTACCACGGCCTCTTGGCGGCCACGCTGGTGCTGCTGCTGATGCTGGCCATCTATCTCCTCGGTATGCCGCTGGTGGGTTGGCTCGCCGAATCGCGCGCCATGGCAGCGTTTCCCGCCGGCCTCACTGCCGATCCCCTGCAGCGCGGCTCCCTGTTGCGCGATGTCGTGAATATGGTCACGGGCCAACATACCGGCGACGCCAGCGCCGACCTGCAACGCGCCGCCGACGCGTTCGTGTCCACCCATCGCATGGGCACACTGACGGTTTTTGCCGGCGGCATGCTGGCCGCGCTCGCCGCTTTCGGCTTCTGCTGGTCGCGCATCTCGCCCACGTTCCGCGCCCGCAACGGTTTTGAGCGGCTGGTCAATCTGGTGCTGATGGTCTGCGCTGGCGTTGCCGTACTGGCCACCTTCGGCATCGTGCTGTCGGTGCTGGGGGAAACCTACCGCTTCTTCTTCGATCCCGCGATTACCGGCAAACCGACCGTCGGAGAATTCCTGTTCGGGCTGAACTGGAGCCCGCAAGTGGCGTTGCGGGCGGACCAAGGCGGCGGGGCCGGCAACTTCGGCTTCATCCCGCTGTTGGTCGGTACACTGCTGATCACCACCATCGCGGTATCGGTGGCCGGTCCGCTCGGCCTGATGTCGGCGATCTATCTGTCCGAATACGCCGGGCCGCGTTTCCGCGCCATCGTCAAGCCCATGCTGGAGGTGCTGGCCGGGATCCCGACCGTAGTGCTGGGCTTCTTCGCCGCCCTGACCGTCGCGCCCTACATCCGTCGTTGGGGCGAATATTTTGGCCTATCGGTTGCGTCGGAAAGCGCGCTGGCCGCCGGCCTCGTCATGGGCATGATGATCATCCCGTTCATTTCCTCGCTGTCGGACGACGTTATCAATGCCGTGCCGCAGGCCATGCGCGACGGCTCCTATGGGCTCGGCGCCACCAAGTCCGAGACCATCCGCAAGGTGGTGCTGCCGGCCGCGCTCCCGGGCATCGTCTCGGCCTTCATGCTCGCCATCAGCCGCGCCATTGGCGAGACCATGATCGTGGTCATGGCGGCGGGCCTTGCGGCCAATCTCACGTTCAATCCGCTGGCGGCGGTCACAACCATCACGGTACAGATCGCCACTATTCTGGTTGGCGATCAGGAGTTCAACAGCGCCAAGACACTGGCCGCCTTCGCACTCGGCTTTGCGCTGTTCTTCATCACCCTCTTGCTCAACTTCATCGCGCTGCGCGTGGTGAACCGGTACCGGGAGCGCTATGTCTGATCTGATTGCTTCACAACCCGTCGAGGCGCGGCCACGCAGCGTCGACTACAAGTCCGCCGCGGCAACGGCGCGGCTGCGCGCGCGCTACCGCACCGAGACCTGGTTCAAATACTCTGGGCTCGTCGCAATCGGCATTGCGACGCTGTTCCTGGCCGCTCTGACCATCAATATTGTGCGCAGCGGATTGCCGGCCTTCTGGACGCACTCACTGGTGGTGACAGTTCAGACGAGTGCTGAGGATGTGGACGCGGCCGACATCCGCAGCTTCGACTACAGCAAGATCGGCAAGGGCGCGCTGAAGGTTCTGTTCCCCGACGTCAAGGATCGGGCTGACAGAAAATCGCTCAATGCCCTGCTGAGTTCTGGCGCTGCCGATGCTGTGCGCGAGCGACTTGTTGCCGATCCCACGCTGATCGGCAAGGCGCTGGATACCAGCCTGCTACTGTCGGCCGATGCCGACCTGTACCTGAAGGGCGACGGGACGACGATCACGATCCGTCCGGGTACGGGCACAGCGACGCCAAGCGATACGTCGGGCGAGATCGCGATTGCACTGTCCAATTCTGGCATCGTGCCGGGGGGTGTGCTTGATGACAAAGTGCCAAGCCTTTTGCTGGCGCTGAATGGCGGCATCGCCAAGGTCACGGCCGTAAAGTCCGGTAGCGTCACAGCGACTGTCATCTCACCACTGACCTCGACCGATGCCGCAAGCAATTGGCGGCTTTTTTCCTATAGCGTACCCGAGTCCGAGCGCCGCCTGAACGACAAACAGATCACGTGGCTGGAGCAGCTGAAAGTCCACGGACTTGTGCAAACCCACATCAACTGGCTGTTCTTCACCTCGGGCGACAGCCGCGAGCCGGAGCTGGCGGGCATCCGCGGGGCGTTGGTCGGTACCCTGCTGACCCTGTTCGTCACGCTCTCGCTCTGCCTTCCCATCGGGGTGCTGGCGGCCATCTATCTGGAAGCCTTTGCCCCCAAGAACCGGTTGACCGACCTGATCGAGATCAACATCAACAATCTGGCCGCCGTGCCCTCGATCGTCTTCGGCCTGCTCGGCCTGGCCGTGTTCCTCAATGGCATGCACCTGCCGCGCTCGGCCCCATTGGTCGGCGGCGTCGTGCTGGCCCTTCTGGTGTTGCCGACCATCATCATCGCCTCGCGCGCGGCGCTGAAATCAGTGCCGGGGTCGATCAAGGATGCGGCGCTCGGCGTCGGCGCCTCGCAACAGCAGGCCGTGTTCCACCATGTATTGCCGCTGGCCATGCCCGGCATCATGACCGGCACCATTATCGGCATGGCACGCGCGTTGGGCGAGACGGCACCGCTGCTGATGATCGGCATGGTCGCCTTCGTGGTTGACGTGCCGCGCGCCTTCATGGATGCAGCCACCGTGCTGCCCGTGCAGGTTTATCTGTGGTCGGATCTTCCCGAGCAGGCCTTCGTCGCCAAGACCGCCGCCGCCAGCATCGTGCTGCTGGTGGTGCTGTTTCTGATGAACGGCGTCGCCATCGTATTGCGGCGCCGTTTCGAGCGGCGTTGGTAGGATTGGATGCGAGAATGGATATGCCAGTGTTGAACGGATCGGGCGCGATCATCGGCAAAGTCACCGCCACCGATTGCAACGTCTACTACGGCGACAAGCAGGCCTTGAAGAACGTTTCGGTTGTGGTGCCCGACTGCGCCGTGATGGCGTTCATCGGACCGTCCGGTTGCGGAAAATCGACCTTCCTGCGCTGCTTCAACCGCATGAACGACACCATCGCCGGCTGCCGCGTCACGGGCAAGATGACGCTGGATGGCGCGGACATCTACGATCCCGCGCTCGACGTGGTGCAACTGCGCCAGCGCGTCGGCATGGTGTTCCAAAAAGCCAATCCGTTTCCAAAATCGATTTACGACAATGTCGCCTATGGCCCGCGCATCCATGGGCTGGCAGCGACCAAGGCCGATCTGGATGGGATCGTGGAATCGAGTTTGAAAAAGGCTGGCCTGTGGGATGAGGTCAAAGATCGCCTGAAGGAAGCAGGGACGGGACTCTCCGGCGGCCAGCAGCAGCGCCTCTGCATCGCGCGCGCTATCGCCGTCGGCCCCGAAGTGATCCTGATGGACGAACCCTGCTCTGCGCTCGATCCCATCGCGACGGCGCGCGTGGAAGAGCTGATCGATGATATGCGTGCGCACTATTCCATCATCATCGTCACCCACTCCATGCAGCAGGCCGCGCGCGTGTCGCAGCGTACGGCTTTTTTCCATCTCGGCAACCTAGTCGAAGAGGGCGAGACGCAGAAGATATTCATGTCGCCCACGGACAAACGCACGCAGGATTACATTACAGGCCGGATCGGGTGATGGTTTACGAGGTGTCAGACACTTATGACGCCTACGCTGGAAGTGTCATACATCGAACAATGTTAGGGCGTCATAAGTGTCTGACACCCAGTCCCGCGCAATAGGAGACCTCCATGCCAAAAGGCGGACACATCGTAACCTCGTTCGAAGGCGAACTGCGCGCGCTCGACAACAAGATCGCCGAGATGGGTGGCCTTGCCGAACAGCAGCTGGACCGCTCGTTCCAGGCGCTGAACACGCGCGACACGGCGCTCGCCGAGCAGGCCATCGTCAGCGACAAGGTGATCGACCGGCACGAGCGCGAGCTGGAGAACATGGCGATCCTGATGATCGCCAAGCGCCAGCCGATGGCCAACGATCTGCGCCAGATCACCACCACCATGAAGATCGCGGGCGATCTGGAGCGCGTCGGCGATCTCGCCAAGAACATCGCCAAGCGCGCCAAGGCCACCGCCGGCGAGCAGCGTCCGACGCAGCTGATGGGCGGCATCGGGCATATGACGGAAATCGCGCAGCGCCAGCTGAAGGACGTGCTGGATGCGTTTGCGCTTCGGGATGCCGCCAAGGCCGAAGCCGTGTGGCGGCGCGACGATCAGATTGATGCGCTCTACAACTCGCTGTTCCGCGAGTTGCTCACCTACATGATGGAAGACCCGCGCAATATCGGTCTGTGCACGCATTTATTGTTCGCGGCCAAGAACCTCGAACGCATCGGCGATCATGCGACGAACATCGCCGAGACGACGTATTATCTCATCACGGGCAATCAGCTGACGGAGGATCGCCCCAAGGGTGACGATTCCGGGTCGACCACAATTCCGGGACGGTGAGGGGGCCGCCATGAGCGCGCGCATTCTCGTTGTTGAGGACGACGCTTCCCTGAACCAACTGCTCACATACAATCTTGAGGCAGACGGTTTCGTTGTCGAGGTGGTCATGAACGGCGAAGACGCCGAGATCGCCGTCCGCGAGACGCCGCCGGATCTGGTCGTGCTGGATTGGATGCTGCCGGGGGTCTCGGGCATTGAGCTGTGCCGCCGCCTGCGCGCCGGGAAATCGATGCGCGCAATGCCAATCCTGATGCTGACGGCGCGTGCCGAAGAGGGGGATCGGGTTCGCGGCCTGACGACGGGGGCGGACGATTACGTCACCAAGCCGTTCTCCCCAGCTGAACTCGTGGCCCGTGTAAAAGCCCTGCTGCGTCGCTCCAGTCCCGACCGTCTGGTCGACCGCATCGTTTCCGGCGACATCGAGCTTGACCGCGAGGCGCACCGCGTCACCCGCAACACCCGCGAGCTGCATCTCGGCCCGACCGAGTTTCGCCTGCTCGACCACTTCATGAGCAACGCCGGCCGCGTGCTCAGCCGCAACCAGCTGCTCGACGCCGTCTGGGGCCGCGACGTCTACATTGACGAGCGCACCGTGGACGTCCACATCGGCCGCCTGCGCGCAAGCCTCAATCGCGGGAGAGAGCGCGATCCGATCCGGACCGTGCGCGGGGCGGGGTATGTGTTTGGGCAAAGGGAGGGGTAGAAGTTCCGCTTGATAACTTTGGCGAATGCGCATATATTTGCGCAGCGAATGAGGGCGTGATGCCGGCAATCGAGAACAACTCACGCAAAATCGTGGGGCGGCTTCAGCGCGAAGGCTGGATCAGCATTGGTGGCACGAAGCATGAGCAGTTTGTGCATCCCAAACGTCCAGAGGTCTTGATTGTTGTGCCACGCCACCGCTCCATTTCAACGGGAGTTGCGCGCGACATCGCTAAAAAGGCGGGTTGGATCTAAAGGAGGCGCCGGTGACCTATTATATTGGAATCTTGGATGGAGAGGACGACGTTTGGGGCGTTCGCATTCCCGATCTTCCGGGATGTTTCGGGGGTGGCGCAACACCGGAAGCCGCAATTGCAGACGCAACCTCGGCGGCTGGCGAATGGGCCGCCTATATGATGAAAAATGGATATCCGGTTAGTGCTCCGCGTACCCTCAAGGAAATTGTTGCTGATCCCGATGTAGAGTTCAAACTCGGGACTGAAATCGTTCATTTGATCCCGCTGATCATCAATCGGAATCGACAGGTTAAAGCGAACATTTCGATGGATGCTGGCGCGTTGGAAGCGATTGACGCGGCTGCAAAACACAGAGGCCTAACGCGTTCGAACTTCATTGTAGGCGCCGCGCTTGAGAAGATTGCGGTAGAAACCTGATCAAGGTTGCCGCAATCGTAGGGGCGAGACTTGTCTTGACCGGCGCGCCGCAACCGCAGGCGTCAGTGGTTGTGAGGCGTGCGAGACATGTCTCGCCCCTACAATTCCAGCACACTCCGCGCCAAACAAAAAAATCGCCGGTTGCTGCCCCGCGACAGCCCCCGGCGCTCCCCCGCAGTCCAACGCCCCCGAAAACGGCGCCGGTTAACTTGTTCAGCCGTTGCTCACCAGTTTGGCGATCTGAGCTGGCATGTGGTTCGCCTCGCGGCGGCGGCTTTGCGCCGGCTGGAAGGCTCTTCGCGCATGAAACTCGCAGTAGGGCAGGCCGTCCTGCTTGCCCTTGCCGCAGAAATGAAACTCTTCATGTTGCGGATCGCCGATCGGCCAACGGCAGCTGGTTTCCTTGAGCGACAGGATCGAGGCGCGCTCTTCCAGCGGTATGACCAATTCTTCGTAGGAGCGCGTGTTGTGGTCGAAGCCGCCCTCTGGCTGCAGATAATTCGCGAACCCCTGGGCCTGGCCCGGGGTCTGATAACGTTGCATCTTGTTGCGTTTGGCTGCGCCGGTGCGCACCACCACGTTCTTGCGCGGCCGCATAGCCTTGGGGCGCGACACCGTCGCGCGACCCGCCAGCCCTAAGCGGTGCACTTTGCCGATGACGGCGTTGCGCGTGACTTCGCCCAACCGGCCCGCGATCTGGCTGGCGCTGAGGCCTTCGCTCCAGAGCTTCTTTAGCTGTTCGACGCGCTCGTCGGTCCAAGCCATTGCAGTTGTCTCCAATTGAATGGACACAATACTATCCTCCCGGGCAGCAATGCCCGTCTTGAGGCGGACGCAGACAACCTTCGAGCTAACCCCCGCTCGAAACGGTTTTACGCCGCACAGATTTGATCAAACGCTCTACTTGGGAGACTTGCCGGGCCCGACGGAGACTAAAAACACGTAACGCTCAATACAGACGGGAACTCATCGGCTAACTGAATTAACGATACATCAACCAATGTGACCGGGGCAAGCGCCATCGAATCACGACAGCCTGCCGGTCTGGGATGCGTTGCGCAATTGTCACGTGGATAACGCTGGCCAGCGCGGAATATCCACGAATCCGGCATGGCATCCGGGTTGAGACGCATGCGCCTGGTAGCGGCTGCAACATTGACTTGATGTGGACGGGCGACGTATCAACAGGTTTGATGCCGCTTCGCCTTGAGGCGGCATTTTGCATTGCGCCACCCCCAATTGGAGGCCGTACCGCCGATGTCCACCGCCGTCATGCCGACCTATGCGCGCCGCGATCTGGTGTTCGAGCGGGGGGAGGGCGTGTGGCTGGAGACCGCCAAGGGCGAGCGATACCTCGATTTTACCGGCGGCGTAGCGGTATCGCAGCTGGGGCATTGCCATCCAAAGCTGGTGGCCGCGCTGACCGAGCAGGCCGGAAAGGTCTGGCACACGTCGAACCTGTTCCGCATCGGCGGGCAGGAGCGGCTGGCCGAACGCTTGTGCGCCGCGACCTTCGCGGATCGGGTGTTCTTCTGCAACAGCGGCGCCGAGGCCAACGAGGGCGCGGTGAAGTGCGCGCGAAAGTTTCACTCTAAGATGGGCGCGCCGGAACGCTACCGGGTCATCACGTTCGACGGCGCCTTCCACGGTCGCACGCTGGCGATGATTTCGGCTGGCAACAATGCCAAGCACCTGGATGGGTTTGGACCGAAGGTGGACGGCTTCGATCATGTCGCTGAGCTATCGATTGAGGCGACCGAAGCGGCCATCACGAGCCAGACGGCGGCGATCCTGATCGAGCCGATCCAGGGCGAAGGCGGCATCCGAGTGGTGCCGCCGGAGTTTTTGCGCGGACTGCGGGCGCTTTGCGACAAGCACAAGATCCTGCTGATTCTTGACGAGATCCAGTGCGGCATGGGCCGGACCGGAAAACTGTTCGCGCATGAGTGGGCGGGCATTGAGCCGGACATCATGGCCGTGGCCAAGGGGCTGGGCGGCGGCTTTCCGGTCGGCGCGGTGCTGGCGACCGAGGCGGCGGCGGCGGGCATGACGGCAGGGACGCATGGTTCGACCTTCGCGGGCAATCCGCTGGCTATGGCGGTCGGCAACGCCGTGCTGGACGTGGTGCTCGAGCCGGGTTTCCTGGACGAAGTGGCGCGCAAAGGCCTGCTCTTGAAACAGCGGCTGGCAGAGCTGAAGGACCGCTATCCCAGCGTGATCGAGGACGTGCGCGGCGAAGGCCTCATGATGGGCCTCAAACTCAAGCCGCCCGTCGGCGACATGATCACGGCCGCGCAGGACCAGCATTTTCTCGGCGTTCCCGCGGGTGACAATGTCATGCGGCTGTTGCCGGCGCTGATTGTTTCCGACACTGAGATTGGCGAAGCCGTCGCGCGTATTGGCAAGGCGGCGTCGGCACTGCAAAGGCGGGCGGCATGAGCAAGACCAAATTGGCCCCCAAGCCCAAGGCAAGCGCCCCCGTCCCGCCAAAACCGCGCCACTTCCTCGATCTCTCCGAGATCGAGCCGAAAGTCCTGCGCCGCATGATCGACAACGCGCACGCCATGAAAGCCGCCGGCCGCCGCGCGCCCGCAAACCTGCGCCCCGACGGCATCGAAGATCTGGTGCTGATCATGATCTTCACCAAGCCGTCAACCCGTACCCGGATCAGTTTCGATCTCGCCATGCGTCAGCTCGGCGGCCAATCGCTGTCGCCGCTGAACGCGGGCGATCTGCAATTGGGGCGTGGCGAGAGCATCGCCGATACCGCGCGCGTCATGTCGCGTTATGGCGACGTCATCATGTTGCGCGGCAATGCGCACTCGGACTTGCTCGATCTCGCCGCCAACGCCACCGTCCCGGTCATCAATGGCCTGACCGATTTCAGCCACCCGTGCCAGATCATGGCCGACATCGTGACCTTCGAGGAAAGCCTCCGCCGCATCGAGGGCGCGACTGTGGCCTGGGTCGGCGACGGCAACAATGTCGCCACCTCCTGGATCCACGCCGCCTGCCAGTTCGGCTTCAAGATCCGCCTTGGCGTGCCGCCACAGCTCAATCCGGACAACGCCGTGCTCGGCTGGGCCGCCAACCGGGGCTGCGATGTCACGCTCACGGACGATCCGGCCGAAGCCGTGCGCGGGGCGGACTGTGTGGTCACGGACACCTGGGTCAGCATGGGCCAGACCGACGCGTCGTGGCGCAAACAGCTGCTCGGGCCCTACCAGGTCGACGATGCGCTGATGCGCCAGGCCAAGCCGGACGCCATTTTCCTGCACGACCTGCCGGCCTACCGCGGCAACGAGGTGACCGCCGAGGTGATCGACGGCCCGCAGTCGCGCGTTTGGGATGAAGCGGAAAACCGTCTGCACGCCCAAAAGGCGATATTAGCCTGGTGTTTGGGCAAGGATTGAAACCTCCCTTTCCCCCGCCTCTTTGCGGGGGAAAGGGTGCCGCCCGAGCGCAAAGCGCGAGGAAACAGCGGCGGGTGAGGGGCAGCCGCTTGCTCCGTACTCGCTGCAACAGGCGCACTCCCAACGTCCTGACTCGCGGCTGCCCCTCATCCGGCCCTTCGGGCCACCTTCTCCCCCGCAAAGAGGCGGGGAGAAGGAGTTTCAGATCGTTCCGTGTGCTCATCATCATGACAAACACCCCCGCTCCCCTCCCCGACGACCTCGCACTCCCCTTCCGCGCCGAAGCCTCGGGCGTCATGGGCCGCTTGGTCCGCCTCGGCCCCGCCGCCGACGAAATCCTTACCCGCCACGATTACCCCGATCCCGTCACCCGCGTGCTCGGCGCCGCGCTGGCGCTCGCCGCCATGCTCGGCGCGGCCTTGAAAACCGACGCCAAGATCATCCTGCAGACCAAGACCGACGGCCCGCTCTCGCTCCTGGTCGCCAGCTGCGAGAGCCCCGGCAAATTGCGCGGCTACGCCAACTTCGACGCCGTCGCCATCGCGGGCCTGGAAGCCGCCGGCCCCATCGACGAAGCCAAACTGCTCGGCGACGGCCACCTCGCACTCACCATCGATCCGGGCGGCGAGCAAGACCGGCACCAGGGCATCGTGCAGCTGGCGGACCAGACGCTGTCGGAAGCCGCGCTCGCCTATTTCAAACAATCCGTACAGCTGCCCACATTCATCCGCCTCGCGGTGGGGAAAGAATTCTCCGCCGGTGGAGTACAGAACCGCGGCTGGCATTGGCGCGTCGGCGGCCTGATGATCCAGCACCTCTCGCCCGATGGCGGCGCCGGCCTGCCCGACCGCGACATCCTGAAAGGCGACGGCAGCGGCCGCGAGGACGACGACGATTGGGAGCGCACGCGCATCTTGGCAGCCACCGTCGAGGACCACGAGTTGATCGACCCGACCGTCGCTCCCGAGCGTCTGTTGATCCGCCTCTTCAACGAGGAGGGCGTGCGTGCCTACGGGGCGACGCCGCTGACCGCGCAATGCAACTGCTCGCACGAGCGGCTGGCGGGGATTATCTCTCAGTTCAAGCCGGACGAAATTGCCGACATGGTCGAGCCGGACGGCATGGTGAAGGCGAAGTGCGAGTTCTGCTCGACGCATTATCGGTTTCAGCCGGAAGAGCTGGTGCGGAAAGCGGGCGATAGTAATGAGCAGGCAAACCGTTGAGTGAAAGCACCCGTCCAATTCCAAACGTGCAACCAATCACGCTTCCCGGAATTCGGCGCGCTCTTTCTGTCTTGCGCGTCGAATATCCGGGACCCTTACCTGCCTGAGGGAGCCGACGAGCCAACCGCATGGCCCGTTTCCACGTCCGCAGCACCGACGGATGTAACCGCAACAGGCAGGGTCCCGGATATTTGCCACGCGAAGACGCGCGCCAAATTCCGGGAAGCGGGTGGGAATCTTTGAACACCAGAATTACCCACCACGCGGCGTCTCGCACATCCTGAACGGCCGCACGCTCTCGAACGCCCGCGATGCGCGCAGCACCAGCGCATCGCTGCCCAACGGTCCCACGATCTGCAAGCCGATGGGCAGTCCGGCCGTGGTGAAACCGGCGGGGCAGGAGGCGGCCGGTTGTTGCGTGAGGTTGAACGGATAGGTGAACGGCGTCCAATGCCACCACTCCGTGCCCCAGTCGCCGGACGCAGGAACATCGCGGCCGGCCTCGATGGCGGCGAGCGGCATGGTGGGCGTGATCAGCAGGTCGAAGCGCTGGTGGAACTGCAGCATGGCCTCGTGCATGGCGGCGCGGCGGGTGGTGGCGCGCACGAAATCTGCCCCGGAGATGTTTCGCCCGCGCTCGATCATTTTGAGGAAGCCGGGATCGCAGGCCGATAGCTCAGATTTGTCGTAGCCATCGGCGATGGCCGCGCTGCCCGCGCTCCATTGGGCGAGCAGAACCTGTTCCATATCGGACGGCAGGTCTGGGTCGGCTTGTTCGACATGCGCGCCCAACGCTTTGAAATCGGCGGCGGCTTTGGCGATGGCGGCTTCAATCTCGGCATCGACTTTGCGCACATGGCCGCCGAGGCGGGGCGAATAGCCGATGCGCAAGCCTGCAACGCCCGCGTCGAGCCCGATCCGGTAATCGATGGCCTGCGCGCGGTCCGCCGTCACGTCGCGCGCATCGGGGGCGGCCATGGCGGCCATCATCAGGGCGGCGTCGGCGACAGTGCGCGTCATCGGGCCGAGCACGGCCAAGGTGCCCATCGGAGAGGCCGGGTAAAGGGGGATACGGCCATAGGTCGGCTTCAGGCCAAAGCATCCGGTGAACGCGGAGGGGATGCGCACCGAGCCAGCGCCATCGGTGCCGGTGTGCAGCGTGCCCAGGCTCAGCACGGCCGCCACTGCTGCGCCGCCTGACGAGCCGCCCGGCGTAAGCGCCGTATTCCAGGGATTGCGGGTGACACCGGTGAGCGGGCTGTCGGTGACGCCTTTCCAGCCAAACTCCGGGGTGGTGGTTTTGCCAATAAGCACCGCGCCGTGCTCACGCAGCCGCGCCACGGCGGGGGCGTCGAAGGCGGACAGTTTACCGTCCGTCAGTTTCGAACCGCGCCGCGTCGGCCAGCCGGCGACGGCCGTCAGGTCCTTGATGGTGGTGGGCACGCCGTCGAGCAGGCCGATGGGTTCGCCGTCGCGCCAGCGCGCTTCGCTGGTCTTGGCGGAGGCGAGCGCGCCGACCGGATCGAGATGGCAAAAGGCATTTACCGTTGGACCGAGCTTTTCAACCCGCGCCAGCACAGCCTTGGCGACCTCGACCGGCGACAGCGCGCGGCGGCGGAACTGAGCGATGAGTTCGCCAGCGCTGAGCTGGGTCGGATCCGAATTGGTCATGGCCGCCTCTTGTTGATTTGTGTCGATCCTAGCCCGCTCCGCACGAACCAGCAATTCCGGCCCAGGCCGGAAGAAGCGAATAGTGAGTAGCGAATAGGGATTGGGATCCCACTCTCATGGCCCTTTTCGCAACTCGCTATTCGCTGCTACGCGCGCGGCCCAGCAATTCCGGCACACCGTTTAGGGAAAGTTTGCCAATCGCGCGCACAACTGGCGTTGGCCTTAGGGCCGTGGCGTGGCGTTGTGAGCGTTGTTTGGCATCATGCAGGTATTGCGTAAGCGGGCGCGGGTCATGGTGACCCTGGCGTCAGTCGCTCTGGCCGGACTGTGGCTGCCGGGCGTGCCGTCGGCCGATGCCGCCGCTCGCGGTGGGCCGAACGGGTTCTTCGACCAGCTGATCTCGATCTTTGCACCGCCGGCGCCGGCGCCGGCAGCGCCAGCTCCGCAAGCCGTCAGTAGCCATCACAGCGATCCGCTTTTTCCTTATTCCGGCGGCCAAAAGTCTGCCCCGCGCCAATCGCCAGCCTACCGCACTGTCTGTGTGCGGCTGTGCGACGGTTACTATTGGCCGGTGAGCGATTCAACCACCGAGTCCCACTTCCGGCGCGACAGCAACACCTGTGAATCCAGCTGCTCGCAGCCTGCGAAACTCTACTACGCGCCGCATGGCGATAGCGACGCGACGCAGTTCGTCGGGCTTGACGGCAAGCCCTATTCGTCATTGGAGACGGCGTTCCTCTACCGCAAGGCGCTGCAGCCGCAGTGTCAGTGCAAGCCCGGCCCCTGGGCCGACAGTGAAATCCTGCGCCACAAGACCTATGCCGCCGTCGCAGCCGCGAACCAGGCGCAACAGGTGGCGACCGCCACGCCGCAGCCGCAGCCAGTAACGGCGTCCGACGATCCCGCCCCGTTGCCCGATACCGACGGCCAACAGGGCAATGTGGCGGCGGTGGCTGCCGACGGGGCGATTGCGGCCAACGCCGATCCGGCGCTGGTCAGCTTGCGGCCAACCGCCGACGCGCTGCGGCCCATCCCGGCCGTGGTCAAGGCCAAGCGTGTCGCAAAACCGGTCAAGGCCGTGCAAGCAACCTACCAGAACCCGCTAAGCTTCAGCGTCGAGACCATCGATCGCACGAGCCATCGTTACATCCCGTTGCGTTAGGCCGCCCGCATCGTGGCTGGTCAGGGTGATCTCCACCTTGTTCCACACGTTCGACCATTCGGGATGGTGATCCAACTTTTCCGCCAGCAGCGCGACCCGGCTCATGAAGCCGAAGGCGGCGTTGAAGTTTTTGAACTTGAACGATTTATGGATCGCGTCAGGCGTCGTCTTCAGCATCCATTCCGGCAGTTGCTCTGCCAACTGAACAAGGGCCTCGGCCCCGAGTTTTTCCACCATAAAATAGTTCTCCCTGGCTTGCGTGGGCAAATCACCATGATCCCGCCTTGCTGCCTGAGTCTGCTGCGTGTCAAGGGTTTGCATCGCTGATTCGCAAGATTGAGACATGACCCAACACCGATTGCTTTTCGTCTGCCGTGACAATACCTGCCGCTCGGTTCTGGCCGAGGCGGCGATGCGCCTCTTGATCGCTCAGGAGGACCGGTTGGACGATTTCCTGCTGGCCTCGCGTGGGCTGAAAGTTGGTGCGGGCGCCAAGGCCAGCCGCTTGGCGCTGGGGGCGGCCGCCCGTGCGGGCGTTGATCTCTCTGGGTTTCGCTCGCGCGAGATTTCCGATGGCGACTTCCGCAACTTCGAGCTGCTGCTCGCCATGGACGTGGCCACCCGCAACAGGCTTTTGGAATTGGCGCCGGCCGGCTGTGAGAGTCGCGTCCACCTGCTGATGGATTTCGCCCCCTGGATCGGCGCCGAAGATGTGCCCGACCCGACCTTTGAAGGCGACATGGCGGCTGACGATGTGTTCGAGCTGCTGCAGATCGCGGCCCGCAGCCTGGTCGAGAGTATCGATCAATCCTCGGCGTCATATGCGCTGTCATCGCCGGCGTTCGCTCCCGTCAACCTGAAGGTCGCCTCGGTCAGATAGGGCCCGCCGCCGCTGCCGTCGC
The DNA here is from genome assembly GCA_031393505.1 of Hyphomicrobiaceae bacterium. Lineage (GTDB taxonomy): Bacteria > Pseudomonadota > Alphaproteobacteria > Rhizobiales > Hyphomicrobiaceae > JANYHF01. The sequence goes on along the minus strand of JANMVX010000081.1, from coordinate 77,336 downwards.
GCGCCGACATCAGCTCCACCTCCTCGACCGTAAAGCTGGGCAGGCTGGCGGGGGTGAAGGACTGGATGAAGCTGGCGATGGTTTCGGGCAAAGTGCCGTGCAGCCGCGCCAACGTGATGTGCGGGCTGTATTTGCGCCGGTCCGGCTCCAGGCCGGCCGAGAAGGCGATGCGCTCGTGGGCGCGGTGCAGGTCGGTCAGCGCGGGATGGGGCTCGATCTCGGCCACCAGCACGCGCGGCCGGTCGCCACCGTAGACGCCCAGCCCGCGGATGTGCGCCGGAAACACCGGCAGGAACGTGCTTTCCAGCCCGGCCAGAATATCGTCCATCACATGCTTGTCGACATCGCCGAAGAAGCGCAGCGCCACGTGATAGTCTGACGGATCGGTCCAGCGCGCGCCCGGCATCTCGTGTTCAAGGTCCGACAGCCAGTCCTCGACCGGGGCGGGCACGCGAAAGGCGGAGAACAGGCGGGGCATGGTGGCGGCATACTAACAGGGTGATCGCGGCGAAGGCCATTCAATTCAGTTTGCGCTCAATTCAAGCATCGCCGCGAGTAGTCCCATCGCCTTCTCCCTTGGGAGAAGGCGATGGAGCTGTCGGCTTCGGGGTGCTGTCGGTAATGTTATCGCCAACTGCAAATGCGGTGCTTCGACCTACCGCCTGTCGATGCGCTCAATCAGTTTCAGCACGCTCGGCAGCATGCGTTCCGCGATCCGCGCCGCGCCTTTGGGATTTGGATGAATGCCGTCACTCTGGTTGAGCGCGGGATCGCGGGCGACATCCTGCAACAGGAAGGGGTAGAGGTCGAGACCGTGCTTGGCGGCGAGGTCGGGGTACATCTTGTTGAACGCGGCTCGGAACGATTCGCCGAAATTCGTGCCGGCTTTCATGCCGACAAGAAGCACCTGGATTTTGCGCGCCTGCAGTGCAGTGAGGATTTTATCGAGCGTCGCCGCGGTTTGCTTGGGCTCCAGCCCACGCAGCATATCGTTGGCGCCCAGCGCCAGGATGACGCCATCCGTCCCGTCCGGTACCGACCAGTCCAGCCGGTCCAGACCATCGGCCGCGGTGTCTCCCGAGACGCCGGCATTGGCGATCTCTGCCTCGATGCCTTTGGCCGCCAGCAGGGCTTGCAGACGCGCCGGATACGCCTCCTCGACCTTCACGCCCAAGCCGGCTGTAATGCTGTCGCCCAGCGCCGCCAGTTTGATTTTCGCCGCTGCCTGCCCCATCTCTGCTCCCAGCATTAAGGCGACCACCGCCGCCAGCAGCACGACGGCCGCTTTCGGCCACAAGAAGCATCTACGACCAGCCATCCAATCCATCCTTAGCCACCTCGGGGTCCGTTTCTTCGCATGCAAAAGACCTTAGACCCCATTATCCGTCTCGACGAGGTCAGTCTCCGTCTGGCCAGCCGCGCCGGTCCGGTGCAGATCCTCGACCAGGTCACGCTCTCCATACAAGCCGGCGAGTCTGTCGGCATTTTGGGGCCGAGCGGATCGGGCAAGTCCTCCATGCTGATGATCATGGCCGGGCTGGAGCGGGCAAGTTCCGGCCGCGTCAGAGTGGCTGGCGAGGATTTTGCCGGAAAGTCGGAAAGCGCGCTTGCCCGGCTGCGTGGAAAGGCCATCGGCATCGTGTTCCAGTCGTTCCATCTGGTGCCGACCATGACGGCGCTGGAGAATGTGGCGCTGCCGCTGGAGCTTGCCGGCGCCCGCGACGCCAGTCGGCGCGCCGCCATCGCCCTGGCGGACGTGGGGCTGGCAGGTCGCGCAACCCATCTTCCGGCGGAGCTCTCGGGCGGCGAGCAGCAGCGCGTCGCCATCGCGCGCGCCATGGTGGTGGAGCCCGCCATCCTGCTGGCCGATGAGCCAACGGGCAATCTCGACGCCAAGACCGGGGCGGGCATCGTCGATCTGCTGTTCGATCTGCGCGCGCGCCGCGGCATGACGCTGGTGCTGATCACCCACGACGCAACGCTCGCCGCCCGCTGCGACCGCAGCATCGCCATGCGCGACGGGCGCGTGCTGGAGATGGAGCCGGCGTGACCACGAACACGGCTGACATTGGCGTTCCGGCGGCGCGGCTTCCGCTCTCCCTCCGCCTCGCCGTGCGCCAGCTCCGCGGCGGCTTGCGTGGGCTGTACATCCTCATTGCCTGCGTGGCGCTGGGCGTCGCCGCCATCGTCGGGGTCGGCGGCATCGGCGACGCCATCACGGCGGCGCTGGACGATCATGGTCGCGAGATCCTCGGCGGCGACCTGGCGGTGGCGCGCATGCACCTGCGGGCGTCGGCTGCCGAGCGCGCCATCATTGACAGGTTCGGGCAGACCGGCGAAGTCGCAACCTTGCGCGCCATGGCTCGCATTCCGGCGCTTTCGGCCACCGACAAAGGCAAGCAGGCGCTGGTCGAGGTGAAAGCGGTGGATGCCGTCTATCCGCTGACCGGGCAATTGCTGCTAAAGGGCGGAGCGACGCTTGCCGAGGCTCTGAAACGTCCCAACACCGCCGTCTGCGATCCCCTGCTGCTCGACCGGCTCGGCCTGAAGATCGGCGACAAAATTCATGTTGGCGCGGCCGAGATCGAAATAACCGGAACAATCCAGTCCGAGCCCGACAAACTGTCCGGCCAGGCCATTTACGGCCCGCGCTTGCTGGTGGCCATGCCAACGCTGGAAGCCGCCGGCCTCGCCGCAGAAGGCAGCCTCATCCGCTGGCAATACAAGGTCGTCCCCGAGCCGGCCAAGGCTGTTGGCATCAAGGCGCTGGCCAAGGACCTCTCCGCCGAACTCGCCAACGGCGGTTTCCAGACCGCCACCCGCCTCGACCCCATCCCAGGCGCGCGAAAAGCCATTGAGCGGCTGGGCCAATTCCTGACGCTGGTGGGCTTCACCACGCTCGGCATCGGCGGCCTTGGGGTCGCCAATGCGGTGGCGTCGCACCTGGTCCGTATGCGCAAAACCATCGCCACGCTTCGTTCTTTGGGGGCGGGGGATGGCCAGGTGTTCGGCATTTACCTCGCGCAGATCCTGCTGCTGACGGTGCTCGGGATCACGCTCGGCATGCTGTTGGGATCCTTCGTCCCCGACCTCGCCATCGCCGGCCTCGGCCAACTCGCGCCCGTCGATATCCGCGCCGTGCACCGGCCCGCCACCTACGCCATCGCCGCCGCTTTCGGCCTTTTGATCGCGCTCCTCTTCACGCTCTGGCCGCTGGGCCGCGCCGAGCAGATGAAGGCCACCGCCCTGTTCCGCGACGAGATCGCGCCCATCCGCCTCCGGCTGCCGCGCTGGCCGTATATTGCGGCCACGGCCCTTCTGTTCGCGGCGTCGTTCGGGCTGCTGTTGATGCAGGCGTCTGATCGAATGATCGCAGTCTACAGCGCCGGCGGCCTCATACTCGTTGCGGCGCTCTTGCTGGTCGCGGGATGGTTGATCGAAGTGGCCGTCGCCCGGCTGCCGAAATTCGGCCCGCCACCGGTGCGGATCGCGCTCGGCAACATTTCCGGCCCGCAGTCCCTGGCGCGGCCCATCATGCTGTCGCTGGGGCTGGGCCTGGGGCTGCTGACGGCGCTGTCGCTGGTCGACAACAGTCTGGAAACGGAGCTGAAAACCAGCGCCCCCGCGCGGGCGCCGAACTACTACCTGCTCGATCTCGGCCGCACGCAAGGTCCTGAACTGGCGGCCCTATTGGAGCGCATCGCCCCCGGCGCCGCCATCGATGCCAAGCCGATGCTGCGCGGGCGCGTCGTCAGCCTGAAAGGGACGCCGGTCGAACAATTGAAAGCCACGCGCGAAACCGAGTGGTTCCTGCAGGGCGACCGTGGCCTGACCTACGCTACCGAGCCGCCGCCGAACGACAAACTCATCACGGGCGATTGGTGGGCCAAGGACTACTCTGGCCCGCCCCTGGTGTCGCTGGACGAAGAGATCGCACGCGGTTTTGGACTCGTGATTGGCGACACCCTGGTGGTCAACGTGCTCGGCCGGCCAATCGAGGCGCGCATCTCTAACCTGCGCAAGCCAGCTTGGGAACGGCTGGCGATGAACTTCACCATGATCCTGTCGCCGAACGCTTTGAAGAACGCACCGCACAATCTGATGGGGACAATCACCTATCCCACGCCGCTGTCTCCCGCCAAGGAAGGCGAGTTGCTACAGGCCATCGCCGACACATTTCCGGGTACGGCCGCCATTCGCGTCAAGGATGGGCTGGATCTGGCCGCAGCCGTCCTCGACAAGGTCGTCGCCGCCATCCGGGTCGCCGCCCTTGTCACCCTCAGCGCCGGATCGCTGGTGTTGGCGGGCGCCATGACGGCAGCTCGCCGCCGCCGCAGTTATCAGGCGGTGATGCTGAAGGTGCTCGGCGCCGGGACTGGCACGGTGGTCGCGACCATGATGGCCGAATACGGCCTCTTGGCGTTGGCCGCGGCCACGGTCGCGCTGGGCCTGGGCGTGCTGTCCGCCTGGACCATCCTGCACTACGCCATGCAGATCGCCTTCGTCTTTTCCTGGACCTCAATCCTCGCCTCGGCCGGCATCGCTCTCGGCCTGGTGCTGATCTTCGGCCTGTTCGGCACCTATCAGGTGTTGCGCGCCCGCCCCATGCCATTGCTGCGGTCCGAGTGATGCCAGCGTTCGATAGTGATGATCTTTCGCCAAACACCGCGTTTTTTCCTCTCCCCGTACTTACGGGGAGAGGAGACCGCCCCGCGCAGCCGCTTTTTCGCGGCAAGCGCTGGGCGGTCGGTGAGGGGCGGGACTTGCTCCGGCCCCTATCAAACAAGCACAGACCCTAGAGGTCTCCCGCGTATCGCCCCTCATCCGGCCAAAGGCCACCTTCTCCCCGTAAGCACGGGGAGAAGGAAAGGGGGCCACATGTTCTGGTTATGACGGGCCGAATCAACGCTGTCCAAGGCCGCAGCAACGACCGGTCAAATCATGGGTTGGGCGTTATGGGAGGCCTTGAAAACCGATTGCCTGGATACTACATCGATGATCAAACGGTAGTCGCGCAGCGGCGCGGGGCCGTTGCTTCAGTTTCCAAGGGGAAATGACATGGCCGACTTTGACAGGCGATTGGCGACAGCCCAGTCGCAGACCGACGAGATCAGCTATGACGCCGGTCTCCGGTCGTTCATGCTGGGCGTCTACAACTATATGGCGATTGGCGTGGGCCTGACGGGCGCCGCGGCCTATGGGCTCTATGCCTATGCCGCATCCAACCCGGATGTGTTCTCGGCCATCTTCCACGGTCCCTTGCGGTTCGTGCTGATCTTCGCCCCGTTGCTGTTTGGCTTCTATCTGATCGCGCGTATGCACACCATGAGTGTGAACGGCGCGCGCAACGGCTTCTTCCTCTACGCCACACTGGTTGGCCTCTCGCTGGCCTTCCTGTTCGCGGTCTACACCGGCCAGAGCATCGCGCGCGTGTTCTTCATCTCGGCGGGCATGTTCGCGGGCATGAGCGCCTGGGGCTACACCACCAAGCGCGACCTGACCGGCTTGGGCTCATTCCTGATGATGGGCCTGATCGGCATCATCATTGCGTCGCTGGTGAATATCTTCTTCGCCTCCAGCGCGATGCAGTTCGCCATCTCGGTCATCGGCGTATTCATCTTTGCGGGCCTCACCGCCTATGACACGCAGAAGCTGAAGGACGTTTACGAGTCCGTCTCGCACGACACGACCGCAATCGGCCACGCTTCGGTGCGCGGCGCACTTTCGCTCTATCTCGACTTCATCAACCTGTTCGTCATGTTGATGCGTCTGTTTGGTGATCGCCGCGGGTAACCATCGTCAGGTCACTTCAGGAAAATGAAAGCGCCGGTCCGATGTTCTCGGGCCGGCGTTTGTTTTGGGGCGGAGCGATCCGTCAGTTCATATGCTGGCCGCCGTTGATGGCGATGTTGGCGCCGGTGACGAAGGCGGCTTCCTCCGAGCACAGATAGATGATCAGGCCGGCGACTTCCTCCGGCTTGCCTAGGCGATTGAGCGGGATCTGCGGGATGATCTTGGTGTCGAGAATGGTTTTGTCGATGGCCATCACCATCTTGGTGCCGATGTAGCCGGGCGAAATCGTATTCACGGTGACGCCCTTCTTGGCCGATTCCAGCGCCAGCGATTTTGTAAAGCCGTGCATGCCGGCTTTGGCTGCGGCGTAGTTGGTCTGCCCGAAGGCGCCCTTCGATCCGTTCACGGACGAGACGTTGATGATGCGGCCCCAGCCGCGGTCCATCATGCCGTCGTAGACCTGCTTGGTCATGTTGAAGACGCTGTCGAGGTTGGTGCGGATGACCGCGTCCCAGCTCGCCTTGTCCATCTTGCGGAACGTCGTGTCCTTGGTGATGCCGGCGTTGTTGACCAGGATGTCGATCTGGCCGAGGTCGGCGGCCACTTTGGCGCAGCAGGACTTGGACGATTCATAATCGGTGACGTCGCAGGCATAGGCGTTGAACAGGTAGCCCTTGGCCTTCATTTCGGCGAGCCAAGCCGCGCTGTTTTTGTTGCTGGGCGAATAGGTCACCGCCACCGTGTAGCCGGCGTCGGCCAACTTGGTGCTGATGGTTTCGCCTAGGCCGCCCATGCCGCCGGTGATCAAAGCCAAGCGTTTCGCCATGTGTTTCCTCCTGTTTGCTGCCTGTTGTGTCGTGTCGCTATCAGTATTGGCGCAGGCGAATGACAGCGTCAAAGACCAACTGCGTCTGTCTATCGTGCGCGGCAAGGAGCGGGCTCGTGGACGAATTCGGGAATGATTTCCCAAGGCCGGACCCGAATGATACAGAATCCTCCGGGCGCTGGTTCTCAAGCGTTGCAAGGAGTGTCTTTCATGGCCCAAAATCCCTTTGAAATCCCCCAGCAGATGCGCGATCTCGCCGAGCAGAATGTCGAGCAGGCGCGGCTCGCCTATGCCCAGATGATGGATGGCATGATGAAGGCGATGGGCATGTGGTCGGCCGCCGTGCCGGCCAATGAAATGACCTCCGGATTCAAGCTGGTGCAGGACCGCGCCACCCGCTTCGCCAAGCAGAATGCCGAAGCTGGTTTTACCTTGGCGTCGGAATTAGCGAGCGCCAAGGACATCCAGGAAGTGCTCTCGATCCAGAGCCGCTATGCCCAGACGCAGATGCAGTCCTATGCCCTGCAGGCCCAGGAGCTGGGACGTCTCATGGCGGACACAACTCAGAAGATGACGCCAGGCAAGTAGCGCCGCGCGCGTCATACTGGGATAAAAAAACGCACGGTTGTTCAGCAACTTCTTGAAAGGAGTTAAATTCTTCTTTACGCAAATGACTGCAACTAAGGGTTGAAGAACAGATTTTTGCAATCCGATTTGCCGGCTACGCTGCAACGGCGAGACTGGCGAACGGGCCAATTGACCCTTGGAGAACATCGCAATGGCCTTCGATTCCAAACCGCGCCCCAACTCCGTTTCCGCATTCGCCAACCTGATGTCCGAAACCTTACTGCGCCGCCTGGAGCCGCGCATCATGTTCGACGCGGCCGCCCTGGAAACCGCCATGGACGCGCTGCATGCCGATCCGGCCCATGTCGACGTTGCCGATGCGGCGCCTGCCGATTTGCTCCTGGACTTGGCCTCGACCTCTGCACTTCACGGCTCCGATCTGGTCGGCCTGGTCGATCATCTGGACGGCCCGGTCGCGGTCCAGTCCCTGCCCAACGCCCGTACCGTGGTCTTCATCGACGCCAATGTGCCCGACCTCGCGGTGCTGGAAGCGGCCATCGCCAACAGCTCCGAAATCGTCGTGCTCGATCCGGCCAAGGACGGCCTCGATCAGATGGCGTCCTACCTCGCGGACCGGCACGATCTCGACGCCATCCACATCATCAGCCACGGCGAACCCGGAAAACTGCATTTGGGCTCGTCGACCTACGATGCCGCGACATTGAAGGCGTTCGATGCCGAACTCGGCCGGATCGGTGCCGCGCTGCACCAGGGCGGCGACATTCTCATTTACGGTTGCGACGTGGCCAAGGGCGCCGCGGGCGACGCTTTCTTACACAAGTTTGCCGATCTGACGCATGCGGATGTGGCCGGGTCGACGGATTTGACCGGCGCCGCCCAGTTCGGCGGCAATTGGGTTCTGGAAGACAAGACCGGAATTATTGAGGCGACGGCCATTGCCGCTGCGGATTGGACCGGCGAGCTCAACACCGTCATCTCGGTCGCCGCCAGCAATACCGCCGTCAGCAGTATTTTCCAAACCCAGTTCGTCGGCCCCGGCATCACCGCCACGGCGCAAACCCAGATCGGCGCGGCCGAACAATTCGGCACCTTCACGAACGATGCGACGGGTCTCGGGCTGAGCAAGATCCCGCTGTCGAGCGGCATCGTCATGGTCACGGGACAGGCCTCCTCGGCCGCCACCGCGGCGGGCAACACCAGCGATCACCAGATCTTCGATGGCGGCGTATCGACGACTGTCAACGCAGGCCATACGAGCGCCTCCGACGCCGACCTCAATGCGCTGTCGGGCAATGCGGGGATCTATGACGCCGCCGGCTTCTCCTTCAAGTTCAAATCGGCCACCGATCGCATCGGCTTTGTGTTCAGCTTCGCCTCGGAAGAATATCCCGAGTTCGTGGGCACCATTTACAACGACGCCTTCGGATTCTTTATTCAGGGCGGTACGGATTATGCGACCAAGACCAATCTTGCCGTCGTGCCGGGCACCAGCGAAGGCATCGCCGTCAACACGATCAATCCCGGCGTCCCAGGTTCGGCGGCCCCTTTCGCACCGCTAGCGACCATCGACGCCAACAACACCGGCCTCTACATTTCCAACTCGTTATACTCGGGCGATCACACTGTCGGCCCCTATCTGGAATATGATGGCCTCACAAAGCTGCTCACCGTTACGGCGCATGTCACACGCGACACGCAGTATACAATGAAGATCGCCATCGGCGACGCCGGCGACGGCTCCTACGATTCGGCCGTGTTCTTCAAGCCGCAGGGCTTCCTTGCCTTGGCCAGCGCGACAGCCAACAGCTATACCGGTGATCTAACCCATGCCGTTTCTGGCAATGTGGTCAGCGACGACACCGGCAAAGGCGTCGATATCACGCCGACATCCGGCGGCATCACCGGCATCACGGTCACGCAGGTCAATGGCGCGGCCTTCGGGGCCAGCCCTGTCACGCTGGCCTCGGGCGCCAAAGTCACGATGCATGCCGACGGTTCATTCGACTACGATCCGAGCACCAACACGGCCGCGCAGGCCTTGAGCGCGGGCGCCACGCTCAACGACAGCTTCACCTACAGCATCGTCGACAGCACCGGCGTCACCGACACCGCGACGGTCACCGTCAAGATCACCAATCCGGACCACGCCCCAGTCGCCGTCAATGATACGTTCAGCACTTCGGCGGGCGCGCCAATCACCATCCATGTGCTCGGCAACGACAGCGACATCGATGCGGGCGACACTCTGACGGTGACCAAGGTTGCCGGGCAAGCGATCGTCGCTGGCGGCGTCGCCATCACCGTAACGGGCGGCAAGGTCACGCTCGATTCGAACAACGATCTGACGTTCACGCCCAATGCCGGTTATCTCGGTTCGCCTTCGTTCACCTATACGATCAACGACGGTCACGGCGGTTCGGCGACGGCCACGGTCGGCGGCACGGTCATTGCAGCGCCGCTCACGGCAGCCGCCGACAGTTTCACCACGCCGCACGATACCAGCATCCTCCTGGCGCCATTGGCCAACGACACCAATCCCTCTGGGTTTGCGTTCGCCATCACCAGGATTGACGGCGGCTCGATCACGGCCGGTGGCCCCGCTGTGACGGTGAGTGGAGGCACGGTGGCGCTGGATCTGACAGGCCATCTGTTGTTCAAACCGACGCCCGGCTATATCGGCACGCCGTCCTTCACCTACACGATCAAGGACCTCATCAACGGAGCAACCTCGACGGCCACCATCTCGGGCGCCGTAACCGATGCGCAGCCCCTCATTGATTTGGGCGGGCCGACGCTACCGTCAGCGTCCAATCTCCTGTTCAATGGCGGCATCGAAAGCGGGGCATCCGGCTGGGCCAACACCAGTATCCTCGGCTTGCCAGTCCCATTGAGCTATCTATCTGGCATCAACTCGCCGTTGACGAATGGACCCGCACCCGCCAGTTCATTGGGAGCCATCAATGTCTTGACCGGCATTGCCGGCACCATCGGCAATGGGCACGTCCTACTTCAGAACACGACGGCCGTTACCCTCACGCAGGGACAACTCTACAATTTCGCCTTCGACGTCAAAACACTGGTCGACATCCAACCGCTGGCGCCCAATTTCAATTGGGTAGTGCTGGATGCATCGAACAACGTTGCGATGGCGGTGCCCGGCACGTTCACGACCGGCGGCACGGGCGGCGACCTGACCGTCACCAGCCTGGCATGGAACACCTGGCAGACGTTGCAATCGAGTTTCGTCAGCACACTGGCCACCGGCACTTACAAAATCGGCATGACGTGGGCCCCGGCTCTCGGCACGGTGGGTCAGACACTCGCACTCGATCTCGACCGCATCTATCTAGGCGCCGAACCGACCCGCAATGTCACAACGTTCACCGAAGATGGCCCTGCCGTAGCGATCGTTGCTGGCGCCGCCCAGATCTTCGACGCCGACAACGCCACCATGGCCTCGGCGACTGTCGTCCTCACCAACAAGCTGGCCGGTGATCAGCTCTCGATAGGCGGGACGGCCGTTGCGTCAGGAAGCACCGGCAGCATCAACGGTATCGCTTACAGCGTCCTCGACAGCGCCGGCCAGGAGACGATCCAACTCACCGGCCAGGCCAACAAAGCCAGCTATGCCGCCGCACTGCATGCGATTGCCTTCAGCAACAGCACCGTCACCCCGGCCGCCACCGACCGCATCCTCAATGTTTCCGTCAACGACGGCATGCTCGATTCTGCCGTCGGTGTTTCGACCGTCCACGTCATTGCCCTTCCGGTGACTGCGGCTGACAGCGGCTCGGGCATCGTGCACTCGCCGGTGACGGTCGCGGTCCTCGCCAACGATACCGACGCCGGCGGTACGCTTGACCCGGCCTCTGTGAAAATTGCCGGCACGGCGAGCGCCGGCGCCAGCCTGCTGGTCGCCGGCGAAGGTACGTGGTCCGTAAACACCACGAGCGGCGCCATTACCTTCACGCCGCTGGCAGCGTTCAGTAGCGCGCCGACGCCTATCAGCTACACCGTCGCGGACGTATCGGGCGCCGTCTCGAACCTGGCCAGTGTCAGCATCATGGCGCTTCACGCCGCGCCGCACATCGACCTTTCGGGCCAGTCGCCGAAGGACGGCGCCTTTACCTATCCCCACAATGGCGGCTATGGAGCAAATCCGTCCTGGGCCAGCCCTGTCGGTCTGACGACTTTCGCATCGGTCAGCCCCGAGACCGCCGGTCCGGGCCTGACGCTCACCAACGACGGTTCGTCCGGGCACATCACGCAGGTGTCCAGCACCTCACTGGCGACCTCCATCGCGCAAGGCGAATACATTTCCATGTCGTTCGCCACCCTGGCGACCATGCCCGAGACCTGGCTGCAGGAGACGGCGCTACGCTTCGCCAGCGGGCAGTTCCAGTTCGCCATGGCGATTTCGTCGGATGGGTTCAAGTCCGCGATACTGCTATCCACGGACAAGACCGCGAACACCTATGTCGGTCCCTACTACGACAGCAACACCAACTACAGCCTCACACCAGCTGCCGACTTCAAGCTGCAACCCGGAACCAACTACGAACTACGCGCCTACATCTTCAACATGCCGGGCGGCGCGGCGGCCCAAGGCACCTGGGACGATTTCTACGCCCTCTATTCCAGCGATCCCACCGGTTATGAAACAACTTTCAATGCTGGAGGCTCGCCGGTTTCGATCTCGGCGCCGGCCATCGAGCTGGAAGACTCCAACACCGCCAACATGGTGTCGGCGTCGATTGTGCTCGCCAATAAGCAGACGTCGGATCATTTCGCGATCGGCGGCGTGCATACCGTCAACGGCTCGACCGGCACGATCAGCGGCATAAATTACGCGGTCACCGAAAGCGCCGGCACGATCAGCGTCGCGCTGTCGGGATCGGCCAGCGAAGCGCAGTATGCCGCTTTCATCAATGGCGTCGCCTTCGAGAACACGTCTTCCACACCCGCCATCGTCGACCGCACCATCAACGTCACCGTCAGCGATGGCGTCGAGACTTCCAACGTTGCCATCACCATCGTCCACGTCAATGTGGCGCCCGAAATCGCCGTATCACTCGGCAGCACGTCTGGCCTCGACGGCAATTCCGTCAGCATCCAGACGAAAGGCGCCTTCTCGGACGCCAACGGCGATGCGCTGACCTACTCCGCCGCCGGCCTTCCCTCTTGGCTCGCCATCGATCCCGCCACCGGCAAGATCTCCGGCACGTTGCCGTCCGATGCCTCGGTCGGCGGCATCGCTGGCGATGGCGTCTTCGCCATAGCTGTCACAGCCACCGACCCGAAAGGCCTTGCTGTCACCAACACCTTGACCTTCTCCGCCAACAACATCGCCCCAGTTGCGTCCAACGATGCCGCTTCGACCTTCGAGGACGCTGCGGTGACCTTCGATGTTCTCGGCAACGATCACGACGGCAGCCTTGATGCCGATCCCCTTGCGGTGTCGGCGATCGACGGCCACGCCATCGTCGCTGGCGGCACGGCCATTGCGGTCTCCCATGGCTCCGTCCTGCTCGGCCTGGACGGCAAGCTGACCTTCACGCCCGACGCCGACTTCAACGGCTCGGCCAGCTTCGGCTATACAGTCGCGGACGGACAGGGAGGCACGGCGAAGGCCGTGGTCACGGTCACCGTGGCATCGGTCAACGACGCGCCAGCCGGCGCGGACAGTGCCGTGAGTACGCCGGAGGATGCGGACTATATTCTGTCGGCGCCTGACTTCGGCTTCACCGATCCGAGCGACAGTCCCGCCAGCACGTTCGCGGCGGTTAAGATCGCGACGCTTCCCGGTAGCGGCGCACTGACGCTGAACGGACAGGCAGTTGCGCAAGGTCAGACGGTGCCGCTGGCCGACATTACAGCCGGCAAATTGGTCTGGACGCCAGCTGCCGACGCCAATGGCGCAGGGCTCGCCAGCCTGACGTTCCAGGTGCAGGACAACGGCGGCGCGTTGAATGGCGGCCTCGATACCGACGCCTCGCCCAACACGCTCACCTTCGATGTGACGCCGGTCAATGATCCGCCGGTGCTGAACCTCGATCCCGACAATTCGCAAGGCGGCGCTGACAACGGCGGCATCAACGCCAGCCATGCCGTCGGCAGCGCGCCCGTGCCGATTTCGGACGCCGACGTTCTGATCAGCGACCTGGACAGCGCCGCGGTGGCCTCGCTGACGATCGGCGTCAGCGGCGTCGCCGATGGCGCGGCGGAACACCTTCACGTTGGTGGCGCGTCAGGCGTGGACATCGCCCTCGACGGCGCAACCGTCCAGTCGGGCACGGTGACCGTGGGCGGCACGACATTCCTAGTCTGCTTCGATCCTCTCGGCGGCACCAAAGGCATCGTCGTCACCAACGCGGCCGGCGGCGCGATGTCAATCGCCGACACGCAGGCGCTGATCGCCGCGTCCACTTATCAAGACACCAGTGCAACGTCTACGGAGGGCCCGCGCCAGATCGTGCTGACCGTCAATGACGGCGTCGATGTGAGTTCGTCCGTCGCCGCCATCATCGACGTGCACGGAGGCGTCACCGGACCGGAAGACACGGCCATTCCGCTCGGTCTCAACCCGGCTGACTTTGCCGCCGTGATCTCAGGCGAGGTGACGATCCAGGGCGTGCCTGCGGGCGCCACCCTGTCGTCCAGTACGCTGAATGCGGATGGATCCTGGACGGCGCCGGTCGCCGATCTCGCCAGCATTACCTTGACGCCACCCAAAGACTACACGGGCAATTTCTCGATCGATGTCTGCGGCGACGCCACGGGCTCGGGTGGCGGTGTCGTCATCACCACCACCACGTTGTCCAAGATGGCCCACGCGGTCACCGCAACCGAAGTCTGCCGAACGCTCGACATCGTCGTCATCCCGACGCCCGACGCTGTTGAAGACCCCATTGCCATGAATGAGGATGATCAGGCCATCGCCGTCAATCCGCTCGCCAATGACGATCTCGGCGCCGGAACAGATGGCGTGGACGATCTGACCATCCTGACGGCTCCGCCCGCCACGCAAGGCGTGCTCACCTTTGTCCAGGACGGCACCGGCAAGCTCACTACGGTCGCCGACGGCGCAACACTTTCAGCTACGGAAGCCCTCACACTCACCTTCAAGCCGTATCTGAACTACAACGGCACGGTCACGATTCCCTACATCATGACCGACGTGAACGGAGCAACGTCCGGCGCTAACATCATCGTGACGGTGCAGGCCGTCGACGATCCCGTCCAAGTCGTCAATCCGAACGATCCGCGCACCAATCCGCAGGATCCGAGCTACGGCCCTGCCGATCCGAATGCGCCTGGATACGATCCGCAGAACCCGACTGGCGTCCCCGATCCGTTGAATCTGATCCCGGATGTGGCGAGCACGGACGGCGCAACGCCCGCCTCGATTCCGGCCGGCAGCTATTTCGGCGACGCCGAGGGCGATACGCTGACCTTCTCGGCCACAGGTCTGCCGCCGGGTCTGTCGATCAATTCCACCACGGGCCTGATCGATGGGACGCTGGACAGCAATGCCAGCCAGTCGAATACGCCCGGTGATCCAGTCGGTGTCTATACCGTCGTTGTGACCGCGACCGACCCATCAGGTCACGCCGCCAGCACGACCATCACTTACACGATCGGCAATCTCCCGCCGGTTGCGATGGCCGATACGGCGGACGTGTCGGAAGATGGCCCCGCCATCGCTGGCAACGTTCTCGCCAATGATCACGACGCGGCTCCCGACAGCGACGCGCTTCATGTCGCTTCGGTGAATGGCGACGTGTCCTTGATCGGCCTGCCGGTGGCTGGTTCGACCGGCGGCAGCTTCGTGCTGAAGGCGGATGGAACGTGGACGTTCGATGCCGGGCACGCCTTCGACAACCTGGCCGCGGGCCAGAGCCGCGACACCGTCATCACTTATAGGGTGGCCGACGGACAAGGCGGGCACGCTACCGCGACGGTCACCGTAACGGTGACGGGCGTCAATGACGCGCCGGTCACGCTGGGTCCGATCGCGCCGGTCAATGCCGTTGACGCGGCGCCGGTCACGCCCATCGACGCCTCGGTCGCGTTCGACAACCCGGGCAACCTGCCCCTGGTGTATTCGGCAAGCAATCTGCCGGCTGGGCTCAGCATCGATCCCGCCACGGGCCTCATCACCGGAACGCCGGCGCATGGTGCGTCTGTTCAGGGTCCCTATGTTGTGATGGTCACCGCCTCGGGGCCGTCGGGCGAAACCTCAAGTACGGCGTTGCAAATCAATGTCGCCAATCCGGCGCCGGTGGCCGTGGCCGACAACGCCACCACTCCGGCCGATATGCCGGTGACAATCGCGCCGCTCGCCAACGACGCAGACGCCGACGGCGATACGCTGCACGTATCGTCAATCGATGCGCCCGCCAATGGCATGGCGACGCTGAACCCGGATGGCACGATCACCTACGTCCCGAACGTCGGTTTTGTGGGCACAGAGACGATCAGCTACACCGTGACCGACGGCCAGGGCGGCACGTCCACGGCCGCCATCACCATCCTGGTCGGCGCCGCGCCGGTTGACACTCCTGTGGCAACAAGTCCGATCCCGGATCAACCGGACACGGATGGCTCACCCATTGCGCCCGTTGACATCAGCGCGTTCTTCGCCGACCCGAATGGCCAGCCGCTCGCCTTCTCGGCCACCGGCCTGCCGATGGGTCTGATCATCGATCCCGTCACGGGCGTCATCTCGGGCGCGCCGACTTCGGATGCCTCGGTGTCCGGCCCCTACTCGGTCGTCGTCACAGCTGTCGACCCCGATGGCAACCAGGTCTCGACCACGGTGCTGTTCGCCCTCGCCAATCCGGCGCCGGTCGCGATGATCGACTTCAGCGCCACGCCCCTCGATATGCCCGTCACCATCCATGTGCTGGCCAACGACAGCGATCCGGATGGCGACGGACTTGCCGTCGTCGCCGTAACGCAGCCCGCCAACGGCACGGTCGTCATCAACGCCGACGGCACGCTGACCTACACGCCGAATGCGGGCTTCTCGGGGGTGGAGTATTTCACCTACACCGTCTCGGACGGCCAGGGCGGTACTTCGGTGGCGGACGCCGTCGTGGCGGTTGACTACTGGCAGCCGATCCAACCCCTTGTGGATGGCTCGGTTCCGACATCTGGGAGCGGACTTGATGGTTCGCCCATCGCGCCCATTGATGTCGGATCGCATGTCACCGACTTGTTCGGAGCGCCGCTTACCTTTACGGCGGCGGGCCTGCCAGCTGGCCTCGCCATCGATGCGACAACCGGCGTCATCACCGGCGCACTCGGCGCCAACGCCTCGGCAGATGGTCCGTTCACGGTCACGGTCACTGTCATCGCCGTTGATGGTTATGGCGTGCAAGTTACGATCCCGGTTGTCATAACAGCGGCCAATCCTGCGCCAGCGGCGGCAGATGACGTCGCGTCGACGGCGGTCAACCAGCCGGTCGTCATCGGCGTGCTCGCCAATGATGCGGACCCGGACCACGACTCGCTGACGGTGACCACGACCAGCACGCCGGCGCACGGCACGGTCGCGATCAACCCGAACGGCGCCGTCACCTTAACGCCGGACGCCGGGTTCACCGGGACGGACAGCTTCACCTACAGCGTCATAGACGCCAATGGCGCATCCAAGACGGCGACAGTCACGGTCAACATCGGCATCCCCGGCTCGCTGGCTGCTGCTCCTGGCATCGCCGCAGTCTCGGGCGTCGATGGCGCCCCGATCACACCTGTGAGCGTCGCGGCCGCTTTTGGCGACCCCGACAAGTCGGGGCTGCTGAAGTTGAGCGTCGAAGAAACAGCCTTGCCGCCAGGGATAACTTTCAATCGGCTGACCGGAGCGTTCTCAGGCACGCCGGCCAACAACGCCAGCCAAGGCAACACCCCTGGCCAGCCCATGGGTACCTACGTCGTAGCCGTGACGGCCAAAGACTCCTCAAGCGCGGGCGCCACGACCTACGTGACGTTCATGTTCACGAACCAGCCGCCGGTTGCGCTGGACGATAAGCCGACGGTCTCCGAAGACGGCCCCAAACTCACAGGCAACGTGCTTGGCAACGACCACGACACCGCCCCCGACAGCGACCCGCTGACGGTGGTTGGCGCGGCGCAGGGCGCGAACACGATCACGCTGGGTGCGCCGTTCACGACGGCCGGTGGCGGCGTGCTGACGCTGAAAGCGGATGGATCGTACGCGTTCAATCCGGGAACGGCTTACAACGGCCTGCCGGTCAACGCGACGGCGACCGAGACGATCACCTACACCGTCTCGGACGGCAATGGCGGCGCGACGATGGCCAAGCTGGTCATCACGATCAATGGCGCCAACGACGCTCCCCTCATTGTCGATCCAAGCACGGGCCAACCCATTGGGGCCGGTCAGTCCGTCATCCCGATGCAGCACGGCGTCGATGGAGAGCCAATCCAGCCGGTCGCTGCGGCTGGGTTCTTCAGGGATCCGGATGCTGGCGATGTGCTGACCTATTCGGTCGTCAACCTGCCCAAGGGCCTGCACTTCGATCCGGCGACCGGCCTCATCAGCGGCGTGCTCAACACGCACGCCTCGGTCGGCGGTCCGTTCACGGTGGAGGTGACGGCGACGGACAATCACGGCGGCAATTCGACGGCCACGTTCGTCTGGGCCATCGACAATCCGCTGCCGGTGGCCGTGGGTGAGATCGCGCGCACCACCAACGGCGTGGCGTTGCACAGCTCGGTCGCCGGCAACGACGTCGATCCCGATACTGACGGCATCAGCTACCGCGTTGAGACCGGGCCAAGCCACGGCGTGCTGACGTTCCATCCCGATGGAACGTACACCTACGTTGCGGACTCGCAGTTCTCAGGACCGGACAGCTTCACCTACGCGGTCGTCGATGCTGACGGCGGGGTGGCGTATGCGGTGTGCAAGATCACCGTTGATCCGGCGATCAACATTGCGCAGCAGACGGGCGGCGGCGCGGGCCACAACGGTGGGCATGCCGAACATCCGATTGACGCGCCGGTCCACCCGGATGCTGACGACGTGCACGAATATGTCCTGACAGCCGCCAGGGCCGACGGAACCGAAACGCTGTCAGATGGCGGCGCCGAGCACATCCGGCTGGTGGTCGAGGGGCGCGTGCAGCAGCTTGACCAGGCGTATGGCGCGTCAAAGCGCGATGTGCCCTTGCACTGGAACCTCGGTCTCGGCCGCGACGGCGGTCAATCCGGCGGCACAATCTACGAGCCCCTGGGCGACGCACCGTTCTGGAATGGCCTCAATCCGCTGGATTTCTCGGGTTTGGCGGTGCGTGAGGCCGACGTCGGCACTGCAGATGCGCCCTTCGTGGCCGCCGCAGATGCCGACCATGCCGTGCCGTTCGGCGACCGGCTGGCCCAGATCCGGGGCCGGTTCGATCGCGAGGCGCTGCGGCTGATGGCGGATCTGGAGAATGCAGCGTAGGCGGATAGTCAGTTGCCGGCATCTCAAACGATGCCGGCGATCACGATCCCTTCTTAACTCACCCCATCGTCGGTATGCTGAACTCCGACCCTTCCTTGATCCCGCTCGGCCAGCGGCTCGTCACCGTCTTGGTCCGCGTATAGAACCGGATCGAATCCGGGCCGTGCTGGTTGAGATCGCCGAACCCTGACCGCTTCCAGCCGCCGAACGTGTGGTACGCCAGTGGCACCGGGATCGGCACATTGATGCCGACCATGCCGATCTTGCACTTGGCGGCGAAGTCGCGCGCGGTATCGCCGTCGCGGGTGTAGATGGCGACGCCGTTGCCGTATTCGTGATCGTTAACGAGTTTCAACCCTTCGGCATAATCCTTGGCGCGGACGACGGTCAGCACAGGTCCGAAAATTTCCTCCTTGTAGATCTTCATATCGGCCGTCACATCGTCAAACAGGCTGCCGCCGAGATAAAAGCCCTTCTCATAGCCCTGCATCTTGAAGCCTCGGCCATCGACCTTCAGCTTGGCGCCTTCCTTGAGGCCGCTCTCGATGTAGCCTTTTACGCGGTTGACGGCGTCCATGGTGATCAGCGGGCCGTAGTCGGCGCCGAGATCCGTAGACGGACCAACCTTCAAGCTCTCCACGCGTGGGATCAGCTTCTTGACAAGCGCGTCGGCCGTCTTCTGCCCGACCGGCACCGCCACCGAAATCGCCATGCAGCGCTCTCCGGCTGAACCGTACCCCGCGCCAATCAGGGCGTCCACGGCCTGATCCAGATCGGCGTCCGGCATGATGACCATGTGGTTCTTGGCGCCGCCGAAGCATTGCGCGCGTTTTCCGGTGGCCGTGGCGCGCGAATAGACGTAGGACGCAATCGGAGTTGAGCCGACGAAGCCGATGGCCTGGATATCGGGATCGTCCAACAGGGCGTCCACGGACTCTTTATCGCCGTTCACGACATTCAAGATGCCCGGCGGCAGGCCGGCTTCCAGGAACAGTTCGGCCAGCATGAGCGGTACGGACGGATCGCGCTCGGAGGGTTTCAGGATGAAAGCGTTGCCGCAAGCGATGGCAGGGCAGCACTTCCAGAGCGGGATCATGGCCGGGAAGTTGAACGGCGTGATCCCTGCCACGACACCGAGCGGCTGGCGCAGCGAATACATGTCGATGCCGGGGCCGGCGCCGTCGGTGAACTCACCCTTCATCAGGTGCGGAATGCCGGTTGCAAACTCCGCGACTTCCAGGCCGCGCTGGATGTCGCCCTTGGCGTCGGGGATGGTCTTGCCATGTTCACGCGCCAGCTTGTCGGCGAGCTTTTCCATGTCGCGGTTGATCAGCGTCACAAATTTCGCCAGCACGCGGCCGCGGCGCTGCGGGTTCTCGGCGCCCCACTTCAGCTGCGCTGATTTGGCGTTCTCGACGGCGGCGCGCACTTCGTCCTTGGTCGCCAGCGGCACACGAGCGGCGACTTCTCCCGTCATCGGCCAATAGACGTCGGCGAAGCGCTTGGATTTGCCTGCGACGCGCTTGCCGCCAATGAAATGGAAGAGCTCTTCGACTGCCATGGTGGTCCTCGTTTTGGGGTCGGGGTGATTTCGAGCGCACTGTAGTGCGCGCGCGAGACCTAGCAAACCTGTTTTCCGTGGGGTCGCCGATCGTTGTGGGGCGATGAACGCTTTCTAAACATCAGCCTCAGACTGCGTTCAGTCGGCCGGCTGTAAGGTCCTCCTCAAGTGAGTTGCAAAGGGCGCTGTCCCAGGGACCGCCTCAGCAAATCGGACAGGATCGGACGACGTTTCATGCGCACGACCGTCGCCATTTCTCTTCTGCCACCGGGCCGCGGCCGGCCCTTCGGATGGCTTTGATCGCTTCGACAACCACCTTTCAAGCAGCCCAAAATTCAAGTCACAGGAGCCCGTCATGAAATTCGCAACCGCACTCTCCGTAGCCCTTCTCGCCGCCACGATCGGTCTGACCAGCCTTCCCATGGCGACCCCGGCCGAGGCCGGCCAGGTCACCTTCCACGTCAAGCCGCGCGGCAAAGATGCGCGTGCGCTGCGCACTGGATTGGCGATCTACTCGATATTCCAGGGCCTGCAGAACCGCGCCCGCGTCAGCCAGAATGGCAACAACAACGCGGCTGGCGTCGCCCAGAACGGTCAAGGCAACGGCGCACTGCTGGTGCAAGACGGCTCGGGCCACACCGGAACCATCACGCAGAACGGCAACGGCAACGGCTGCGCCCTGCTGCAGTTTGGCAAGAACACCAACGGCAGCTGCAACCAGAACGGCAACGGTGGCCTCGATTTGATATTGCAGGGCGGCTGGTAAGGGTTTCGCGCGGGACCGGCAGGCTGCTGCTTCAGGCCGATCCCCCAATGCCCTCGACCCGATGCCACAGGCGCGTTGATCTGGTGACTGCGTAAACCGCCAGATCTGGCTGATGACCGCCCTTGGCTCTCACCCTGCATATCGCCGCTGGGCTTTCCCCCGAGCCCAGCGGCGTTTTCATGTTTTTCGCCCGATAACTGTCGCGGGCAAAGCCTGGCGTCAGCTTCTCAACATTGTCTCGGCATCTGCCAGTGAGGGCATGTCGGCGCCGCGCCGGGTGCAGGTGACAGCCGCCGCAGACGCCGCGAAGGCGATCACATCCTTCACTGTCGCCTCGTTCAGCGAGTTGAGGCCGGCCGGAGTGAGCTGTCCCTTGCGGTCAAAGAAGTTCAACAGTGCGGCATGGAATGTGTCGCCTGCGCCGACAGTGTCCATCACCGTCACTTTGCGCCCGGCGATGCTCGCCGAGCCACCACGCCAGTAGGCGGTCGCACCATCGCCGCCGCGCGTAACAATCACCAGTGACGGTCCGGATTTCAGCCAGCCTGCGGCGACTGCGTCGGCCGCAGCTGAGTGGCCGTACGTTCCCTCGATATCCTCGATGCTGGATTTCACGATGTTGGCGGTTGCGATGAAACGCTCCAGCCGCGCAGTCCAGGCGTCGATGTCGCCAACCACGCTGGCGCGCAAGTTGGGATCGACGCTGATGACGCGCTTGCCCTTTTCGCGTTCGGCCAGTGCCAGATAAGTCGATCCCGTCGGTTCGACCCCCATGGAGAGCGAACCGAACGTGATGGCCTTGATATCATCGGAAAGGGCGCCCGGCAGGTCGGCCGGCGTCAGCATGCGGTCGGCGGCGCCGTCGCCGATAAAACGGTAGGTCGGCACGCCAGCGGCGTCGGTGGACACGATCACCAGCGTGGTCGGGCGATCCGAACGCGGCGCGAACCGCAAATCGACGCCTTCGCGCTGCAATCGACCGGCCAGGAGCATCCCAAACGCGTCATTGGACAGCCCGCCAAAGTAGGCCGACCGGCTGCCGAGGCGCGCCAGGCCAATGGCGACATTGTAGGGCGATCCACCCGCGACCGGTTCGGCGCTGAGATTGCCGTCCGCCTTGGCCACCACGAACATATCGATCAGCGCTTCGCCGCATACCAGGATCATTCGTTCCATCCCCGTTGCGCCCGAGCGACGCGTGAGCCTTTGCCCGCTGTGATGGCAAAACGCGCGCGCTGATGCAAATGGGTTCGTGGTCTGCGCAAGCCAGTGCCGTCCAGGCACAAGGAGAGTTGCGCAAAAAACAGGCAACTGGCCCCTTAAATTGACACACCTGCTTTCTGTGCCTCGCTTTTGAACAATCGTGGCGTCGTTTGTTCCACATCGTCCCGAGTTGGCACGATGCTTGCTTAACAATTTACCGTGCGGCACGCGCCGCAGCAATTTTGTTGCAATGCAGCGAGGTGACAGCATGAAACTCGTGATGGCGATCATCAAGCCGTTCAAGCTCGACGAAGTGCGCGAGGCCCTGGTGGCGCTCGGGCTCGAGGGCATGACGGTGACGGAAGTGAAGGGCTACGGCCGCCAGAAGGGCCACAAGGAAATCTATCGCGGCGCCGAATACACTGTCAACTTCGTGCCCAAAGTGAAGATCGAAGTGGTGGTGCAGACCGACCGCGTCGACGCCGCCGTGGCCGCCATCGCCAAGGCCGCCCGCACCGGCCAGATCGGCGATGGCAAGATCTTCGTCACCGACGTCGCCCACACGCTGCGCATCCGCACCGGCGAGACCGACAACAACGCCATTTAGGCGCGGCAGCCAATACTTTCATCGGACCTTACGGGGAATTGTCAAAATGCAGTCTAGTCTAACCAAGACGTCAACCTGGGCCGTCGCCCTAACGCTGCTGGCGCTGAGCGCCATGCCAGCGCTCGCGGCCGATGCGCCCGTGCCCAACAAGGGCGACACGGCCTGGATGCTCGTCTCCACCGCGCTGGTGCTGATGATGTCGATTCCGGGCCTCGGCCTGTTCTATGGCGGATTGGTCCGCTCCAAGAACATGCTCTCGGTGCTGACCCAGGTGTTCATGATCGTTTCGATGGTCGGCATCCTGTGGGTTGCCTACGGCTACTCGATTGCTCTCGGCGACAACGTCGGCCCCTATCCCGGATACATCGGCAGCTTCGGCAAGGCCTTCCTGCGGGGCGTCACGCCCTCCTCGATCTGGCCGACCTTTTCGCCGGGCGTCTACATCCCCGAGCTGGTCTACATGGTCTTCCAAATGACCTTCGCCATGATCACGCCCGCTCTCATCATCGGCGCCTTCGCCGAGCGCATGAAGTTCTCGGCGGTGGTCGTGTTCATGTTCCTGTGGGCCACCTTCATCTACTTCCCGATCGCTCATTGGGTCTGGGCCACGCCGACGCCGGACGACATCGTCAACGCCGCCAAGGCTTTGGCCGCCGCCGCCGATGACGCCGCCAAGAAGGTCGCGCAGGAAAAGCTGGACGGCATCATGGCCGGCGCAGGCTGGCTGTGGTCGATCGGCGCGCTCGACTTCGCTGGCGGCACGGTCGTGCACATCAACGCCGGCATCGCGGGCCTGGTTGGCGCCATGCTGCTCGGCAAGCGCATCGGCTACGGCAAGGAAGCCCTTTCGCCCCACTCGCTGACCATGACCATGATCGGCGCCTGCCTCTTGTGGGTCGGCTGGTTCGGCTTCAACGCGGGCTCCAACCTGGAAGCCAACGGCATCACTGCCCTGGCCTTCGTCAACACCATGGTCGCCACCGCCGCCGCGGCGCTGTCCTGGATGGTCTTTGAGTGGATGTTCAAGGGCAAGCCATCCATGCTCGGCATGGCGTCGGGCGCGGTCGCCGGTCTCGTCGCCGTCACGCCCGCCTCCGGTTACGCTGGCCCCATGGGCGCCATCGTGCTCGGCCTCCTGGTCAGCCCGCTCTGCCTGTTCTTCGTCTCAACCGTGAAGAACAACTTTGGCTACGACGACGCACTCGACGTGTTCGGCGTGCACTGCATCGGCGGCATCTTCGGCGCCATGATGACCGGCATTCTGGTCGCTCCTTATCTAGGCGGCACCGGTCTCACCGACTACACCGCCAAGGACCTGGTCGGAAACTACAACATGGCGACGCAGCTGTGGGTGCAGTTCAAGGCCGTGGCCTCAGTGCTGCTGTGGTCCGGCATCGGCTCAGCGATCTTCTACAAGCTGATCGACGTCACGATCGGTCTGCGCGCCGCGCCCGATGAGGAGCGCGAAGGCCTCGACCTGGTCGATCACGGCGAGCGCGCTTATAGCGCATAAGTCAGACACCGTTTCCCGCAAGGCGCCGCCTCCCAGCCTAAGGCGCCTTGCGGAACTGGCGTGTGAGCGCCCTGGTCCCAACTGCACGTCAGGCGAACCTCCAGACCATTCGCCTGACGCGGCCCCAGGGCGTTCGCACCCCATTTTTATTGCCGTCCAGGTCTATTGCAGCAAGGCGACCACGGCTTCGGCCCCGGTCGCCTTTGCTATGTCGAGAGCAGTCTCCTTGCGTTTGTCGCGCAAGGCGGGATCGGCCTTGGCCTCCAGCAGCGCGGCGACGGCTTCGCGCTTTCCGGCCGCCGCCGCCAGCATCAGCGCCGTCTGGCCAAGCCCGTTGCGCTGGTTGGGATCGGCACCCCCCTTCAAAATCGCCCGCACGATCCCCACATCCCCACAGCGAGCCGCCAACATGAGCAGTGTGCTGCCGGTATCGGTGACGGCATCGATGGGAGTATGGCGGGAGAGCAGCTGATCGACCAGTCCGGACTGTTGCCGTTCCACCGCCTGCCACAGCAGGTTGCGACGACCGGGCGGTGCCGTCGCGGTATCGGCGTTGGCGTCCAGCAGCGCGCCGAAACTCGCGTTATTGACGCGGTCGGCGGCATGCCAAAGCGCTGTCCACCCCTCTTTATCCTTGGCGTTGAGCTCGCGCGTCACCGGGATCAGCTGCTGCACCACGGCCGCCCCGCAGCGGTCGGCGGCCAGCATCAGGGCGTTGCGCCCCGCGCCATCCGTCACGCCACTATCAGCATGGGCCTCGATGAGCAGTTTCACCACTCCGCCGGCGCAGGCGCGCGCGGCCGTCAGCAGCGCTGTCTCGCCATCGCGGTTGCGCGCCTCCAGGTTGAGGTCACCCGCCAGCAGCAGCTTGGCCACGCTGCCATGGCCAGTGCGGGCGGCGTGGATCAGCGCCGTATCGCCGGCGAAATTCACGCGGTTCGGATTGGCGCCGGCCGCCAAGGCTTTTTGCGCCGCTTCGACGTCGCCGGATTTGGCCGCCCGGATCAGGCTCAAATCGGGGTCGGCGGCATTTGCCATCTGCGGCCTGGCCGTCAGCACGAAAATCATCACTCCGAGGCCATGGATCAAGCGTGTCATCGGTCGTCCTACAAGTTGCGTCGCGGGCCTAGACGAGGCCATCGCAACGGATCCGGCGGCGCATTTATTCCCAACCACCCAACACGGCGGCCGTGCGAGGCATCGTCAAGAAATGGCCGGATTTGGCTCGCGTTAGTGCCCGCCAAGCGCACAGTGTCGGCCCCGAATCGGGCTGACCTATGTCGGCGGTCGGGGGACCTGGTCCCCACGCGGACCTTACGGAGACGGGGCAGCATGAGTTTTCGCGCATCCAGCTTGGCGGACAGCCGCGCACTGGAGCCATCGCTGGACGGCCGCCGGTCGGCGGCAGAACCGCGCCCGGCGCGGCCCTCCGCCGCTCCCGCGCCAAAATCCACCGCGCCGCGCTCAAATCGTCTGAACGCCTGGGTGTCGGGCGCCATCGCGCTGGCCGTCACCGCCGCGCTGATCGCCGGCTGGTTTACGCATGACGCCTCGGGGCTGACGCCCGGCAAGGGGCTCGGCTATTGGCTTGGCATCGTCGGTGGGCTGACAATACTTGCCGTGCTCGGCTATCCGATGCGCAAATACGTCCGCTCCTGGCGCAACTTCGGCTCCACCTCCGGATGGTTCAGCGCCCACATGTTTTTTGGCGTGCTCGGCCCGGCCATCATCCTGTTCCACGCCGGTTTCCAGCTCGGCGCCTTCAACAGCAACGTCGCGCTCATCACCATGCTGTTCGTGGCCGGCAGCGGTATTGTCGGGCGGTATTTGTACGGCCAGTTGCAAAAGGGCCTGTACGGACGGCGCGCCGAGCTTTCGGAAATGACGTCGCATACAGCGGACATGCGGCTGGCGCTGGGCGGCGATCTTCCACAGGGGTCCCCCGTTTGGTCCGAGCTGACGCAGCTGGAGGAAATGGCGCGCGTGCAGGTGCGCGGGCCATTCGGCGCCATCCGCCAATCCGTCACGCTGTCCTGGCAAGCCAGCAGCGTACGCCGCCACGTCGCCCGCGACACGCGCCGCTTCATCGATGCCGAATCGCGCCGCTTCGGCCTCAAGCCGAAGCAGCGCAAGGCTTGGCACCGCGCCGCCCGCGAGCATCTTGAGGCCTATTTTGCAGCCGTTTCAGCCGCCGCACGACTTATCCTCTTTGAGCGGATGTTCAGCGCCTGGCATTATCTGCACGTGCCCCTGTTCGTCGTCATGGCGCTCAGCGTCATCGTGCACATCGTTGCGGTGCATTTCTATTGAGGGAGCTGAGAACCTGCGTGTTCTGGCGATACCTCACGGTCTTCGCGGCTCTGGGGCTATGTTTCATGGCCCGGGACGCCAGCGCGCAAAACCTGATCGAGCGCATGGTGGTGCCCGGCCCCTTGTCGAGCGCGCACGCCAAGCTTGAAGCGACGTGCACGAACTGCCACCGCGCGTTTTCCCGCGAGGCGCAGAGTCCGCTTTGCCTCGCGTGCCACAAGGACATCGCCGCTGACGCCGCGACCCACACGCACTTCCATGGCCGCAGCGCCGAAGTGATTGGATCGCCATGCCGCAGCTGCCACGCCGAGCATCGTGGGCGCGACGCCAGCATCATCTTCTCGACGCCGGAACTGTTCGACCACGGTGCCACGGAGTTTGCCTTGACCGGCGCCCATATCGGCGTCGCCTGCGGGCGCTGCCATGCGCCAAAAGCGGCGTTCCGGGCGGCCAAGATCGAGTGCGTCGCCTGCCACGCCAAGGACGATCCGCATAAGGGCCAGCTCGGCCCTACGTGCGCAAAATGCCATGTCACCGAACGCTGGACCAAGACCACGCCCTGGCCGCATCTGCTGTGGCCGCTGGTGGGCGCCCACAAGCAGGCCGAGTGCCATGCCTGCCACGCCGGCCCGCGCTTTGTCGGCTTACCTACAACCTGCGTCGGTTGCCATCGTCAAGACGACATACACCGCGCCAAACTTGGCCCGCGCTGCGCCACCTGCCACACGCCAAAAAGCTGGCAGGACTTGCGAAAACAGTGAGAAAATAGTGCAAAAAATGCATGTAAAATGCGGTAATTTCAGTAAAAAAGTGAGCGAATTTCAAAAAGCTGCGGGTTCGAACCGCGAAGCTATGGATTCTTTACTTTCGTTGCGCTATACGACGCTGCCGCCAACGGAACGCCTCAGCGCGTTTCCCGTTGCGCACTGGTATTCCCCGGTAGCTCAGTGGTAGAGCAAGCGGCTGTTAACCGCTTGGTCGGTGGTTCGAATCCATCCCGGGGAGCCAACAAGCTTTTACTGTCACTAATTTCGTTGAGTTTTCAGCTGCGAATTTTTTCAGACGACACCCCTGCGCACACGACAGACGCGGGCCTCGGTGACGGTAGCAGTGGATCGCACCCAAGCTCTCATCTCCATGCGGCGCAAGAAAAGCCAAACTGCCGGGGCGCGAGGGCGGGGCTTTCGGGGTGGCTCGCCTTTTATGGTTGTCGCGATAACTCCTCGCCAAGAGCCCGGCGCGGGCAACGTGATCATGGCGCTTGTCGAGGTACGCGTTGCGCCTGACACGACGGCCGCCATCTCTTGGCTCAAGAACACGAAGGCGGGAATGACGACATCGTGGGTACCAAATTGAAGCACCAGCCGCTAGGCCACCGGTGCTTGAGCCGCCTCGCCATTCCCGGGCCCAACAGGAAAGCGCTTGCGACCACCCGGACTGCTTCGAAATAGTCGACCACGTCCGTCATTTCCTGTTGAACTGCCGTCGCGCTGACCGGGTTCGGCGTTGGCGCCGGAGGAGCCTTCTTGGCCTGGGCTTCGATCTGATCCAGGAGGTGTGGCATGGACAGCGACAGCAACCCGACCACAAAACACCGAGCCGCAATGATCACACCGGCCGACGTGGCGCCCAGCCGGTCTTGCAGCAGCCAGAACACAACGATCAAACTGAATATGATCCCTGTAAGCATTAAAAAGATCGCGAAGCCGCCCCAGGAGGCGCGGCGCGAGAGACGTTATCAACCGCGCCCTGAGTGGCGCGGTTGGCGGCATAGAGAAACAGATTGCCGAGCATGGCAGTCCCCTGATGGTTGTTGGCTTAGCGACGCGCCAACATCGCCAGCAGAAAACCGATGCCAGCAGCGATGCCCGTCGATTGAATGGGCTTGCGGCGGATCGTGTCGGCCAAACGGTCGAGTTGTTCGTGCGCGACCTGTTGGGCCTGTCCAGCAACATGAGAGATTTCCTCACCGGCAGCGCTGGCCATCGAGGATACGCTCGCGTGCACGTCTTGCGCTGTTGCCCCGGCGGCTTTGGCGGTGCTGTCAAAGTGCTCATTCATGGTTGCCATGATGTGTGTTCCTTATCTCTGTGTACTTTTTGCTACTGCAGCTACGCCTAACGCGTGAGGACCAGTCCGAATAGAAAACCGACTCCGACCGCGATTAGGGCCGACTGGGTTGGGCTCTTACGGATCATGGTCTCGACGTCGCCGAGTCTTTGCCCCGCCATAGCCTCCGCATCGCTCACGACCGCACCGAACTTTTCACTGGCCAATTTGCTCACCGAATTGGCGAGGCTGGCGATATCGCTGCGCAGGGCATCGATGTCGTCCTTGACCTCTTTGGTCTGGCCACCGTTCGAGGCCGATTTGGCGCCTTGATAGTCTTGACTGGTCGTCGCCATCGCACATCTCCTACTGTTGCGCGCTCATTAACGCTTAGCCTCGCAAAACGCCGGAGCGCCGAATTGGTTCCAAAGATTTGTGGCGTGCTGCGGATATTTCGGGAAGGAACCAATCACCCGATTGGGCGTTGACCCCGGATGACCGAATGATCTCCCGCTATACCGCTAAGGAGTAACTGACATGCCGACCCCCAATCGATTGGATGCGATGAATGCAACGGACCCGTCACTCGGTAGTGCTCGGGATGGCGATGGGCAGCATCGCGCCGTCTTGGAGGAATTGCGCCGGGACCTCGGCGTGATCGTCGCCGAAGTGACCAAAGTCGCCGAGGAGCGATCGGCACAAGCGAAGGTCTTGGCCGATGAAGGCCTAGAGGCCGCGCGCGATACCATCCGCACTCATCCGATGGCGGCCGTTGCCATGGCCACGCTGCTCGGGGCCGGTATTGCTATTGTTCTTACCTCGGCCCCGCGTGCGTCTCGCGCGACCTCCCGGTTGGCCAGTTGGGCGCCCCCGACATCGCGCGCTGAACTTATGCATATGACTGACGGTATGCAAAAGTCAGTGGCTCAATCGTCCACGCTGTCGTCGCTGGCTTCGGCCTTTGAACGCTTGGTCGAGCAGATTTCCACCATCGATCCGAAGTCGTCGCTTTCACCTGCGTTGGAGAAGGCGGGCGCCTGGCTCAATTCGCTGCGCACGTCGATGGGAGGCAAATGATGGCCCGCAAAGCCGACACTCAGAATGCCTGGGATCTGATTGAACAATTCTCATTCTGTATGTTGGTGACGCATGACGGCGCAGGGGGCGCCATGCGCGCCCGCCCGATGAGTCCGCATTGCCGGCCGGAAGACGGCGCCATTCTCTTCCTGACCGATGTGCGCAATCACAAGGATGATGAGATCAACGCCAATCACACTGTCTGCCTAACTTTTGCAGATACCAGCGGTCAAACCTTCGTCTCGGTCAGCGGCGCGGCCGATGTTTCCAATGATCGCGAGAAAATCGCTGAACTGTGGTCGCTGGCGACGCGCGCGTGGTGGGACAGCAAGGACGATCCGAACATCCGTATTCTGCAGGTTGTTCCGTCGCTGGCAGAGTATTGGGATGGCCCCGGCACGCTGGTGGCGAGCGTCAAGATGGCGGCAGCCGCAATTTCGGGGACACGTCCTGAGATGGGTGAGAACAAAAAGGTGAGGATGTAAGAGTTGTTGCCTTGATCCGAGCCAATTGAACGGACGAGTTTAAAACCAAAAGAGCACCACGGTCAGATATCAGACCGTGGCGCTCTTTTTGATAGGAACAGTTACGGTGTGTCGCGTGTGTTAATACTTCAGGGCGCCCACAAGATGCAACACCACGATGAGAACAATTGGAACGCCGGCCATCCAAAGAATGATATCGCGAAACATTGCTAACCTCCAGATTGCGATGAAAGGATCGAGAGCGGCGTCACTCTCGGTACGGAGTTCAGGCCACGCGTCGGTGGGTTTGGACCATCACGAACCGGGCAGGGATCGAGTTGTCACGATGATGCCCGCCTCGTTGAGCGGCCCACCATGCCGCTCCCAAGGCCACCAGCAGGCTGGCAGCGGTAACAAGACCGGTCAGAACCGTGCCGCGTCGGGCTTTGTCTGCCGTCTCCCTGACAGTCTTGTTGATCACTGCGAACGCGTCCGAAACGCGCTTCTCGGCATCTGGCTGTGTGAGGCCAGTGCGTTGAGCGACCGCGGCGCTCAGATAGCTACGGTCAGCGTCGGAGAGGTGGTCATTGGCGAGCGAAACGGCAAAGATGCGCAGTATTTCTGCCCTCAGTTCAATGTTTGTTTGAGCAGGTTGAGTGTTAGAGGCCTGTGTGCTTCCAGGACGCAGCAATGTGTCGACCTGATAGGCAATCGGATCTGTGCTCGACGCAACGGCACGGCTTGCAACCTCCGTCCCGCCTCTGACAATCATACCGGCCGCAGCTGCAAGCAAAGTGGCCCCTAGAATGACGCCGATGGCCCACACCAGGCCGCCGTGCAGGCCATCCCGGAACTCGATCTCATGTTCGGTTGTTTCGCCCCAGCGGGACCGCATGCGCCCGGCCACGTAGCCGCCAACCATCGCGGCGCCAATCTGTGCGGCTATGGCCCAGAATACCGCCACACTGCCGACCAATGACAACGACGCACCGGTGTTGGCCCAGGGTGAGACGAATGACAGACCGATGGCGGACCCGAACGTCAGCAAGACGAACGACAACGCCGCCGCCATTGCTCCGCCGGCCCACACCGGACCCCACTCCACAAAACTCGTTCCGGCAAGTGCGGTCGGACGTAGGCCGCTAATCGTACCCGTTGTGATGTCTGCCACAATATTTCTCCTTATCTTTAGCTGTGGAGCCCGATGGCGCTGAGCACAAACATGACGACGACCACCAGTCCGATCAAATAGATAATACTGTGCATTTCAAGTGTCCTCCTTGCGCACAACTCCATGTGTGGATAGCACGTCGGGTGCAAAACCACGAGCATCTAACGCTGTCGAACGTATTTAGTTCCATAACTGGGTACAGACCACGCGGAACGAAGCCATGTCTCATCACAGCGCTTGCCCACCCGCACGTTCACCACCCAACTGGAGTACACGGTATCGTGATGGATCCGATCCATGGTTTCAACGGTTCCTGTCATACTCGGTGGATCTCGCCTCAAGTCGCGATCGCCAATTGGACGACAACAAACATCGGAGAATGATCATGTCGATTATGTACTTGACTACCGCCGCATTGGCGATCGGGCTGGCGGCCAGTAGCGTGGCCATGGCCGCGATGCCGGCAGGGATTGGTCAATCAGGCGAAACCGTGCGTATTGCGCAATCGGCCAACGGCGTGGAAGCCATTCACTGGCGCCGTCATCACCATCGGGATGGTTTCAGGCTGTTCTTCGGGCAACGGCGCAACTGTGATAGTTTTCGTTCACAGTTTGACTTTGACCGCTGCCGCTTCCAGCACCGTCATCGCAATCGTTCGGGCATCTTCTTTGATTCAAACGATCAGTTTGATCGCCGTCAATCCGAACCGGACTTCGGTTTCTCGATCGGCTTCTGATAGTGGAACTCTCACTCAGACCTGCGGCTCGCCAATCTGGCGGGCCGCATTGTCATGGCTGCGCCACGATGTCCCTGAGGGCTTGAACAATGTGGGCCGGCCGACATGGTTTCTGAATGAACGGCGCCCCGGCAAACTCATCTTGCTGTTGCCCCCGAGAATACCCCGACAACACTATGAACGGAAGTCCTCGCAACACCAGCGCCAGTGCTGCCGGGCTTGCGCTTACCCCGGCGAGATTGGCGTCGACAATGGCGGCATCGAAGATGGTGCTTGAAATAAGTTCGAGCGCCATGTCAAGTCTGCCGACCACGCCGACAACCGTAAAACCGGCTTCGGTCAAAGTATCTTGTAGATCGAGCGCGATGATTGGCTCATCTTCGATGATCAGGATGCGCAGTGGTGGCGCTTTATCATCTGGCATGTGTTGCGGACGAAAGGTCTCGCCCCCTCTCCAATGTATGTGCGACAGAAGCAATTAGCGTCCAGCAAAGCCCACTTGCCCGATGGTCGATCGTGGCGACGCCGTTTACGGCCGATTGCGCCATGGGTCCAATCACCGTCTGGCCAAAACCGGCACGGGTCGGTGGCTCCACTAGCGGGCCACCCAACTCGAACCATGACATGGAGAACATCGGCTTGTCTCCGGAGGTTATTTGCCAAACGACGCGCACCTGCCCGAGACCATTCGACAGCGCGCCATACTTGCCTGCGTTGGTCGCCAGTTCATGCAAGGCCATGCCGATGCCTTGAGCGGCCTCAGGCGTCAGCAGCGCCGACGGGCCATCGATCAGGACGCGGGTGCCGATCAGATCTTTGAAATGAGCCAGTTGCGCCTCGACAAGGTCAAAGACCTCGACGCCCTGCCAATCACTGCGAACCAAGAGATCCTGGCTGGCCGCCAGCCCCTGGATGCGATCAGACAGGCGATCCACAAAGGTCGCGGGATCGCCGCTGCGCAGGGTCTGCCGGGTCACGGCCAGCACCACCGCCAGCAGGTTCTTGGCGCGATGATTGACTTCCGCCATCAGCAGTTTGATCTGTTCCTCGGCGCGTTTCTTTTCGGTTATGTCGAGGTTGACGGCGAAGGTGCGTAAGGGAGTGCCGGCCCCGTCGAATTCCGCCGACCACAGACTTTCAATACAACGCTCGATATGATCGTCGCCGAGCACCCGATAGTTGATCTTGCCGATGGGTTTACCGCCGAAGAATTCATCGAGAGCTTGTGACACGCGCTGCCTGTCGCTGGCGACGACATGGTCAAGCAGGCGCCGGCCGCCGCTGGCCAAGTCAGTGCTTACCAAGGGCGCCGCAGAGTATCCCATCACGTCGGCGAAGTTATTCGCTCGCAACAGTTTATTGCGTGCAAAGTCGACTTCGACATAGGTCAAGCGCGCAGCATCGGCGGCATGGCGCAGGCGCGCTTCGCTGTCGTGCAACTCCTTCTCGGCTCGTTTGCGCTCGGTAACGTCGCTGAAATAGCAGACCACGCCGTGCCGTCCATCGGGCAAGGTCACGCGCTGGGTCTCCCAGTCGTAGGCCTTCACGGTATTGAGATCCTGCCGCTGCTCAGCAAAGGGTGGCGAAATGTAACGTTCGCCCGTCTTCAAGGTGTGCCGGAAAATGTCACCGAGCTGCTGACCGAGTTCCCCTCCCCAGATCGTGCTCAGGACCTCATTGAAGTCGCGGCCAATCAGTGGCTGCACAGTTGCGAGCACCGGCAACGCCAGGCTGTTGACCTGGTGCAGGCGGAACTGATCGTCGATCACGTACACACCCATCGGCGCCTGTTCAATGAGAGTGGAAAACAAAGCCTGGTTCTGGCGCAAGGTTGCTTCTGAAAGTTTGCGTTGGGTAATATCCCGGATGTTGCACTGTATAACCGCGTGCCCATCCTCATTATAGAGATTGGCGACCACCTCAACGTCTTGGTGTTTTCCGTCATGGCCTTCGAGTGGCAAATCCTCGTAGCGGACGCTATGTTCCTTTGTCAATTTCTGAAACATGACCTGGCTGGCCGTCTCATCTTTCAGCAGCCCGATCTCGAACAGCTCCTTGCCAACCAACTGATCGTGGCTATAGCCCAGCAGATTTGACATGAACGGATTGGCGTCTGTGATCTTTCGCGTGTCGGGATCGACCAGAAGCACCCCGTCCTGCGCCGCTTCGAACAGCCGGCGATAGCGGATTTCCGAAGCGCGCAGTGTCGCCTCGGCCACCTTGCGGTCAGTGACGTCGGCCACGATATTGACCAAGTGGTGAGCTTTGCCGTCAGCCCCGCGGGCAACCACCTGACCATGGCCCGACAGCCAGCGAATAGCCCCGTCTGGCCGCACGATTCGATACTCGGCGGTAAACGAATCTTCACAATCGGCCCGCTCATGGAACGTTTGCATGAGGTGCCGGTCCTCGGGGTGCAGCGAGGTGTGGAATTCGTCTGTGTCACCCCCAATCTTGCCGCGGCCATCGGCAAGTTCGAAGCCGAACAGAGCCATGGCCTCCTTTGACCACGTGCGGGTCTTGGCTTGCAGATCGGTTTCCCAAGTGCCCATCCGGCCAGCCGCCAGAGCCGTCCGGTATCGGGATTGCGTAGTACTTAGAGTATCTTCGGCCGCCTTACGGTCTGAAATGTCGCGCACGGCCAAGAGTCCGGTGATTGCGCGCTTTGTCCCGTCGACGCTAGAGGTCGCAAACGTCACATGCTTGCGCGCCGCCAGCCAGCGCATGGCGCCGTCCGGTCCGACAATGCGATGTTCGGCAGCCATGACGCCATTGCCGGCCGGGTTGAGAACGTCTGCTATCTTAGCCAGAATTCTGGCGTGATCATCTTTATGGAACCGGTTATGTACGTCGCAGCGGGGTATTGCTGTGTCGGCCGGCAGTGCAAAGAGTTCCGCGGCCGCCACGTCCAAAATAATAGTGTCGGCCAGATAGTCGATGGTGCCCAGGCCGATCCCGGCAACCGCGAGCCCGAGCTGCAATTTTGCCTCTGCGTCTCGCGCTGACATCACTCCAGTCGAGTGTTGTTCGTGATGCCCGCCCTCGATGCGCTGCTCTTGTTCGGCCATGAGAAAACCTTTTCAGTGGCACGTCATCAGGGCACGGTTCAGTCAAACAGTCCAGTAGTCACGAGCACGTAAATGAGCGCGCCTTGTGGGCGCGCTCATGCTTACGACTATCTGCTTGCCCATTGCCAGACTCAGGCCTTCTTGCCGGTTTTTGCCGCGTTCTTGCCGTGAGCGTCATTGGACTGCCTTTGGGCTGCGTCCGACTGAGTACTTGTCTTCGGCGGTTGGGACTGTGGGGCCGTGTCATCGCCCTTGTCATTTTGACCGGTGGCTCCGCGATGGTTCTTGGCAGCGCTATCGTTGGCGTCTGCTGCTTTGATGTGGGTCGTTTTAGACATGTTACACGTCCTTTTCTTTCGCTGCAAAAATAGCTGAGGTGTAGTGGTGCGTGGCCGCTACGATGTCGATCAGGCAGCGGCCGCCACATTCACGCTCTTTTCGGCAAGTTCTGTCAGAAGTTCGTCGGTTTCCTTCTCTTCCATTAGCGTCGCTTCCAGCAGCTCGGCCGCGTCGCCGTGACCAAGCTCTGTTGCCCAAGCGTGAAGCGCGCCGTAGCGGGCGATCTCGTAGTGCTCGACAGCTTGGGCGGCGGCAATCAGGCCCGCGTCCAGGGCGGATCCGCCCTTGAACGTCTCGCCAACTTCGTCGCCTTCCTTCAGAATCCCCTTGATCGCCTCGCATGGGACGCCTTCGGGCTTCTGCTCGATAAGCTTGAAAACCTTGTCGAGCCGCTTGATGTGGCCCTCGGTCTGCTTCAGATGCGTCTCAAAGGCCTTCTTCAATGGCGCGCTCTTGGCCGCCGTCACCAATTTGGGCAGGGCCTTGGTAATTGCGTTCTCGGCGAAATAGACGTCCTTGAGGGTGTGCAGGAATAAACCGCTCAGATCCTGATTTTGCATGGTGTCACCTGTTGGTTGTTAGAACCCAACATTGAAACACTTGGGCACAGGAATGGTTCCGCAAGCCGTCGCGATTTTGCTAATCCCCTGCGGGAACCGAGTTTGCGCCGACAAACCTAGCGATCAGGCCGGCGGATGATGATGATCGTCGATCAAAGGGGCTTGAAAAATATTGAAATTCGATCATATCGTGGTCCGTAAACTTGCAACGACATTGAACTTGGGCCGCAGGCCCAGAGAGGTCTGTTCGCGTGACCGGATTGACAGCATTCAATACAGGGTCGGAACCCGGGGCCGGTCACGCTAATTCCATGGTCTATCCGAAGCTGCCGGACGGATCGGTGCCCGCAGCGATCCCGGCGGACGAGGAGCAACGCCTTGTCAGCCTACGCAGCTTCTGCATCCTCGACACGACCAAAGATCCGCGCTTCGACCGCATCACGCGCTTGGCGGCCGAACTTCTTGACGTGCCCGTCGTATTGCTGTCGTTGGTCGACGCGGCCCGCCAATGGTTCAAATCCACAGTCGGAACCGGGATAACCGAGATCGAGCGAAACCACGGCTTTTGCGCTCACGCCATACTTTTGGATGCGCGTGAGCCGATGGTCGTTCCTGACACGTTGGATGATGCCCGGTTCGCCACGCATCCGTTCGTCATTGGCGAGCCCATGCTGCGCTTTTACGCCGGTGCGCCGCTGGTTTCGGCTCAAGGGCGCAAGATCGGCACGCTCTGCGTTCACGATGTGAAACCTCGCCATGACTTCGATGATCGAGCGTTGCGAATCTTGTCGCAGTTGGCCGACATCGCCATGGATGAGATTGAGTTTTTTCATGCTGAGAGCGAGCGGGAGTTGCTGGTTGGGGAACTCTCGCACCGGGTCAAGAACAGCTTCGCCCTCATTGGCAGTGTCGCGGAAATCAGCAGCCGCGGCCATCCCGGCGCGGCAGAATTTGTCGGCGCGTTCCGCAACCGGTTGCATGCCATGAGCGCGGCGCATGATCGTCTCGTAAGCAGTGACTGGAGCAGTGTCGATCTGGCCGAACTTGTTGACAGTGTCTTGACTGTTCACCAGGACGACACCAAGAACCGTATCCAGATTGAACTTCCGGACCTGCCACTTGACACCCAGTCGGCTCAGACACTGGCCCTACTATTGCATGAACTTTTGACAAATGCTGTCAAGTATGGAGCGCTCAGTGTGCCGAGCGGTATGGTATTCCTGGTGGGTACATCTGATGGGGTCGCAGCGCCGAATGTGAGATTCGAATGGCGCGAGAGCGGCGGCCCACCAGCGGTGGCGCCCGCCAGGACAGGCTTTGGCATGACCATGCTCAACTTAAGCAGTCGGCAGAACGGCGGGGCAGTGGCATTCGATTGGAGGGGCGACGGCCTGATCTGTCGGTTTGAGATCTGCACAAGTGCTAAGTGCTGATGACGTTGTTATTATCAAACGAAATAGTAAATTATACTATTTCGATTGTAATTTGTAATGTGTTGCGCAAACCGTCGACGACTAATTATAAGGAAATACTGAAATACGCTGCGGGAGCCTCATACGGAGTACCAGAAGCTGAGTATCGGCGCCTGCTTGGCTCGATTTGCCCGGGCGTGATCACGACATTGCAGTGGAACGGAAATGGCGACCGCGCTCCACCAGTTGGAGCATTTGCGCGGCCGCTTCGGTGGTTAAAGGATGGGGCGCTGCGCCGGGGCGGGGAGTAATTAGCGCTGCCATGGCGGCGACGTGGTCGAGCTGCCGCTCCGTCCGCTCTGCAAGCAGTGTAATCACCAGGCTTTCAAGCGCGATGATCCGGCTGTGCAATCGTGCCAGCTCAGAGCCAGTGACAGGCGCGATGTCAGTCCTTGCGCGGCTCAATTGCGGCCTCCTATACGAACCTGATGGTCCGGCCCCGCCCTCGTTATCCCAGCGCGCAATCGCGCTTTCCGGTGAAATTGCTGGCATCGTTGTCGCCCCCTTGCGGACATTGGCTGCTAGCGGAGATATCGCTAGCGCGACTTGGCCGATGGCTTGGCCAGCGCAGCTATTACTGCCGACTTGGGCTCGAGATGGGATTCCACGAACCAAAGCTGTTGGTCGATGCCACGCGATACTTCCGTGAACAGATCTGCCGTAGCAACATCGCCGAACGCGGTCGCCTTGTCGATGGCCTCGCGCGCCGAATGACCGAAGGTGGCGAGGTGGCGGCCACCGCAAAGACATTGAGAAAGACATTGAGAATGATCAACAAGATCGTCGAGAGCCTCACAGCAGTCTCCACGACAAGGCTCCACTGTTCGACGGGAACGGACCGTGGAGCGCATTTGGTGCACGGCACAGAGGATTACATGGCGTCCTTCGCACTCTGTGCCCACTCGTCGATCTGCTTTTCCGCCGCGTCCTTGGCTATGCCATAGCGCTTCTGAATGGTGCCGACCAGTTGCTCGCGCTTGCCGGCGGCAACGCTGATGTCGTCATCCGTCAGCTTACCCCATTTCTCCTTGACCTTGCCTTCCATCTGCTTCCAGTTGCCTGCGATCTGATCCCAGTTCATGAGAGGTCTCCTTACAGGACTCGCGATTTTTGCGCGGGCCGGTTCAGCGGGTGAGCGCTGGCTCTGCCGGGCTCACCGATACAACGCGTCATTGTCGATTTGGTTCCGCAAGTATATTCAGGCGCGGCAATCGAGATGGAGGTTCGCAACAGATTCGGTGAAGCGTTGGATTGGCCGTGCTCGAAAAACAATCTGGCCACATTCGGGCGACCAGATTGTTTTCGGCATCGGCGCAACCGAGTGCTTATCTCAGATACTGGCGGTCGCTTAAGGTTCTGCGATGTTGCTAATAGCTGGACTCGGCTGGTTCGCTGTTGCCCCGGGCGGTGGTCTTGTAACCTTCACGGCGGTCGAATAGATCAATCGGCCGATGGCGATCAAGGATCGTCTCAATCCGATTCGGCGCCAGTGAAGACTTGACCGTCACTAGAGTTCCGCCCTGCCGCACCGCCTCGACGTAAGACTGGGCATCATCTTGGTGCAAACCGGTGCCGATCAGCGCACCAATCAATCCGCCAGTTGCGGAACCGGCAATTGCGCCGATGGCCGTGGAGGCAAGCCAGCCAGCCGCAACCACCGAACCGACACCAGGGATCGCTATCAAGCCAAGTCCCGTCAACAGACCCACACCTCCACCCGCCAGCGAGCCCAATCCAGCGCCGGTGACGAACGCCGCCAAGTCGTCCGCATCGTCATTGCCGGTTCTAACGGCTCTGTTGGCCACCAAACTGATGTCGCTCGACAGCACGCCAGCGTCCTGAAGATCCAGCACGACACGTTCTGCTTGTGAGAAATTGTCATAAACTTTGCTATAAATTTGCATTTTTAGACTCCGGTTTTGCCAATGATTGTAAGCTGACGTTGCAATAAACACAGTTGCTGGGAGTTTGTTCCATCGCGGCGAGAAATTTTTTGCGGTGCGTGATTCAAATGCTTAATATGCTGAGAAATAGAACCAAATTGATGCAATCAAAGCCAACTGAGTGAGAACTGAAATTGCTACTATCGCCAAAAATGAGTCTGACAACACCGAGCGGCGTTGACGGTGGTATTTCGGTATCTGGAACATGAGGTGCACGCCATTGAACGCCGCAAGTGATGCAACGTAAACGCGCGAATCGCAAAGCGGTTCCATGTCATTGAATAACAATGAAAAATGCATCGATGACATGACTGAAACAGTTGTGCCGGGTACTGCACGGCACTACTTGGTGCGCACCAGCGGCCCATGCGCAATGACCGCCTCGGACATTTGGTCCGGACCAAAATCTGATGCATGCGTCAGGCCGAGGATCGCGGTTAGCCGCTGCCTGGCGCGGTTGACCCGGCTTTTGATGGTGCCGACAGCGCAGCCGGAAATGGCGGCTACCTCTTCGTAGGAAAAGCCCTCGGCGCCGACCAGAATGAGGGCTTCGCGCTGATCAAACGGGAGCTGTAGCAGGGCGTCGAGGAAATCGCAGGCATCCATATGACCGAGTTGTTCGGGGAGCACCGCAAGCCGAGCTGACAGTTGGCCATCAGCGTCTTCGACTTCGCGCCGCCGCTTGCGCTGCTCGGAAAAGTAAATATTGCGTAGGATGGTGAACAGCCAAGCCTTCAGGTTCGTGCCCTCTTGGAATGTCGCCAGTTTGTCCCACGCCTTCATCAAAGTCTCTTGCGCCAGATCATCGGCGCGTGCCGAATTCCCGCACAGTGATGTGGCAAACGCCCGTAGGTTTGGAATGGCTCGCACCAACTCATCACGTAGGGATTGCGGCCCTCCGGTCACTGCTTTTTCTCCCGACGCTCCAATTCCTCCAGGAGCTGGCGAAACTTATCTGGCACCGGTTGGCGGACCAAGTCATCGTAGGATGCCTTGAGTTTCCGACCCAAATGCTTCTGGATGTCTTCGCCGACGACCGGCACCGGACCGGGATCGTCTGCCCCATTACCTTGAGAAATCTGCATAGTGTTATCTTTGCCGCCGTGCACTGAGCCACGTGTTCCAGACTCAACCGAAGGATCTCCAACGCCCCGCTTCGGCTTCCCACTCACTTTGGTCATCGGACATACCTTCCCTCTGGAACTCAGCAGTTTGCGCGTCACGCTTGACGCGGCTGAATAGCTGCCAGAACGGGCCTGCCGCCACACCGCCTATCATCTTCCCGATTCGCTTAATTCCGATCATCCATCCTTGCAAAACGCACTCCCTCATGAAAAGTTCCAGCTGCGTGGAACTATTCTGGCGATGTCGCGTTTTGGCTTGGTTCGGGGGAGTGGTCTCGCACCCGGCACGCCACAATCAGTGAGGACAGACGACATGTCAATTTCCGAGAGCATTGCGCCGCATCTTCCATATCTGCGGCGGTTTTCGCGCGCGCTCACTGGCAGCCAAGTGGGCGGAGACTCTTACGTAGTTGAGGTTCTGGAGGCCTTGGTGGCGGCTCCTGATCGTTTTCCCATCGATGTTGAACCGCGGGTTGCCCTTTACCGGACCTTCCTGAAAGTATGGAACTCGGTCGAATTGAACCGGGGATCGTCCGGCTCTGACGCCGAGGAAGGTCATGCAACGGACGGAACACTCGGATCCATAACGCCGCTGCCACGCCAAGCGTTCCTGTTGACGTCGGTCGAGGGGTTTTCCAGTGCCCAGGTTGCCTCCATCCTTGATGCGCCAGCCGAAACAGTGACTGATCTCATCAACCAGGCCGGCCAGGAAATTGCCGAGCAGGTTGCGACCGATGTCCTGATCATCGAAGATGAACCGTTGATTGCTATTGATCTGGAAGGCTTGGTGCAGAGTCTTGGTCATCGGGTCACGGGGATGGCGCGTACCCACGGCGAAGCCGTCGCGGCCGCACGGAGCAATCGGCCCGGGCTGATTCTCGCTGATATCCAGCTTGCCGATGGCAGCTCCGGGCTGGATGCCGTCAATGACATTCTGCTGGAGTTTGATGTGCCCGTTATTTTCATTACGGCGTTTCCGGAACGTCTGCTCACGGGAATCAGGCCGGAACCGACATTTCTGATTACGAAGCCATTCGAATCGAACATGGTCCGCGCGGTCATCAGCCAAGCGTTGTTCTTTGGCATGCGCGCCCAATTGCCTCAACGGCAGCGGGCGATTGCATAGGTTGCCAAAAATTAGAATGCCCGCGGCGCTTTGCGGGAGCGCCGCGGGCAGGAGGCTGGCTGAGGACGGGGGACGTCTGCCAGGCTCTGGCTGAATAACTCAGTGGCAAGCATACGGTTCCACTCCAAAGTCAATATCGGCAAGTATTGTAGTCGCGAAGCGGTAGCGCCGCCATTTGGGGGCCTTTGCCATCCTGCGCCAAGCCTTCTGAGCTTGGGTCTGACCATGGCCGCGCAGCTCGCGCGCCGGATCATTGCGCCTATGCAAGCCCGAACCGCCCGGCCCCAATTTTCAGAAGACGTAGACGGAGCGCGGCGAGCCTGTTGTTGCGCCACCCGCGAGAAACGGCCCTGGCCATATGGTCTGTGAGCGGATGATCAAACAGGCGCTGAGCGCATCGATAGCCGTGGGTTACCCTCAAGACGGTTTCGTTTGGGCCATTGCCACGACGTTGGCCTCGGTAACAGATCTGCGTGCGGAACGAGCATCGGCAAAAAAGGCCCCGACAGGTTGTGCCGGGACCAATCCACCTGTGCGTCAACCAGCATTTATGCCCTTGGCCATGTCCAGACCGGAGCACTCTTCAACGTTTCTTTTGTCGCGTCGATCGTGATCACGGTGCGGCCGTCGTCGTCGCCGGGCGCCATGCGCAGCGAGCCAAAGGTGATGGCCACTTCGCGCTCGCCCATCCCGAGAAAACCGCCGACCCCGACCACCACCGCGTTGACCTTGCCGGTGTTGTCAAAGAGCACCTCGTTAACGTCGCCGATGGTCTCGCCAGCTGGATTTTTCACGGCGGCCCCGATCAGTTTGCTGGCGCGCATTTCATCCTTGCTCTGGCTGTACCACAACACCTGCGTGCTTGCCGCGGCAGGAGCGGCCATCACTTTGGGCGGCGCAGTGCCGGCCGCAGTCGTCGTCGCGGCCGGGCCTTCAGCTTCTGGGATGACGACCTTCGGCACGGATGAGTCGGTCGTGCCGGCAGCAGGAGCCGCCCCGGCGGGAGCGGTTACCGCTGGATCAGGTGTCGTCGATGCGGCAAGCACCGGCACGGCAAACAGGGTCAAGGCCACTGTGGCCAATGTGAGTACATGTTTCATGACTGAATTCCTATTGTGGGACCAGACGTCCAAAGGGCAACCCTATGGACCCTGGCAAGGAAACGCGACCGGCGGATATAGGTTCCAGTCAGTTCTGGCCGCGAGTTCATCTGGTCGATTGTGTCGAATTGAAAAACTCGTGACAAAAGGAACCTTTATCCCATGGGGAGCGTTATGGACCGTCGAGAGGCTGGCGATTATGGCCGGCGGCCCTCGCCGTTAGCACCTCATCAGACTGTGTGAGAAGAGTTTCCAAACCTGGAGTTTAACAGAATGCGCATAAACACTCTAAGCGCTGCAGTAGCCGGATTGACGTTAGCCGCCATCGCCTTTGTGGCGGCTCCGGCTATTGCTGAGACTGTAGCCCTAAAGGCAGATCTGTCTGCAGCCAGCTCGGTCCCGTCGAATGACAGCAAGGGAACCGGCACTGCCGACGTGACCTACGACGCCGCTAGCAAGACTCTGACCTGGACCGTCAAATTCTCAGGCCTATCCGGCGATGCCACGGCAGCGCATTTCCACGGGCCGGCGGATGCTGGCGCAAATGCCGGTGTGGCCGTCCCAATCAAGGGAACAGCCGATCCATTGGCCGGGTCGGCGATCATCACGGATGCGCAGGCCGCTGAGCTTGTAGCCGGAAAGTGGTATGTCAACATTCATACCGCCGCCCACAAGGATGGCGAGATTCGTGGCCAAGTGTTGAAGGCCAAGTAAACTTCCAAAAACGACCCATGCCCACCAGCGCCGAGGCGCCGGCGGGGCATGGGGATCTCACGACGCGTTATTTGACGAGATGGTGCACTGCTGCTGTAACATTGCGCTTCTCCGCTGTGTCGATCAGAGGTGCGTGCAAGCGCCAAGATAGCCCACTCTTGAAATAGCTGATTTCGGTTTTGCCGTTGACCGCCGCTTCAACCATGCGGCCGGTGACGGTTTGACCGAATCCCTTGTGGGTCGGGGGTAGAACAAGCGGGCCGCTCTCTTCCAGCCAAGACATTGAAAACGTTGGAGTGGCGAGCGGACTGACTTGCCAGGAGACACGAACGTACCCGGTGTCGTTCGACAATGCGCCGTATTTTCCCGCGTTGGTGGCAAGCTCGTGCAGCGCCATGCCGATGCCTTGGGCCGTGGCCGGCGCAAGTCTCATCGGCGGCCCGTCGATTAGGACGCGCGTGCCAATGAGATCCTTGAAGTGAGCAAGCTGCGCTTCGACCAGATCGATCAATTCGACGCCGTGCCATTGATTTTTGACCAGTAGGTCCTGGCTGGCCGCGAGGCCTTGAATGCGTTCGGACAGTCGCGCGACAAAGGTCGCCGGAATGCCATCCCGGGCCGTGTGCTGGGCCACAGAAAGGACAACAGATAGCAGGTTCTTAGCCCGATGATTGACTTCAAACATGAGCAGTTTGTTGTGCTCCTCGACCCGCTTGCGCTCGGTAATATCTCGGATATTGCACTGAATGACGGACTGGCCATTCTCGTCATAGAGATTTGCGACAACTTCTACTTCGCGTATTTGCCCATTCCGGGCTTTGAGCGGCAAGTCTTCATAGCGGACCTGGTGCGTCTGTGTCAGCTTCTCGAACATGTCGCGGCTGGCGACTTCATCTTTGAGCAGACCGATCTCATAGAGTTGCTTGCCGACCAACTGCTCGCGCGGATAGCCAAGCAGGTCCCACATGAACGGGTTGGCGTCAGTGATTTTGCAGGTGACAGGGTCGAGGAGAAGAACGCCGTCCTGCGCCGCTTCAAACAGCCGACGA
The DNA here is from genome assembly GCA_031393505.1 of Hyphomicrobiaceae bacterium. Classification (GTDB taxonomy): domain Bacteria; phylum Pseudomonadota; class Alphaproteobacteria; order Rhizobiales; family Hyphomicrobiaceae; genus JANYHF01. Next base: position 32,707 of record JANMVX010000081.1, on the reverse strand, counting down.
TATCGCAGTTCTGACAGGCGGGTCATTTCCTCGGAGGCGGCGTGATCAGACATGTCGACCAACGCGAGCAGGCCAGTCGTGGCGCGCCTTGGTCCTGCCGCGTGCGAGGCCGCAAATTCGATCTGTTTGCTTGCACTCAGCCAGCGTATTGAGCCGTCCGGCCTGACGATACGATGCTCAATGGCCATGAAACCCAAGCCGTTCGGGTCGAGAGCTTCTGCCATTTTGCTCAGTAGGCCGGGCGCATCGTCGGGGTGAAACCGGGCGTGTACGTCGGCGCGGGGCATAGGCGTATTGGCTGGTAGAGCAAACAGCGCGGCAGCGGTCGCGTCCAAGGTGATGGTATTGGCGAGATAGTCCATGGAACCGAGGCCGATGCCGGCGATGGCGATGCCGAGCTGGAGGTTCGCCTCGCTGGCGCGAAGGCGCGCGTCGGATCGCTTTTCCTGTGTGATGTCGATGTAGAAAGACGTGATTGCGGGGCGCCCCTGCCATTCCGACAGTTGGGCGGTTGAGGACACCCAGATCGCCTGGCCGTCGGGGCGGTGGCCTTGCCAGCCCGGATGCGGCTGGACCTGGTCGCCCTGGTAGACGGCCGAGGTGCGTGCGCGCAACAGCGGCCGCTCGTCTTCGGCGACCAGATCCTCGAAGGTACTCAAACCGATCATTGCGCCCGGGCTGGCATAACCGAACAGTTTCGCCATGGCTGGATTGGCATAGACGATGCGGCCCTGCTGCTGAATGACGATACCGTGCAACGTGCCTTCGACGATGTTGCGATAACGTGTCTCCGAGCCTTCGACGCGGGTTGTTACCTCGTTGTGGTCTACCAAATGTTCAGTTTTTTCGTTCATAAGTGTTCTTTCGGGGCATCGATCTCAGCGTGACAGACACCTGACACTTTGTTCGCCAAGATCGCGTAAAGTGTCGAAATTCCACGATCAACCTTGCAATACCACGAGCGGAGCGCCAACGGGCACCCGATCATAAAGATCAATGATGTCCTGATTGAACAATCGGATGCATCCGCTGGACACCGCCTTGCCGATGCTTCTAGGGTCTGTGGTGCCGTGCAGCCGAAAGTGTGTATCTTGATTGTCGCGGTAGAGATAGAGCGCGCGCGGCCCGAGCGGGTTGTCGGCGCCGCCCGGCATGCCGCCGGCGTAGTCCTTGTAGCGGGGGATGCTCTGGATCATACTCGCCGTCGGCGTCCAGGTCGGCCACTCCGCTTTGCGCCCGATGAAAGCAGAGCCACGGAAGTTGAGCGCTTCGTCGCGACCCACGCCAACCGCGTAGCGTAGCGCTGAGCCACCCGGCTGCACCAGATACAGGCGCCGTTCCGGAATGCTTACGACGACGGTCCCTGGTGCGAATGGGCCGTTGTAGGTAACCTGCTGACGCAGAAGGTCCGCATCGATCTTGCTGAGATCCAGCGCCCGCACCGGAAATGGCTCGTCGACGATTGGCCCGTAGGGAGATGCACTGTCCGCCAACGCCAGCGGCCGCAAGTCAACCTGCGAAGCAAGCTGGGGAGACGAGGCACAGCTAGCAACCAGCAGCGGCAGTCCGAGCAATACGATGCGGCGGCTGGGGATGAGGGTCATGGGACATAAACGCGAGTAGGGCGCAAAAGTTCCCGACATTTGATTCAGCGCAACGCGGAACGATCTGGCGCCGGTTCAGGTAGGTTGTCGGCGCGTGTGCCGGCGTCTCGTACGGGAGCGATGGCCATGGACAATGAGGAAAAGTTTCGCAACGCCAAGCGACAGATCGCCCGGCTCAAAGGCTTCTACGTCCACGCGACGGTCTTTGTCCTGGTGCTGCTCGGTCTGCTGACGGTCAATCTGTGGGCAGGTCCTCCGTACTGGGTGCAATGGGTGTTCTTGGGCTGGGGTATCGGCGTGATCGGCCACGCCTTTGGCGTTTTCGGCCATCGTCTCGGCCTGTCGTCAAACTGGGAAGCTCGGAAATTGAAGGAGTTGATGGACGAAAAGCCAAAAGTGTAGAGAGCGTCAAACGACGCCAAAGAAACAGTTGATCTGGAAATGCTTGACCCTGATCAATGTGTGCGGGCTGCGGCGGCCCATCTTGGTTTCAGCCTTCGGATAGCTGAGACGTCGGCGGCGGTATCACGGCAGGTGAACCGCAACAAAACCTCGCAAAGGATCGGATCATGAAGAAATTTGTCAAGCACAGCGCGCTGGCCGCAGCTTTGTTGCTGGCCGCAGTCGCCAGTGCTGCCCCAGCAACAGCGGCTGGTTACGTCGTCAAGGTATCAGTGACCGATACCACTGCCGACATCGACCTGACCATGAAGCTGGGCATGGCGATGGCAGGCGATATGAGCAAGGCGACCATGGCCTTGAAGGCCGATCCCGCGACGGTGCCGGCTGGCGAGGTGACCTTCGAGCTTTCGAATGATTCAAAGACAGTGGTGCACGAAATGATCGTGGCGCTGGTCGCGGATCCCAGCAAGCCAATGCCTTTCAATGCCAATGAGAACCGCGTCGAAGAGGACAAGGCAGGCGATGTGGGCGAAGTATCGGAACTCGATCCGGGCAAGACAGGTTCACTCAAGATCACTCTGAAGCCAGGCACCTATCTACTTTATTGCAACGTGCCGGGTCACTACATGTCCGGAATGTGGACCACCCTCACCGTGAAGTAACTCCGCCGGTTATGGACGAACAACTAAAAATACCCGGCCATCGCCAAATCATGGTGGCTGGGGATTTTGTCGTCCTAGTGTTCGGCAGAATTCAGTATCCAGGCGCATTGATGGCATGACCGTTCACAACCTGAACCATCTGCCGGACGGCCCTATCCGACCGCCCTGGCATTTGAGGCGGGGCGGTTCAGTCGGCGGCTGGCCAGTCCTTCCAGGGGAAGGGCATCACATCGCTGGCGCAGGTGAGGTAGCGGACGACGTCGGCGAACCAGCGGGCGAGCGACACGCCGAACCGAGACAAGTTCCGGTTCGGCTCACCAGTCGCCAGCAGCCAGATGAACTGCACCACGGCGAGCAGACCAAGAACGGTTTCTCCGACACCGAAGGCGACAAGAAAGAAAATCAAATAGAGAGCGCGCACAAATCGTGAGCCTTTCAAAGCCAGGCGCTCCTGCTCGATGGTCGGCATGAGTGTTCTCCGAAAAAACTAAGTCTTGGACAAGTCTTGCGAAAATCGTTCTTCAAGGGCGCGCTCAAGTTCAACCAGGTCTTCGGGCAACGGCATGCCAAAAGCCTTCATTTCATTGATTTCTTGCATAACCTTCTGGTAGACAGCGTGCAGGTTCTCCGGTTGCTCTTGCGTGTCAGCCAGCAGCATCGCGATCTGCGCCTTGATGTCCTCGAATGCCATCTTGTGGTCTCCTTTGCGATAGACGTCCGATGCCTGGGGTGTGTCGTGACAGACCTAGCGTGACCTGGGCGCGGGTCGTCATATCATCTCTGCTGCGAGCAGATGATCCTTCAGCTGAGTGTTCGTGAAGTGGGTAAAATTTTTATCTATTGTGCCATGGACAATGGCATGCAGTCCGGCTGAGAAGGCCGCGCGCAGATCGCCAAGCATGGTTGGGCCCGCCACCAGCACAAAGCGGTCGAACTCTTTGCGCGCGAGGCGTTCGTCCAGCGCTTGTGCGACGGATTCGGCGAAGCGATGTTCAGCCTGGCGCACCGGATCCACATGGGGTTCGATGGCATGGCGCGTCGCGCCGTGAGATTCGTGGGTTCGCCCCGGCCGCTCGCTCATCATGTCGTGAGCATACTCATGATGAAAGCGCATGTCGAACCCCTCCACCTGTTGGAGCGGCTCGTCACGGCCGACCCAGGCCACGGCGCGCGCCCGGGCGCTGTCGGCGACCAGGATCCAGGTTCGAGGTTGTTTCAGCGACATCAGATCCTCCGTGGACGGGGCGCGACTGGGTTCAATAAGTGGCCGTGAGACCTCACTCGGCGTTGACGTGGATCAATCATCCGGTCTCAGCTTCGAATTCTCATGGCCTCGGTTCGAGCATTCGATCACGACACGCGCTCGCGCTCGGTTGCAATACCGGCATATGCACGGAACCAACCCCCGGTGTTGCGCGTTCCTATGGGTTGGCCCCAAAGGGACAACGCGGAGGAGCGCAGCATGTTGATGATTCACGCGGTTGCCCATTCAATCGGACCTAGTGATGGAGTTCCAGCCTATCCTTCAAGTCACGCGCAGTCGGTCGATAGCATCTCGGATCACCTCGCGCTTGCTCCCATGCGGACGCTCAAGTCCCACGAGCAGCTGTTCCGGGAGGGTGAGGCCAAATCAAACATCTATCAGGTGATCGAGGGCGCCTTCGTGCTCTACCGATTGCTGCCGAACGGACGCCGGCAAGTCACAGGCTTTGCCATCAGCGGCGATATGGTCGGTCTTGGCGCTGGCATCCGTCATCAGTGTTCTGCCGAATGCAGCGGCAAGGCGAAGGTGCGTGCGCTGCCGGCCATCACCTTGCATCGTATGGCGCGAGAAGACTCCCATCTTGGCATGCGGCTCTACGATGCCATATCGCAGGAGTTGGCGACCGCGCAGGATCTGCTCATGACGGTGGGTAGGTTGAATGCGTCCGAGCGAGTGGCGACCTTTCTGCTGGGTCTGTCGGAGCGCAATACGCGTGCCCTGCGCTCCGCTGACCGTATCGAGCTGCCCATGACGCGCTGTGATATTGCCGATTTTCTTGGGCTGACGACCGAAACAATCAGCCGGACTCTCACCAAACTCACTATCGGCAACATCATCTCGCGCCATCTCGGCCACATTCGCATACTCGATGGCCGGGCCTTGGAGGACGTCGCCTCGGGGGATCGGGCTGTGTGAGCCGTTCGGGACACGAAACCCAACTGACAGTCACCGGGAGACGGACATGCCAATCAAAACCATTCTTGTACTGCTCGACACCGAAGCACAGACGCTCAGCGTCACAAAAGCCGCCATTGCCGTTGCAAAGCTCTTTTCTGCGCACTTGATCGGCCTGCATGTGGTCCCCAATGCCTTCATGCCGGCGTCGATGGCTTACGAGGCAACCGGCGAGTTGATCGAGGCGCAGCGCCAAGCGTACCAGGCGGACGCGAAGCAAATTGGCGCAACCTTCAATAAGGCGATCACAGGTGAGGGCGTACCCGTGGAATGGCGCAAGGTCGAAGCCAATTCCGAGCCGGTGGCCAGCGTCGTCATGCGCCACGGCCGGGAGGCGGACCTGATGATCTTGGCGCAGCCGGACAGATCCATGACACTGATCGATGGCATCGCCATGACCGAACAGGTGATGCTTGGGCTGGGTCGTCCCGTGTACGTTGTGCCCACAAGCAGTGTTGCATCGACGGTCGGCAAGCGAGTGTTGTTGGCCTGGAATGCCAGCCGCGAGTCGGCCCGTGCGGCCTTCGACGCCATGCCGTTTCTGCAACAAGCCGAGAGCGTCCGTATCCTGGCGGCCGAGCCGGCCAGCCAAGGCGGGTGGTTGGGTGCTGACGAAGCTGCAGCGCCGACCTCGGGCATAGCCACCACGATGGAGCGCCACGGTGTGCGTTGCAGCGTGGCCAAAGCCACGGCATCGGGCGCAGACGTTGCCGCCGAAATCCTGGCGCAGGCAAAAGAACACGGGTGCGACCTGATCGTGATGGGCGGCTACGGACACTGGCGCATCCGCGAGATCGTGTTCGGCGGCGCCACTCGCAGCATGCTCGATCAGACCACCATTCCGATCCTGATGTCGCATTGAGTCGTTTGGCGACCATGATGCGCGTGGGCGCACCGCAAAAAGGACAAATCAGGTGAAAATAGTCGGTAGGGTTTTCGGCATCATTTTCGCTTTGCTGGGCGGGCTCTGGCTGCTCCAAGGCTTAGGGATTGTTCGTTTGCGTCCAATTCTGTGCTTTGCCGATTGTGTCGCCATTCAGGGCCCTTCTCCGGTTTGGGCCGTCATTGGTGCCGTCGCGCTCACGGTAGGTGGTCTTGCATTCTTATGGTCCCTGAAGTTGCCCGCGGGACGCGAAAACGCCCCAGTCCGCGGGAGGTATTGGTAGCGAAAGACTGTGCAACAACCGGCAGGCACTCTAAGGCATCGTGAGCAAATTTTTTACGCCTGCAGCAAGACTGAGTCAGCTCATGTCCTGGCGCTGTTGATTGCGGCATCCGCGGCCATCAAACCGCCCTGCATCGCGCCGGTATAGCCGCCGGCCAAGGTAAAGGCGGAACTCAACCACAAGCCTCTGATCGATGTTGCGGCGCTTGGCGTCCGACCGAACAAGCGCGACGGGGTCGGACGGAACCCATAGACCTCGCCAGATGGCGTCCCAAGGCGGTTTTTCATCGTTCTAGCGGTGGCGATCTCCGCTTGTACGACGGCGCCGGCAATGCCGGGAAAACGCCGGTCGACATCGGCAACCAGCGCATCGATCCACCGCTTGCGGCGGGACAATTCCGCAGTTTCGTCCAAGCTATGCCACCAAGCGAGGCGATCAACGCCGCACAGCGAAACAAGGTGCAAGTCCTGCGGCTGACGCAGGCCGGTGTCCAAGCGGCCGTAGTCGGCAATCACATAGGGCGGCACCGCGCCAGACGGCTCGCGGCCAAACACCTCTGCTGCCTGCGGATAATCAGCATAGCGCTGCATGGCGTCGGGATAGACGAAGGTGGAATAGGCGGCGACGCCGAACTCCGATGCCGGCCGGGATAGTCCGAGTGAGACTGTAAACAAGGAAATCGAAAGTTCGTATTTGACATAGTGTTTGGCAAACTCCGCTCGCTTGTTTTCAGCCAGCATCTGAGCAAGATCAATTGGCGCGGCGCCGGCAAACAGGATCGGCGCCAGTGCTTCGCGACGCTCTCCGGACTGATCTACATAGGCTACTCCGGTGGCATGGCCATCGCCGTCAAGCAGGATCGAAACCACATCGCATTTGTGCTGGGCCTCGCCGCCGTTGTCCTTCACGCGCTTGAGCAGCGCGAGTGATAGCGCGCGCGAGCCGCCTTTGAGATAGTAAGATCCGCTCTCGACGTAGCGCGCCCACACGCCAGCAAACATCAGAAACGAAAGCTTGGCGGGATCATCGTCGAAATAGGCGAGCGGCGCGCCAAGGGCGAACTTGGCCGCTTCGCTGCCGGCGAACACAGCGTCAAACCGCTCCGAGACGGTCCGTCGCGCGTCGGCAATGAGTTCGAACAGGCGACCGGAGAACAGCAGCCCGAGAAGGGCCGACGGGCTCAACGAGCCCATGTCCTCGAAATCATGCAGCGTACGGTAAAGATGTTTCAATTCACGAAAGTAGGCGTCCAAAGGCGCTCTAGCCTCGGGAAGCGAACGAAGCAACGAGGTATGCGCGTTGTCGAGACCGGCGGGAATTTGCACCGGCGCACTGAGAGCGCCGCCGCGCGCCTCGTAGAAGACGTCCGTGGCGACGGCCTCGACGCTGCCGGTCAGGCCAAGGCGGGCGAAGGCGCTGGTGGGGCCGAACACCGTATCGCCGTCGGTTTCATGCAGCGAGGCCTCCATGGTCAGCGCGCCGTGCCGGTAGACGGTCGCCGCACCACCGAAATTGGCCAGGCGTTCGAGCACGAGAACACGCTTGCCACGATTGGCGAACGCGGCGGCGGCCGAAAGTGACCCAAGCCCCGAGCCGATCATGATCGCATCCCAATGGTTGGCCTCACTCATGATGGATCTCTCGGACTTTTGGGCGATCGGTGGAACACTCAATGTTCGCAAAATGGCGTGGCGCCTGTAGTCAGAAAGCCTGAAGTCTACCGTTAATCCTTGATGTAAATCAGTTGCTGTCGCCCAACGTCTGCCAGTCGTCGACAGTGCACTGAAAGTACACGTGCTCGACCCCATCGATCTCCCAGGCGACTTCGGCGGCGAACGGGATCAACATATCATTGTGGCGGCGATAGTCGCTGAAGTGGCCCCGCCAGGGTGTCAACAGATAGGGCGGCTTGACCGCACGCGCACGATCAGGAGCAAAACAGCCGGCGATCCGCCCCTCCGTGTCGAGGTTCAGGATAACTTCGGCGGCGGTGTCGCCCATGCCCGCGCTTACGGCCAGCTTATCGGGCCCTTCCTGGCGCCAGCGCAGGTCATCATTGAACAGGATCGCGTCGGGCGCCCAGGCGAGCTCCGCGAGATAACGCATCAGTTCTCCCCGCGTCAGTTGCAGCGAACTTGTGGCGCCGATGATTGGAATTATGCCGAGCGCCTTGACGGCAAGGTGTCCCTCACCATTCACAAATGCGTCGCGTACACTGATCATCCCGAAGAGGCCGGTTCGCGCCCGCCAGTCAAAGGCGCAGGTCCGCGTCGCCATTGACTGTATCGCAGAGAATGACATCCACTTGGGCGCGCCGATCTCCTTCATTTGCCCAGTCTGGTGTAGCTTGACGGATGACCTGTTCAGTGCGGGATTGGCGCCCAGACGAATAGCTAGGTCGTAGACGTCAGCTGGAAGGCGCGTTCGGTCTTGATAGTTGACCTCAGACATTTGACGTCCCTTCTTTCAAACGGCCAAATGATCATTCATCTGCGCGACCCTGTCATGGCTCGGTTTTCTGATCACCAGTCGTGAGCAAGTGCGCAATCGCGTCCATGACGTCGTCGTCGTGGCCAACCCACGTATGCCCGCCTGTTTCGAAGCCGATGAACTTTGCTCCAGCAATCTGGCTGGCAGTATATTCTGCACTGGCATAGGTGCCGTAACCGTCGTCACGTGAGCTGATAATCAGTGTCGGCGCGTGAACCTGGTCTAAGCGCGCTGCTGTCAGTTGCTTGCCGACCGAACTGTCACTGCGCAAACCCTCAGCACGGGCGGACACCGGCAGGATGCTATCGAGCATGGAATTGATCCGGGCCCGTTCCTTCGAACTGGCGGTCGCCAACAGTTCGGGCGGTGTGGCCAACACAACCTTGATCACTTGGTCACGCGCCAGGTGTATGGCCGACCAGAATAGAAAGTCCGATCCGATCACGGACATCATCGTGGTCTCTACCCACGGCGGCAGCGGCGGGGCGGAGTTGGTCTGTGTCGGTGGCTTGTACGCCAGCGGTACCAGCAGAATAAGTGCGCTGACCCGGTCCGGGTGGCGAATGGCCATCTGAAGCGTCGACGGCGCACCTGCCGAGCCGCCCATAACGGCGGCCTGTTTGATACCGAGCGCGTCCAGCAGGCACACGTGCGCATCGGCTTGTGCCTCGGCCGACGGATCGGCAGGCATTGGTGTGCGCAAGTAACCGAATCGCGACATCGCAATGACCTGGATGCCCCTGTTCACCAGCGGAGCGGCGAAGGCCATGCCTTGGTCGTAGCCGCCACCACTGCCGTGGACCGCCAACAGTGGGACACCTGTACCAGCTTGCTGGTATTCGATGGGGCCACAGCGGGTTTCGATCAGTACGCTGCCAAGAGCAATGCGGGTACGGGCTTGCTGGATGTCTGCGTTGAACCGCCACCAGATCACTAGTACGACGGTCGCGAGTCCAACTGAGATGCCAACAAAAAGAGGATGACGCTTCAGCCATTGGGTGCTCATGCCAACACCGCCTCAACAGACCGGCGGGCCGAGTACGGCAGCGCCGCGCCGTATCCGAACCGCATGACGATGTCGGGCCGGCGGCCTGGCATGCCGGCAAGCGCCGCCAGTTCTGGGCGAAACCGGGCGACTTCGACAGGTTGATTGACAAATGCGACTTTCAGCCCGAGCGCGGTGGCTTGCAAGGCAAAGCGCTGGCAAGCGCGCCCGGCCAGAACCCAGTGCTCCCGGTCGTCCTTTTGTGACACAAACACCGCTAGGCCTGCTGAAGTGGCTATTTGCTGGGCATATTTGGCGTTCTCGGCATCGGCCTTGAAGACCCAGTCGAATAGGCTTAGGCCCAACCAGTCGGGGAGGATCGGATTGCCGCTTGTAGCGCTGAACAATCCGTCCCCGGTCTCAATCGCCGCGCGTGGATTGAAGCGGAGCCATGCCCTCAGCTCACGGACAAACGCGGGGTCCGCCATCTGCGCGGTGTTTCCGGCCACAATCAGATCGCGGACCTGATTGATGCGTGGACGATCCGTTATCAGAACCACATCAACGCCGGGGATAGCGGCTGCCGCAGCCAATGCCGTTAAGTCGGCTGTGCTCACCGACTTGCTGTCGTAGTCAGAGCGTGTCGATTGCCGCCGTGGGATCGCATCAAACATCGGGGAACCGGTTGGCGATCCTGTGCCGAAGTCGAACACGACCCCGCCATCATGGGCAGGCTCGAACCGCAGTTCACCGGGCCGTCCACGAGCCTGAGCGGCCAGCTGCAGATTTTCGGCTGCGCAACCGAGGCTTGCCCAAAGATGATGATCGTCGGGATCGACGACAGGTATCCTCCGGGTCATGTCAGGCTGAATGGCAATCGCGCCATGCGTGACTTTGAACCTCCACGGTTGGGTATTGTGACTGTTGGCGGCAAGGGCTGCATAGCGAATGAAATCCGTGACTTCGGGAGTGACGGACAGTGGCGCGCGCGCGGTTGCAACCGAAGCATTGTACTCGTCCATCGAGCCCAAGCGGCGCACGCTGGCATAGGCCGCGCCGGCGCCTGCCAACACCAGGGCGCCGCCACCGATCAGAAGATCTCGTCTAACCACGACCCTGAACTCCACGCGTTGGTTAAGACCGTCAACCGATAACAGTGCGGGCAGGGGTAGCTTTGATTTGAATCACGGTCCCAGTTGAGAAAGCCACGCACGTGCGCGACTATTGATCAAAATTCTTGCGCCAAATCGGCTTGAGAACTTCGAGCAATACGAACACAACAACGCCGGCGCCAAGCGTTACAGCCACATCATCCAGGTGTAACGGCCCGAAGCGGAACAGTCCGCGGGCGAACGGCCAGAGCAGGGTCAGGCTCAGCATCGCGGCTACGGCGGCGAGGACCCAGATGAGGGTTCGATTGGGACGGCGCAACGCTGTGAGCATGGACGCGCTGAAAGAGCGGTTGACGAAGATCAGACTGACGATGCTCATCACCAGCGAAAAGAAGGCGAGCGCGCGCACGTCCGTTTCCGGTAGTCCGCGCCGCAGCGCAACGATGTAAATGCCGGCCACTAAGGCGAATGCCACCACTCCCTGGAAAACGCTCCAGGCGATCTGCGACCCTGAAAACAGCGGCTCGTTGGGCGGACGGGGCGACCGGCGCATAACGTCGTCCTCCTCAATCTCGGCTTCGAAAACCAGCGAACATACGGGATCGATGACCATTTCCAGGAAGGCGATATGCACAGGGCCGAACAGAATGGGCAGCCCGAACAGGAGAGGCAGCAGCGACAGTCCGGCGATCGGTACGTGCACGGCGAAGATAAAGCCGATGGCCTTGCGCAAATTGTCGTAGATGCGGCGGCCGAGCTGGATTGATTTGACGATGGAGCCGAAGTCGTCGTCGAGCAGGACGATGGACGAGGCCTCGCGCGCCACGTCCGAGCCGCGCCCGCCCATGGCGATCCCGATATGCGCCGCTTTCAGCGAAGGCGCGTCGTTGACCCCGTCGCCGGTCATGGCGACGATCTCGCCATCGGCCTTCAGGGCATTGACGATGCGCAGCTTCTGCTCTGGCATGATGCGTGCAAAGATTGTTGTGTGCCGCACGCGCTCGGCCAGCGCTGCGTCACTCATTGCCGTCAACGTGTCGCCGGTGAGGGTGCTCTCGGATTGAATGCCGGCTTGAGCGGCAATGGCCTTGGCCGTGGCCGGATAGTCGCCCGTAATCATGACCACCTTGATGCCGGCGGAGTGGCAGTCGGCAACGGCTGCGGGGACGCTGGCGCGCAGCGGATCGGCGAGGCCCGCCAGCCCCAGCAGTTCGAAAGCGAAATCGTGTTGGGAGGCCGGCCAGTTGGCGCCAACGTGGGTGGCGCGAGCAACGCCGAGAACACGCAAGCCTTTGCCCGCCATGGTGTCGACGGCTTGTGACAAGGCGGCCCGAGCGCCAGCATCCAGGTGACAGAGGTCCGCAATAGCTTCCGGAGCGCCCTTGGCGGCAACGATGTTGGGTTGGCTGTCATCGCCGGCCTTCCAGACCTGCGACATGGCCAGCAGGTCAGGGCGCAGTCCATAGCTGTGCACGAGTGTCAAATTGGGGTCGTGCAGATGCTCTGTATTCGTTAGTCGCGCGCGAACGACAGTGTGAAAAGCCTTATCCATGGGATCGACAGGCTCGACCGCGCTGGCGAGCATACCATACTGGGCGAGATCACGGAACGCGTCGGGCAGCCCGGCTTCGGACGACGTGCCAAGCCCGAAGGTTTCGCCGTTCATCATCTGGAACTCAACCAGTGACATGCGGTTCTCAGTAAGCGTGCCGGTTTTGTCCGTACACAATACCGTTGCCGAGCCCAGCGATTCGATGGCGGCCGCGCGCCGTGTCAGGACGCGGGCTTGCGAGATGCGCCAGGCTCCCATGGCCATGAACACTGTGAGAACGATCGGGAGTTCTTCGGGTAGCATCGCCATGCTGAGGGCAATTCCGGCGAGCATGGCGTCGAGCCATCCGCCGCGCAGCAGGCCGTACAACAGCACCACCAGCACGCTGACCGGCCCGCCGACCATGACAAAGATCCGTACCAGCCGTTGCGTCTGGGCGCGCAAGCGCGGAGGCTCGGTTTCAAGGCTGGTCAGTGAGTTGCCGATCTTGCCGATTTCGCTCCGCGGGCCGGTTGCGGTCACCTCGGCGATGCCGTTGCCGCGCACCACCAACGATCCCGAGAACACAGAAGGTAGATCGTCGCCGCCCGGCCGAGGAGTTTCGGATGACGTGTGCCTAGTCTTGGCGATCTTCCGTACCGGGACGGACTCGCCTGTAAGAAGTGATTCGTCGGTCTGCAGATCGTCACTGCGGATGAGCATCGCATCGGCCGGCACCCGGTCGCCCTCGTTGAGTACCACAACATCGCCACGCACAACCTCACGGCCAGCGATCCGTGTGCGAATCCCGTCTCGAATGACCAGGGCGCGAGGGCTGGTGAGGTCGCGCAAGGCTTCGAGAACGCCTTCGGTGCGGGACTCCTGCACCACCGTGATGACCACGGACAACATGGTGAAAGCCAACAGGATGAGGGCTTCCTTCAGATCTCCGAACAGCAGATAGAGCGACCCGCCAACCAGCAGCAGCAACAGCATCGGCTCGCGCAACACCTCCAGAACAATGCGCAACGGCGTGCGCTGCTCGGCCCGGGGCAGCTCGTTGAAGCCATCGGTCTGTTGCCGGATGAGTGCCTCCGCCTCGCTTAGACCCCGGATCGTTTGTGGTGAAGACGGTTCGACGGGCATTCCCAAACCTCCTGCAGCCTGACGCGCGAGCCCCCAGTGCCAGATTGGCTGGCTACACCTCCCGATTGCGGCGACGCAGGAACGCGGCCGCCAACAGCAAGACTGCGGGCACGCCCGTGCCGAAGTCGCCAATCATCGCATAAAGTGTCGGTATGCGCCCGATCGGTACGCGCGTACGCATGGCTGGCCCGGCGGCCCCGAAGGCATCGCTGGCGGCGATCAGGCGGCCCTTGGCGTCGAACACCGCAGATTGGCCCGACGATGCGCTACGCACGATGGGCAATCCGAGTTCGCTGGCGCGCCAGGCGGCCATTTCGGCATGATACGGGTCGATGTCGGGCCAATCATAGGCGGGCACAATCAGCAGGTCGGCGCCGCCGATTGCGGCCTGGCGGATCAGCTCGGGGTGGTCGGCATCGAAGCAGATCACGCCGGCGATGCGTCCTACGGCCGTCGTTACCACGGCAACAATGCCAGTCCCCGCAAAGGAGTTTTCAGCGCCTGGCACAGGCTTGGCTTTTCCGAAGCTGGTGCGGATTTCGCCGTCGGCATCGATGATCAGGGCTTTGTTCTGGCTCAGTGTCTCGCCGACGCGCTTGGTGTTCAGTGTCATGACGAGCACGACGCCACGAGACTTTGCCAGCGCTTGCGCACGAGCGATGAAGGCGGCCTCTTGATCGAACAACGCCACGCCGTTGCCCTCCGACCAAACAATGAGCTTGGACCCTAGAGCCGCTTCCTGCTCCGAAGCAACGAGTAAGGCCTCTTGTTTGGCCACGAACCAGGCGCGCACGTCGCTTTCCAGTGCGGCGGGAATGGTCTTGTTCAGGAGATAGAGATCGAGAAACACCTGATCAGTGGCGGTCATCGGTTTGCCAACCTGCCCCGCCCAGTCGACCTCGCCAAAGATGATCGATTTGTCCGAGATCGGCACGAACACGGTACTCACGGCGACGCTCGGTTGCAGTGATAGGGAGGTGCGGGCGCGCCAGGCACCCCAGCTCCACGCCACCAGCGCAATTGACGCCAGCGCAACGAGCACGCGGCGGTTCCGGTTGCTGCCCAGTCCGTCGCGTAGGAGCCACGCCCCGATAGCGGCCGCGCCACCGACTGCTGCGGCAGGAGCGGCCAACCCGAACAGCGACCCAAGCTGCAACAGCGCCTCGCTGCGTGGCAACGCATAAACAGTGGCGCCCCAGCTGCCATAGGGACTGAGCGCGCGCGTCAGCCATTCGACCAGAACCAGGGCCGCCGGAAAGGCCAGCAACGTCAGGGCATCGGTTCGACCGCGCATAAAGATCGATAGCAAATGGGCTGCGGAGGGAAGGGTCGACACCAGCGCATAGCCAACTGCGACCGCAACGTAGATTGGCCGGGGCGCCGGAATGTAGCCATCCCATTGCAACAGGAACGCAACAAAGATGGCGCCATAGATGAGCGCAAGACCACGCCAATTCGGCAGGCGATCCAGCAGCACAAGGAGCAACAACGGCGCCAGCCACACCGCCGGCGTGACAGCCAAGCGGCCCGATGCGAAGGTTTGGGCCAACAGCGCAGCCACCGGAAGCAACAAGCCAACGAGTGTGTTGGACATGACGGTCTGGGCCAGTTCGAACTTTGGTTGCAGTGTTGTGGATTTATACATTGGCGGGCGTCTTGCCGTAGATCAGCCCGATCACCAACCCGCCAATACCCTGTTCCAGCAGCGCCCAGGCAAAATCCAATGGCAGAACGACATAGGGGAAATTGTAAACGCCAAACAGCACCAAGCTGTAGGGCATAAGCCAGTACACGGCGCTAATCAGACCGAAGCACAAGCCGCTCCAGGCCGGCGAGGCGGTGACGGGAACGACTTTGCGATAAATCAGCGCCATGAGGACTGCCAGCACGGCATAGCCGAAGAACACCAGAATGAGGTTGGGCGGAGTGCGCAACATGGTAGAGTTGATATTGGCCGCGATGAAGTCGCGCAGCAGGACGCCAGTCCAGAGCCCCGCCAGTCCAAACATAATGGCGGCCGCGGCAATGACGGCGAAGATGGTTCTCATCATGACATCTCTCCTGGAGGGCGTCTGGCTGCGCCAGTGGAGGTTCAAAGAGCCAGATCCGGTCGCCGGCGCCTTGTGGTAGATCAACCCGATCAGCCGTCTGCGGCAACCTCGGCGACATTGACACCGAGTTCGAACACCAAGAGCCCGCCTTAGATCCGCAAACCGCGCGCACGCCTGAGGGGGGTCGATATCCTACTCGTACTGAGTCACTTTGCCACCATCGCGGACGGCCAAGACATCTGCGATGTAGCCGATTCACTTGCTGGGAGGCTACATGGATCGGCAGCAATGCGATAGCAGCGCGGAGAGATTTGAGGCCTATCTCAACGAGATTTCCAGCGTGATCGGTCACGTGGCGCGCATCGGTCCGCTGAAGGATTATTGTAGCGGCCTGGTGCTTCCGGTCGAGCGCAAGAGTGTGGAACCGATGGCGGCCGTGACGGCGCCGAAGCGCGTGGCGGCCCAGCACCAATCGCTGCTTCACTTTGTGGGCGCGGGCGGCTGGTCGGACGACAGGGTGCTGGCCAAGGTGCAAGAGCTGGTGCTGCCGTAGATCGAGCGTCACGGAGCGGTCGAGGCCTGGATTATCGATGGTGAGCCGGAATAAGCGAATGGATGGGTACTATTCGCCCGGCGAACGGCATGCCCAAGCATGGCCGGCATGCGGTCGGAGGCGCGCGCCAATATTGTGGCCAATTGGGCAAACAGGATAACTGTCAGGTCGCTGTGTCTTTATCGGTCGCCAATCATCATGCCAGTTTGCCGGTGGCCTATCGCCTGTATTTACCTGAGACTTGGTCCGAAGATTGCGATCGCCGCAGAACAGCCGGCGCGCCTGAAGACATTACATTCCAGACCAAACCGCAGTTCGCGCTGGATCAACTGCGATGGGTCCGCGAGGCGTATGCCTGACACTACCCGTCAATCACTTTGCTACACCGCCGTCGTCCATACGACTTCGGCGCGGAGTTCCCTCGCTGACCTCCGCCAGCCTTGCCTCGAGAAATCGGCGCTCGGCTGGTTGCTGCGTCAGCTCGAGCGCGCGCTGATAGGATGCCTGCGCCTCTTCAGTATGGCCCAGCCTACGCTGTAAATCGGCGCGGGCGGCGTGGGCCAGGGGGTAGGCGTCGAGCTTGCCATCGCGGAGCACCTGCTCGATGGCAGAGAGGCCCGCGCGGAACCCATCGCGCATGCCGAGGGCGACGGCCCGGTTCAGGGCCACCACCGGCGAGCGGTCGACGCGCAGCAACACGTCATAGAGCGCGACGATCTCGGCCCAATCGGTTTCGGTTGTGCTCGGCGCCGCGGCGTGGACGGCCGCAATGGCCGCCTGCAACAAATAGGGACCGACGCGACGCGACGTCAGGGATCGTTCGATCAGGCCCTGGGCCTCGGCGATCAGCGCGCGATCCCACTGCGCGCGGTCCTGACGTTCCAAGAGAACCAGGTCGCCGGCCGCGGTCATGCGCGTGGCGCGCCGTGACTTATGCATTAGCATCAGGGCGAGCAATCCCAACGCCTCGGGCTCGTCCATCAGGCTGGCCACCAGCCGGCCAAGCCGGATTGCCTCGGCCGAAAGATCGGCGCGGGTAAAACTTGGCCCCTCGGTTGCGGCGTAGCCTTCGTTGAAGATCAGATAGATGACCATCAGGACGCTGTCGATGCGCTCCGGCCAGGCCGCGCGATCCGGCACCTGATAGGGCAGGGCTTCGTCGCGGATTTTCGTCTTGGCCCGGACGATGCGCTGCGCGATGGTCGGCGCACGCGTGAGATAGGCGCGAGCAATCTCCTCGGTGGTCAGCCCGCCGACTTCGCGCAGGGTCAGCGCCACGCGCGCATCCGGGGGCAGCGCCGGATGGCAGCAGGTGAAAATCAGGCGCAGTTCGTCATCCTGGATCGACTCAAGCACAGTGGTCTCCGGTTCGGCATCCAGCGGCACTGTCAGTTCGGGCAAGGCCTCCGCCAGCCGAGCATGCCGGCGCCAGCGATCAATGGTCTTGAAGCGGCCAGCCGAGACCAGCCAGGCAGTGGGATTGGCCGGAACGCCATCGCGCGGCCATTGGTCGGCGGCCGCGGCGAAGGCCTCGGCCAGGGCCTCCTCGGCCGCCTCAAAGCTGCCCAACAGGCGGATCAGCGCCGCCAGCACGCGTCGCCGGTTGGTGCGGTAGACCAACTCCAGGGCGGCGCGTGCGGCGGGTTCGCTCATAATTTGGGACGCGGTCCGCTATAGTCGATGACTGGTCGTACCTCGATGTGGCCGAGTCTCGCGTGCGGCATCTCCGAAGCAATGCGAACGGCCTCATTGAGGTCGCACGCTTCGATCAGCACCAGGCCGCCTAGCATCTCCTTAGTCTCCATGAACGGACCGTCGGTGGTCGACATCTTGCCGTCCCGCATCCGGACCGTGATGGCCTCCTGAGGCAGGTTCAGCGGCTGCGCCATGATGAAATGGCCGCTGGCTTTGAGTTTGACCGTGTGCGGCGCAATGTCGGCGAGCATAGCGTTGGCTTCCGGGCTGTCGTTGAACACGGCCTTGGGGTCGAAATAGATCAGGCAATGATACTGCATGTCGAAGGTCCTTTCTCAGAAGCGACTTGGTGGCAGTTGTCGCTAGGCTTCGATCAAATTCGACGTGGCGACAAACTATTTTTCGTTAACGGACCTTCGAGCCCATCACGCCGAGCCCAGGTGATGCGCGGCAAGAATTTTTCCGCAGGAGTTGTCGAATTGGCGGTCAGCGCAACGACCATGGATGTCCTCGTAACCAAGGAGACCTATCATGTCGAAGCGCATTCTCTTGGCCGCCGCCACCTCAGCCGCCGTCCTGTTCAGCGGAGCAGTGAGCCTGGCCGACGACGTCAAATCGTCAAGGCTGAAGGTGCCAGGCGCGACGCTGTACTATGAGGTGCGCGGGTCCGGGCCCATGCTGCTGCTGATTCCTGGCGGCGCCACTGACGCCGGTATTTTCGCCGAACTCTCACGCGCCATGGCAGGCCACTTTACTGTCGTGACCTACGATCCTCGTGGCAATTCGCGCAGCGCCTTCGATGGTAAGCCCGACGATCTGCGGCTCGACGAGCAGGCCGATGATGCCGCGCGCCTGATCGAGGCGCTTGGCCCGGGTCCAGCCTTTGTCTTTGGCAGCAGCGGCGGCGCCCAGGTCGGGCTGAATTTGGCCGCACGGCATCCGGAGCGCGTGCGCGTGTTGGTGGCGCACGAGCCGCCGTGTCTCATGATGCTGGCCGATCCCGCACCGGCGCTGGCCGATGATCACCGCATCTACGATATCTATCGGCGCGACGGCGCCGGCGCGGCAATGCAGGCCTTCATGGCCATCAGCGGCATGGACGGCGGGCCGGGCGCCAAGGATGCGGGTCCGCCGCTGCCGCAATCCGCCGAGGCCGGGGCGACCTTCGCCCGCATCAACGGCAATCTCGACTACTTCTTTGGCCACGGACTGCTGCCGCTGTCGCTGTATCGTCCCGAAGTCGACATTTTGCGTCATGGCCAACCCAGGATCGTGATCGGAGTCGGGGAACAATCGGCCGGGCAGCTGACCTATCGCGCTGGTGTTGCGCTTGCGGGCAAGCTCGGCGTCCAGCCGGTTCTTTTCCCAGGTGACCATCTCGGTTATCTTGCCCAGGCGGATACTTTCGCCGAAACCTTGAACAAGGTGCTCACGGATGGAAAGGGCAGCTGAGATGGCCGGGTCGAAAACCGACAAGATCGAAATCGAAAACGTGGTCAGTCCTGGACACACTTATCGCGTAGATGCCGATAAGTACGGTGCAATGAAACGGGCCTTTCTCAAGATCCTTCCACGAAAATCACCTGGGCTGACCGCGGCGGAAATCGGCGACGCTGTGCTACCGCATCTGCCCGAAGACCTGTTCCCTGGCGGCGCCAAGGCGGGCTGGTGGAAGAAGGCGGTGCAGCTCGACCTGGAAGCCAAGGGCGTGATTGCCAGGGAGAGCACCAAGCCGCTGCGCTGGCATAAAGTATAAAAAGTTGTGCGACCGCCGGACAGTGATTTCGGGCGGTCGCAGGTTTCTGAAGTTTCGCCGCCAGTTATTGAAACTCTTGAAACTCCGTTGCCCCACCGATGGATGGCTGAGCGACACGGCGACATTCGCCACCTATTTTTTTGTTGCCTCGACCAAAGTGATGAACCCGCCCCAGAACATGCACTTGCCGTCCACGGGCAAATCGGGGGACTAGTCCCGTTTGCCTTTGAAGGTGGCCATAATCGCCATGGCGTGTCCGTGGCCAAGTTCGAAGTCGGCCTTCAGCCAGCCGACGATATCGCCCACCTTCCTCTTCGGATCAAGTGTGCCATTGACAATGAAACCCTTGTCAGCGGCCAGCGTCTTGAACTCGCCCGGGGTTTTCCCCGTCTTGGCTTTGATGTTGTCGATATAGGCCTTGAATGACATCGTTGCCTCCAAAGATTTCAGCCGCGCCAGGGGAACAGCGCACGTAAGCGGGCGTCACGCAGCCAGAGCCCGCCCCAAGTGAAGATGCCAAGGTAGACCCCGAACAGGATATGCGTGAAGAGCGGGCTGCCGACCCGCACATGGGTGGCGACCGCGCCGCCGAGATAGCCCGTCAGCAGCACAGCGCCGAGGATGGCGGTGCGCGGATATACATAGAGCAGTGTGCAGACGAGCAGGATCGCGCCGAGCAACCGGGCCATGTCGGCCCCACCGGTGATGCCCAGGGCCGCACTGGTGTCGAGCACGATCGGCAGCGCCAGGAGTTTGATCGCTATATCGAAGGCCATGAAGGCGATGACGATGCCGCTGAGGGCATATCCGCACCACGTCATTGCGCGCGATGCCGACGGCGTCAGCGCGTCGCGATCAGTCACGTGCTGCGGTTTGGCTTGCAAGGCGATCATGATTGGTCTCCATCGGACTACATTTTTTTCGCAGAGGGTACGCTGTTGTGGTGCACTACTACCCGGCCGCCGCCGCTTCCAGTTTCGCGACGTCGAGCTTGACCATTTGCATCATGGCCTGCATGGCGCGCTCGCCTTTCGCGGGATCATGATCGGACAGCAATTCAAACATGCGCTTGGGCACGATCTGCCACGATAGGCCGAATTTGTCCTTGAGCCAGCCGCACTGAACCGGCTCGCCGCCATTGGCCGTCAAGGCCGCCCGGTAGCGATCGACCTCGGCCTGGTCCTTGCAGCTCACCGACAGCGAAACGGCATCGTTGAACCTGTCATGGGGCGGTCCATTGAGCGCCTGATACTGCATGCCGGCGATCGTGAATTCGACCATCAGCACTCCGCCCTTCTTATTGCCGGGACTTTCCGTCAGGGCCTTTTGGACCTTGTCGATGGACGAGTCCTGAAAGACCGATGTGTAGAACTGCGCCGCTTCAAGGGCGTTACCTTCGAACCACAGGCAGGGTTTGATTTTTTGCATCTTAGTCATGGTACATGCTCCTTACTATGCGGACGCCATCGGCATCACTTCACGCATCGCTTTCTTTGTTTCGTCAGGCGTCGTGTTCTCGAGGTAACGTCCCAGTGAAGACCCCCAATTGAGCGGCGAAAGCACGCTGGTAGGCGGGCCGCGCTTCGCCGCGGGCGACATAGGCGGAGAGGTTTGGATAGTCGTCCAGCATACCCGACGCTTTCAATCTGAGCAGCACCGACACCATCATCAGGTCGCCTGCGCTGAACGCGCCATCGAGCCAGTCGGCATGGTCAAGGCGACCGGAAAGGTCTTCCAGCCGGTTCCGGATGCGATTCTTGAGGATAGGCATGCGTTGCGCGGACCAGGACTGGTCGCTCTCCAGGAGCCTGGCGGTGACGAGTTCAAGGATCGGCGGCTCCACCGTGTTCAGCGCGGCAAACATCCAGGTAATCGCACGCGCCCGGGCATTGGCATCGTCCGCCAGCAGGCCCGCATGGCGCTCGGCGATATGGAACACGATGGCGCCCGACTCGAATAGGGCGAGATCGCCGTCTTGATAGGTCGGAATTTGCCCGAAAGGATGAAGGGCACGATGCGCGGGTTTCTTCATCTCAGTGAACGAAACAAGACGAACGTCGTAAGGCTGGCCCACTTCTTCGAGGGCCCAGCGAACGCGCGTGTCACGCGCCAACCCCTTGCCGCGATCCGGCGACTGCGCAAAGGCGGTGATGATTGGTGTCATGGTGGCGTTTGCTTTGGGCAAGGTCAAATCTCCTCTGAGAGAACATCACCGGGCTGACGGTCTATTTGGGCGGCGCTGCCGCCTAATGGTCTTGCAAACTTCATTTCAAGTGTTTGAGACGCCCAATTCTGCACTAGTTGGTTGTTCCAGCGCGAATGAACCTGGCTTCTTCATCGGCGCAGGCTGGTAGGTCAGCATGTTCACGCCTGTTGTAGAAACCTTTGACTCGACAAGCTTTAGCCCGGCAGGAACCGTGCCGCCGCCAAAGAGTTTCTTGCCCTTGCCGAGAACCAATGGGAAAACCCAAAGCCGGTACATATCGACCAGTCCATTTGTGATGAGAGCTTGAAGAAGCTGGCTGCTGCCATTGACCAAAAGGTCCGGCCCTTCACTTTTCCTCAGCTTCGCAACGGCCTCCGCCGCATCGCCAACAAGGGCCTGTGAGTTCTGCCAGGTCAGTGTGTCAGGGCTAGAAGTGGCGACGAACTTGGTGGCAGCATTGAACAGTAGGGCGACAGGGTTATCACCTGCTTGCGGCCAGTGCGCAGCGAAGATGTCATAGGTCTTGCGGCCAAGCAAAAGATCGAAGGGGGACTTCATGGCGTCACCCATCGCCTCATCCATCATTCCGTCCCAATAGTTGAAGGTCCATCCGCCAAGCTCGAAGCCGCCTACTGGATCTTCTTCTGGACCACCCGGCGCCTGCATGACGCCGTCCAGCGATATGAACTCTGAAACGATGACTTTTCTCATGATCCTTGTCCTTGCCTTCATCCAGAAAGAAAATTCCCTACTTTGCTGCCGCCATCGGCATGGTTTCGCGCAGCGACTTCTTGATTTCTTCGGCCGTCATATCCTTGAGGTGGGTGGCGACCGACCAGCGATGGCCGAACGGGTCCTCGAGCTGGCCGTAGCGGTCGCCCCAGAACATATCCGTGATCGGCATGGTGATCTTGGCGCCGGCCTTGACGGCGCGTTCGGCGAAGGCATCGACGTCCTTGACCGTCAAATGGATGAAAACCGGACTGCCCTTCAGCGTCTT
Source organism: Hyphomicrobiaceae bacterium (assembly GCA_031393505.1). Classification (GTDB taxonomy): domain Bacteria; phylum Pseudomonadota; class Alphaproteobacteria; order Rhizobiales; family Hyphomicrobiaceae; genus JANYHF01. The sequence continues at coordinate 10,130 of JANMVX010000081.1, read as the reverse complement.
GGGGCCGGGTGCGCCGTACTCGATCTTCTCGTCGGTCAGAAATACCGGCGCGCCGTTGATGGCGATGGCGGCGAGCATCAGCTTGCCGTCACGACCGACCAACCGGCTCACTTCCTCGGCGCCGAACGCCTTCTCGTAAAATTCGATGGCCTTGGCCGCACCGGCACAGACCAGATGCGGGATCGCGATGGGCGTGTTCGGCTGCACGGCTGTGGCTTTGGATTTTGCTATGGGCATGATCAAATCTCCTCTGAGAGAACATCACCGGATTGCTTCGCGCCCAACCGCATTGCCAGCTTACTGCTTGGTCAACCCGTTGCGCGCTACCCCAAGGACGTCGTCGCAGTCACCACGCCGACACCGAACGGAAAAAAATTCACCGGGCGGTCGAGGCATCCGCCTTCAATCCGTCCAGCCGTTGCCGGATCAGCGCCGCCTCGGCTGGCGTATTGGCGAGCGCAATGGCGCGGTCAAAGGCGACAGCCGCCTCGGCTTTGCGGCCGAGCTGCAGCAAAAACAGTCCCTTGGCGCCGTGGAAATAGAAATAGCCGCCGAGTTTTTCGGCCAAGGGTTCGATCATCGCCAGCGCTTCTGCGGCGCCGCGCACTTTCGCGACGGCCACTGAGCGGTTGAGAGTTACAACGGGCGACGGCTGCAATCGTTCCAGCGTGGCATAGAGTAAGTCGATTCCGGCCCAGTCGGTGTCCTCGGGACGGGCGGCGCGGGCGTGCAGCGCAGCGATGGCGGCCTGCACCTGGTACGGGCCGGAGCGGCGATGGCGCACCGCCTTGTCGATCAGCGCGAGGCCTTCGGCGATCTGTCGCTGGTTCCAAAGCCGGCGATCCTGCAGCTCCAACAGCACCGCCGAACCCGTGGCGTCAAACCTGGCTGCGGCGCGCGATTGCTGCAGCAGGAGCAGGGCCGTCAGCCCCATGATTTCGGGCTCGGCGGGAAAGAGGCTGAGCAACAGCCGGGCGAGGCGGATCGCCTCTTCCCCGAGCGGCGCCCGCGCGCCCTGCTCGTTGGCATCGGTCGTGTACCCCTCATTGAAAATCAGATAGACCATGGCCGCGACCACGCCCAGGCGCTCGCTGCGTTCAACGGCGCCCGGCGCCTCGAACGGGACGTGTGCGGAAGCAATGCGGCCTTTGGCGCGCGTGATGCGCTGCTCCATGGCCGCCTCGCTGACCAGGAAGGCGCGCGCGATCTGCGCCACCGTGAGGCCGGAAACGATGCGCAACGCCAGCGCGATCTGCTGCGTCGCCGGCAACTCGGGATGACAGCAGACGAACAGCAGACGGAGGATGTCGTCACGATAGTTGGCCTTGTCGATATCTTCCGCACGCGCGCTTTCCACATCGGATAAGTCCGATAGCGTCTCTTCCGGCGGCAATGGCGCTTCTTTACGCATACGGCGCGCGGCATCGACGCCGGCGTTCTTGCCGACCATGATCAGCCAGGCGGCGGCATCGCGCGGCGGCCCATTCTTCGGCCAGGATTTCAGCGCCCGCAGGCAGCCCTCCTGGAACGCCTCCTCGGCCGTATCGAGATCGCGGAAATAGCGCAGCATCGCCGCCACGGCTTTGGGTCGTGAGGCGATGAATACCGCGCTCATCCAGTTGGCGTCGGTCACGGCGTGTGTCCCGGCGTAAAGAAACCAATCGGCCGGATCTCATAGGCGCCGCCAGGATTGGCGCGACCGAGATCCTGGGCCACCTCAATGGCCTCGTCGAGCGAGGCGCAATCGACCACGAAGAAGCCGAGCAATTGCTCCTTGGTCTCGGCGAACGGCCCATCCATGACCAGCGCCGGCTCGCGGTCTTTTCGCAGCGTCATGGCCGCGGTGGTTGGCAACAGCCGGGCGACCGGTCCGAGCTTGCCGCGCTTGACGAGATCTTCGGTGACGGCGCCAAGCTTGGCCATGACCGCGTCGTCGTGCTCCTTGCTCCAGCACGAGGTCACCTTCTCGTCGTGATAGCAGAGGATGGCGTACTGCATGACAAACTCCCGGGTCGCGCCATTGGATCAAGCGGGCTTGGCGAACGGCGTCCGCTCGCCTCACTTCAGGATCGGACTTTGCGGGTAAAGCTAGGGCAAATGCTTGCCGGCCACAATGCGCTGACAAAAGTGGGGAAGTCGATGGGTGAGCCGGGTTGAGCCCGTGCCGCTGGATTTCACACTGTGTCATTTGCGCCAAATGGGCTTGGTGAAGCAACAGCCTAAGCAGCAAATCGATTGTGAGCGGATTTAAAAAAATGATAGATATCGATATATTAAATTATAACTTGACACCAATATTGCCTCCCTACAGTGTGCCAACCAGAGGGGTTTCGCTCAAATTGTGCGCAACTTTGTTGCGCTAGAAAAAGATTGTCCAAACCGTCTTCCGTTGGGCAACAATTGGTGCATCAAACGTGCGCCGACGTGATATTTTAATCATTGTTTTTTACTAAGTTGCGTGTGAGGCAGGCAGGGATGCCGCGGCATCCCAGGGAGCCAATTTCTGAAACACGGCCAAATTGAATGTCGCCAGCTTTGCGAATTCGTCGGCCCCGTCGTCGATGCGACGTTTGCTCTAGAGGGCGGCAAATCATGCAGGGCGGTTGTCGTTACGCCTCTGATCAGGACCAGCCATTCTCGTCTTTACGACCTGGTCCTTGAACTCCGTCGTTTTCAAATCCTGGAGCAAACGCGACACAATGCGCGTGTCGCCGGCGACCGCCATCAACCAGACGATGTCGCCCGACGCCCATTCGTTGAAGGCCAACCCGCCTTGGCCACCGGCAGCTTCGGTCAGACGCCTGTCGATCGACGGGGAAACGCGCGCCCAGAGTGCCACGGCAGCCGGAACGACCAATTCAGCCCTACTTTGATCGGACGCGCTGCCAGCAGCCGAGGTCTGTCCGATCTTGTATTGGCCGGCCATGACGGGTGGCAGCACTAGCCATTCGAGGTCGGCTAACCGAAGGTTTCGGTACTGCGGGTCGCGCATCAGCACCGCGATGATGTGGGAGAAGTTTTGCGCCATTCGGGCTTGGCGCAGGTCGCTTGAACTTGGAGGCGCCGGACGTGCGGTCTCCAACGGACTCGATCCGTTGAGGCGCAGGGGCGTATTGAGCAAGGCGTCAGTTCCAATCATCATGATGCCTATCTTGAACGTTCGATGAGATTTCAATGACACTGACCGCCAGGCCGGCCGCTCGAGCGAGTGCTTTTGCGGCCGGCCTGCGGCATCAGAGGGTGAACTCGAGGCTTGACAGTCCGCCAGTGTAGTTGCGCAGCAGGATTTCGAAGTCCGGCGTCAACACATTGTTGACGTTGCCCTCGATGAGCGTCGATTCCAGGCTGCCGTTGCCATCGGCGTCGAAGCCTCGGAAGCGGATCTGGCCTGCGGCAGTGAACGCGCCCGACCCGCCTGCGCTGGTTAAACTGAAGAAGTCATTGATGACAGCTCCGTTCACCGTGTTGGCGTCGATGTCGAACAGGTCGATCCTGTCGCCGGCCAGACCGCCAACGAAGTCCAGGATGACGTCCCGGTTCACTCCGACCACCGATTCGCTCGTCAAGTTGAAGTCGAAGGTATCGCTGCCGACGCCGCCGGTCATGCTGTCCCTGCCGATGCCGCCAATGATGGTGTCGGCTCCCGCTCCGCCGTCGAGCGTGTCCGCGCCGCCGAGACCGTTGATGATGTCGGCGCCGTCGTTGCCGTTGATGGTGTTGGCCGCTTGGCCACCGGTCATCGTATCGTTGTTGCCGCTGCCCTGAACCGTGAAGCCTTCGGTCTGGTTGGCCAGCGAGATGTTGACGCCAGCCGCTGCAGTGGTGGCCGAGATGATCTCGACACCTGTGATCGCTGCGTTGCTTGCGCCGTTCAGGGCGGTGGAAGTTGCAGTGAGCACGAGAGTGTCTGTTCCACCGCCGCCGTTCACGGTGTCAGTAACTTCCACTCCAGCAACGATCACGGAATTGAAGCCGTTAATGGTATCATTGCCCAAACCACCGTTAATGGCGTTGACTCCACCATCGCCCGTAATGTTGTCCGCGCCGTTGCCGCCGGTGACGTTGCTGATGCCGGCGATGGCGGTCAGCCATCCCGAGTTTGCGACAGCGGTGAAGCCAGTTGCGGTTCCGGCCCCGAGGTTGACCGTGACAGCCGCCGCCGTTGTGCCGTAACTCAGCGTATCGCTGGCGCCGAGCAGATTGGCGGTCACTTGCTCGACCGTGGTCAAGAGGTTGCCGCCCTCGAAGCTGGTGATAACGCCGGTCGCATTGAGCACCACGTCCAAGACTTCGTTCGCTGCGGTACCCGTGATGATCAGCGCATCCGTCCCAGCCCCGCCGTCGATGGTGTCGACCCGGTCGCCGAAGGTGTACTGGATAACGTCGTTGCCGTTGCCGCCGAAGATGAGGTCGTTGCCGAGCCCGCCGATCAGCGTGTCGTTGCCATCGCCACCCGTCAGGGTGTCGCGGCCGCCGGCGCCGTTGAGGAGGTCGTCGAAGGCCGTGCCGACAACCGTGTCGCGGCGTCCCGATCCTAAGAACGAAGTGCCGACGCCGCCGGTCGGATCGGATGTGACCGATTCCAGGGCTCCGCTGCCGTCGACAAAGCTGACGACCGCCCGCAGGATCTGTCCGACTTGGGCCGCACCCGGCGTAAAGGCCGCCGCCGTCGCTCCGGCGATGGCCGTCCAGACGCCGCCCGGCAAGGTGCCGACCGGCGCAACCTGCCACTGGAAGTTGAACGTGCCAAGCCCGTTCAGATCGGCGATGCTGGCGGTGTTCAGCGTCAGGGCCTGACCCGACGTCGGCGTGCCGCCATTGGCGTCGACGATGACGGGGGCGCCCGTCGCCGGATTGATGACGAAGATGGTCCGGAGATCAACTGTCGTGAACGTGCCGGTTGGCGCTCCGGCCGCGTCACGATTGGTGAAGCGCAGGAATTCGATGTTGGAGAGCGTGTCCGTGCCTTCGTTGCCGAGCAGCGGATCGGCGGCAAGGACACCCGTGATCGGATCGGCGACCAGGATTGGCGTCGTGACATTGTCGGTCACGGTGACCGTGCCGTTGAGGTTGCGTGTTATGGTGTAGTCGGAGCGATTGCCGGCATAGATCGCCGTGTCGGAGTCGGTCGCCAGGGCGCCATCCGTGATAAGCTCCCGGACGATGCTGAGCTGGCCGGGATTGATGGTCCGGTTCAGCATCAAGGATGTGAGCGATGCGCCGCCGAACGCCGGGCTGGTGAAGATGGGATGCCCGCCTGCGTCGGTGTTATACACTTTGCCCGCGAACTCACCTGCCGCTGCCGTGTCCGTATTCATGGACTCGGCGGAGTAGGTTCCCGCATTGGGTTTGCCGACAGGGATCACGATCTTGATGCGGGTGTTCAGCCAGCGGTCGCCGTCGATGATGTCGTTGCCGGATTTGCCGAACATCACGTCGCTGCCACCACCGCCGAGCAGGATGTCGCCGCCAAGTTGTGGGTTGAATACGGTTACATCGTTAGCAAGTGACGCAAAGGGGATCAAGTCGCTACCAATGGTCTGCCCACGCAGCGCGCCTGGGGTGAGTTTCAGCAGCTCCGAAAGTCCATCGATCAGCGCAACGTTCTGTGACAGCAGCATACTGTCGGTTGGCGGTGCATTGACGACGCCGCCAACCGGGGCGCCGACGGCGCCGGTCGGCCGGTTGGTGCCGGTGATATTGTCGTTGAACTTCCATCCCGACGCGCCTTCGACAGCGTCATTGCGGTCGCGCAACGTCAGCGCTTGTTGATTGACGAACCTGGAGAGCCCAAGATCGATGGCTTCAGGGTTGACGTCGAACTTGTTGGTCACCCAGTCGAACCCAAGCATGCCGTTGGCGCGCGTGATGCCGGCATTCAGGAACATGATGTCGTCGCCCGACTCGCCGTCATAGTCGGTGTCGTTGCCCTGGCCGTTCATCACGTCGTTGCCGATAATGGGCGAATTGAAGAACAGGTCGGAGTTTTCGCCCGACAAGCCGTCAAGACCTTCGCCGCCTTCGATCCAGTCATTGCCTTCGTTTCCGGCCAAGCCGTCGCCGCCGGTGCCGCCGAGGATGAAGTCGTCGCCTTCGCCGCCGAACACCTCGATGACGTCCGCGCCGCCCTTGATATAGTCTTTGCCGCTATCACCGAACAAGATATCGCCAACGCCGCCGGTGGCGCTGATGACGTCATTGCCCTTGTTGCCGCGCAGGAAGTCGCCATCGCCGAAAAAGTCCTCGATGATGTCATCGCCGTCGCCGCCAAACACCTGATCGGCTTCTGAACCGCCGTTCAGGTAGTCGTCGCCACCGTCGCCCCACAGGGTGTCGATGCCGCGGTCGCCGCGAAGCTCGTCGTTGCCCTCGGTGCCGCCGAGGACGACGTGCTCGCCGCCGTGGAACTTGAGGATGTTGCCGTCAAACTGGCCGTCGCCGTTGCTGTCGACCGTCCCAGTGGTGCGTTCAACTTTGCTGGAAAGATGGAACAGGCCGTCAGTCCAGGCCAAGTCCTTTCCAGCAGCAGCGCCGTTGTAGTCCTGCTGCGCCACCAGCGTGTCGAGTTCGAGAATGGCGTCTGCGGTATCGAACAGCGTGCCATTGACGTGCGTCGAGTGCAGATCGCCAAGGCTGGTGTTGCGCATGACCAGATCGGAGAACGTGTTCGGCTCCAGCTGGTTGAGCAGGTTCATGCCCTGCGTGCGGCTGAGATAGTAGAAGCGATCGCCGTTCTGCAGATTCTCCATCTGCGTCTCGAAGACGAAGTTGAAGGTCGAGCCCAGCATGCCGCCGAACTCCATCTTGGATTCGGCGAGACCGCCGATCCAGAGATCGACGCCGTCCAGGCCACCGCGGTCATCGATTGAGTTGGCGTGCCCAAGCCCATAGGGTCCGGTACCGTTGAGAAATGCCTGGAAGTCTGCGGTTTGAGCTGGCGTATCGCCGACGGCCCCCATCACGATGTGCTCAGCTGCAGCGCGTTTGTCCGCTGCCGTTGTGGCGCCCGTGATCAAGGCATGCGTGCCATAGGCGGCGATGAAGTTGATGATCGAGAGCGGGTTCTTGATGTGCTGGCCGAAGTCCATCCAGCTGGTATAAGGCGTCAGCGACGGGTCACCGGTCGTGGCGTAGAACTGCATGCGGGCGTGATTGAACGTCGGCACGCCGGTATCGCGGGCGCGCGCCATGTTAAGCGCGGGCAGATCGAGCGGCAGGCCAACCAGGTTGTCGCGCACGGCCTGGACGACGAACTCGTCGATTTCGCCGCCGACCTGGCGCGTCATGCCGCGGATAATGGCGCCGGCTGCTTCAGACGCCGATCCCGTGACCGCGCCGCTGGCAGTGAACGCCTGCGGATTGAGGAAGGCCTGGATCAGGCCAAGTTGTGGGTCTGTGCTCAACGGATTGAGGTTGTTGTCGAGCCGGTCGACCGTGTCGCTCAGCATCGAGTGGCCGAAGCGATAGACGACGTGCGCGAACTCGGCGACGATCGAGGGATCGAGGGTGGGCGAGTTGGTGAACACGAACGGGTTGACGGTCGGCTGCACCTTGCGGGCGAATTCCTCGAACACGAGATGCTGGTATTGCATCTCGGTGACGAAGCGGCCAGCTTGGAACAGGCGCTCGCCGTCCCAGTTCAAGGCGTCGATGGCTGCTTGCGTAGCCGTCGTAGGCAGGGCCGCGAGCTGCGAGGCAGGCAAAAGCCAGTCGTTGAGAACCTGCAGGGCTGCCGCCTTGGCCAGGGCCCGGCCCGGAAGATCCACGATCAGGTCGGCCGCCGCGCTTGCTGCCAGTGCTCCGTCCACGATCGTGTGCTTGTTATCCTCGACCAGCCTGTTGTGCTCGGCGTGGAAGATGGTGTGAACGGTGGTGAGGCCGATGTTCTCGTTGCCGCGCCCGTCGCCGGTGATGAAGTGGGCATCCAGCATCTCGTTGTCGTAGGTGAGCGGGTTGTGGTCGTCGGCAACGAGATCTTTAGCAGTGATCGCGCCGTCGCCATCGATGTCGAAGTCGACGAGGGTGAGAGCGTCGTCGCCGTTGCTGTCGACATCGGCAAGATTGACCACGCCATCGTGATTCACATCGGCTACGAGCAAGGCAAGCTCAGCGTTAGTGACGATACCATCGTTGTTCGTATCGAGATCTTGGATGGTATAGAGATGATCGCCATTCACGTCGATGTTCGCGTCTGCGACTTGCGCGATCTTCGGCGTGGCTGGATTGCGGTCGTGGTCGATCAACCCGGGCGCCGCGTGATGGGAGATGTCGTTCAGGAAGGCATGACCGGTGCCGACGGTCGATATCTGATAATGAGAGCCTGCAGGGGCGGCCGGAAACGGATTGCCGAGCGAGTCGACAAGCGGCAGCGGCAGATGCGCGAGGTCAAGGCCGCTGGCGACGCCCTCCATCAAGAGGGTGCCTGACGCAGGCGTTGCGGCGCCAGTGGTGTCATTCACCAGCGAGACGTTGACGTAGACCTGCGCAAAGCCATGCGCGCCGGGGATGAACTTGCCATATGCGTCCGCAAGGAGCTTCGGCACGTCGTTGACGTCGAAGTCACCGAGCTTAAGCCCGAGCATGGTCTGCGCCTGGGCCTTCACCTCGCCCCAGTTGGCGATCGATCCAGCGAGCGAGCCCTTGGCGACGTCGCCGTCCAGCATGCGGCCGGTGGAAATGGCGCGCGCATCGGCAACGCCATTGCCGTCGGTATCGACCGAGAATTTGTATTCGCGCAGGAACACCTGGTGCGAAGAAATAGACGTGTACGTTTGATTCTGGTCGACGAACGGGGTCGTGGTGTTTTGGGTCGCCGTCTTCAGGCCGGTCTTTGGGTCGATAAAAGTGGTGGCGCGCGTCAGGGCCATGAAGTTGGGGCGGTCGTCGGTCGTGCCGAAGACGCCGTCGGCGCCGTAGCCGTCGTCATTGTGCAGGACAGGGGTAATGCCGTCGGCTTTGAACACCAGATTGCCATCGGCGTCGCGCACCTGTTGGTTGCCGACCAGGCCGTCCTGGCCTTTGTCGTAGAGCGAATCATCCGCCTGCAGGGGAATGTAGATGGTGCCGTTGTTGCCCTTGGTGACGAGGTCGAGGCCGTGATCGAAGAACTGGCCAAAGAATGTCATCCAGCCGTTAAAGCCAGGCGACAGGCCGACGTCGGGCGAGCGGTTCTTGATCGTGATCGAACCGTCGCTGGAAATCTCCAGGCCGTCGTTTGTTACTTCGGCATTGAGCGCAACGATGGCGGTGTTCATGGTTGCGTCTGCAGCATTGCTGGCTGCCGTTGCCGCAAGTTGGTCAGTCGTGAGCGTTGCGAGATTTGTCCCAGTGTCGGCAACGGCGGTGACTGCGCTGGCAGCGGCCGCGGCGATGGCGGCGGCGTCGATCGTGCCACCCGCCAATGCGGTCGCAATGGCCTGTACGGACGCTGCGACTATGTGGAGTTCCGTCAACAAAGTCTTGGCGGCGGCCAGATCGGCATCGGCGCCGGTGATGCCGGGCGCAACATCGGCCTCAAACTGGAGCGTCTTCACGACGGCTTGCTGGGCCGCCACGGCCGCATTGGCCGCCGCGAGGGCGGCGGCGGCGTTGGCCAGGTCAGCGGCATCAATGATCCCGTCACCGACGCCGGTCACGAGAGCGGCCAGTGCGGCTGACGCCGTCGCTTCCTGCGCGCCAGCGGTGGTCCCGCTTGCAACAGCGGAAATGTACGCGGTCTCGGTACGTTGAGCGACAGCCGCAGCATCTGACGTGACTTTGAACGTGTCGTGCAGCGCGGTGATGGCCGCCTTGGCAGCAATCAACAGAGCGCCCTGCGCCGCGTTGAGATCGTTGGTTCCCGACGGGATGAGCGCCGCATAGAGCGCGGCCTGAAGCGCCGCCGGGTTGTTCAGCGTGGCGTCGACGATCAGGTTGGAAATAATGCGCATATCGGCGTCGGCGATGCTGTGCGGTCCGGGGATGGTGGGATCGTAATTCTGGCCCGAGACGGTGACGCCGCCCGGAGGGGCGCCCGCCACGTCGGCGCGCACAATCGTGTAGCTATCGCCGTCGGTCTCGAGCCGGAACTCGGCCGGGATCAAGCGCGGAAAAGTCTGATCGGCGGCGCCAACGAGGCTCTGGCCGGGCAG
>JANMVX010000057.1:0-25171 GCA_031393505.1 Hyphomicrobiaceae bacterium | reverse complement strand
GCGACCCACGGGTCGCCCCTACGCCACTGCCGTTCATTCACAACATTCAATGCCCTGCACACACCATCACGCCGACGCCGCCGCCGGACTGGGTCGCGCCCTGGTTGCAGTTCTTGCCGACCTGCACCACGCCCATCATGTTGCCGTCGCCGTTCTGCGTGACGTTGGCGTTGTGCCCCGAGCCGAACTGGCCGACGCCCAGCGTATTGTCGTCGCCATGCTGATGGGCGTTGACGCCGTTGAGGTTCCCGTACTGGCCGGCGAGGATGTCGTTGCCGTTACCAGCCTGGTGGGAGCCGAAGCCGTTGCCGAAGCCTAACTGCTTGAGCTTGATCTTGTTTCCTGCCTCGGCCGAGCCGGCGCCGAGCGTGAGGGCAAGGGCGAGAATGGAGGCGATGGTGGTGATGGTGCGCATGGGGAACCTGGTCCTGTCTCTGGTTTAAGGGGCGACCGCTGCGGGCCGCGTTTGGGTACGCAAGGTCAGTCGTCCCCAGACCAGAAAAGGTTCAAAGGCTAAACCCTACTCCCCCGTCTTTGCATCCGCCCGTCCAGGCGCGAAGCGCTGCCACAGCCGCTCGTGGAAGAAATACAGCACGATCTTGGTGCCCACTTCGGTCAGCGAGATGGCGGCGGCGACTTTGACGTGGCCGGTGAAGAGATAGGCCAGGATGAAGGTGTCCACGCTGCCTGTGACGCGCCAGGTGACGGCCTTGGCCAGGCTGCGCCAGGCGGTTTCGGCTGGCCGGGTGATCAGGCGCGTGAGGCTGGGCAAGGCTGGCGCAACGTCCGGGGTCGCCGGAGCTGGTTCAGCAGCGTCGCTGGCGCCAGCATGGCGCGCCGTCACCAACCCCAGCGCCACCGTGGCCGAGGTGTCGCGGTCGATCAGGATGAAGCCGCCGAGATCGCGGCTGTCGGCGTAGCGCTCGGCGACCACCGGCGTGTCGGTGGCGAGCTGCAGGCTGGCGATGTCGTTGGTGGCGAGGCTGATGGCGTGCGCGCGCAGGCCGGTGGCGATGCTGAGCACCTCCATGTGCTCGGTATCGAGCCGTACCGGGACGGTCTTGGAGCCGATTTTCAGCAGCAGCGGGCGGCGCGCGTCATAGGGCTCGTTCGACATCCATAGCACGTCGGCGGACAGGTTGCGCGTGGCTTCGGCGCTGCCGTCGTCGGCGACCATGACGTCGCCGCGCGACACGTCGATGTCGCGGTCCAGCACCAGCGTCGGGGCCTGTCCGTTCTTGGCCTCGGCAAGGTCGCCGTCGAAAGTGACGATGCGGGCGATCTTGGCGACCTGGCCCGAGGGGAGCGCGCGCACGCTATCGCCGGGGCGCAGGTTGCCGGCGACCAGGTAGCCCGACAGGCCGCGAAAATCGGACCCGGCGCGGTTAACCCATTGCACCACGAAGCGTGCCGACAGAGGGCTTCGCGTCACGCCAACGTCGGCCGTTTCCAGCACGTCGAGCAGGCTCGGGCCTTCGTACCACGGCATGCTGACGGCGTGTTCGCGCACGTTCTCGCCCAGCTTGGCCGAGATCGGGATCGCCACCAGCGAGGCGAAATTCTTGTCGGCGGCAAAGCGCCGGAACTCGTCTTCGATGGCCCGGTAGCGTGCGGGCGAATGTTCGACCAGATCCATCTTGTTGATGGCCAGCACGATATGGCGCACGCCGAGCATCGACACGATCTGGGCGTGGCGGCGGGTCTGCGGCAGCACACCCTTGCGCGCGTCGATCAGGATGATGGCGAGGTCAGCCGTGGAGGCGCCGGTCGCCATATTGCGCGTATACTGCTCATGGCCGGGCGTGTCGGCGACGATGAAGGCGCGTTTCTTGGTCGAGAAATAGCGGTACGCGACGTCGTTGGTGATGCCCTGTTCGCGCTCGGCGGCCAGGCCATCCAGCAGCAGCGAATAATCGATCTCGCCGTTGGTCGCGCCCGACTTGGCGCTGTCCTTGCGCAGCGCCGCCAGTTGATCCTCGGCCAGCACCTGGCTGTCGAACAAGAGCCGGCCGATCAGGGTGGACTTGCCGTCATCGACCGAGCCGCAGGTGATGAAGCGCAGCAGCGAGCGGGCGGCCCGATCGTTGGCGGGAGCGGCGGCGGGAAAGAGCGACGAGTCCATGACGGAGATCTCACCTGACGCAGCAGTGACGGTGTGCGTTGCAATGTCGGCGCGTTTAAGGGCGGTGGCCATCAGAAATAGCCTTCTTGCTTTTTTCGCTCCATGGAGGCGGCGCCATCATGGTCAATCAGCCGGCCCTGGCGCTCAGAGGTGGTCGCGCCGGCCATTTCTTCTATGATATCGTTAAGATTGGCGGCTTGGCTCTCGATGGCGCCCGACAGCGGATAGCAGCCGAGGGTGCGAAAGCGGACGAGCTTGTTCTGCGGCCGCTCGCCGTCCAGCAGCGGCATGCGGTCGTCATCCACCATCAACAGCGTGCCGGAGCGCGACACGACAGGGCGCTGGGCGGCGAAGTAGAGCGGCACGACGGGGATGTTTTCGGCGGCGATGTAGGTCCAGACATCCGCCTCGGTCCAATTGGAGAGCGGGAACACGCGCAAGGTTTGGCCTGGCTGCTTGCGGGTATTGTACAGCCGCCACGGTTCGGGGCGTTGGTTCTTGGGGTCCCAGCGATGCTGCTCGCTGCGCACCGAGAACACACGCTCCTTGGCGCGGGATTTCTCCTCGTCGCGCCGCGCGCCGCCGAAGGCGACGTCGAACTGATAGAGATCGAGCGCCTGTTTGAGCGCCTCGGTCTTCATGATGTCCGTGTACACACTTGCGGTCGGGCCGAACGGCACCACATTGCGCGCCAGCCCGTCCTTGTTGGTGTAGGTGATCAGCTCCATGCCGACCTCCTTCGCGCGCTTGTCGCGGAAGGCGATCATCTCCTTGAACTTCCAGGTGGTATCGACATGCAGCATCGGGAACGGCGGTTTGGAGGGATAAAACGCCTTCAGCGCAAGGTGCAGCAGCACGGCCGAATCCTTGCCGATGGAATAGAGCAGCACCGGCTTGGTCGCCTCGGCGGCGGCTTCGCGCAAGATGTGGATGCTCTCGGCTTCCAGGGACGCCAAATGGGGGCTGAGCGAGGTCATGAGCGGGCATCCTGGGTCTGAGCGACGGTGGCTTGGGTTTTCGGCCGGTTGTGCAGTCCGCATTCCTTTTGGTCGCCGAGCGCGGCGAAGGCGGCGTTCTCGGCCTCCCACCACCAGCGGCCGGCGCGGATGTCCTCGCCGGGGTAAATCGCACGCGTGCAGGGCGCGCAGCCGATCGAGGGAAATCCCTTGGCGTGCAGTGCGTTCACAGGAATGGCGTTCTTGGCGATGTAAGCCTCGAGTTCGGCCAGCGTCCAATCGGCGATCGGATTGAGTTTTATGAGTCCCGTTCCGGAGTCAAATTCGGCGAACGGCACGGCCTTGCGGCTGGCGGCCTGTTCGCGGCGCAGGCCCGTGAGCCAGCCCGTCGCGCCCGCCAGCGCCTTCATCAACGGGCGCACTTTTCGCACCTCGCAGCAGGCCTTTCGCGCCTCGACGGAGGTCCGGAAACCGAGAACGCCGTCGCGGGAGGTGAGCGACTGCGCTTCATCGGCTTCCGGCGCCACCAGCCGGATCGCGAGGGGGTAGCGGTCCATGCTGGCGGCAATAGTGTCGAGGGTTTCCTGGAAGTGGCGGCCAGTGTCGAGGGTGAACACGTCGATATCGGCTTTGGCATCGGCGATGGCGTGCAGCACGGCCTGGTCTTCAAGGCCAAGACTGGTGGAGAACGCAATGCGGCCGGGGATGGCGTCGCGGATCAGCCGGATGCGCGCCGTGAGGTCGCCGGCGTCGGCGAGGGCGGCATCGAGCGTGCTGGCGATGTGTTGGCTCATGGCAATACGGTGTCCTGGACCTACCCCAGGGTAATGGGGCAGGCCTTAACATAGTAGAAATTTTTGCTTCTGAAAACGGGTTGACGCACGAAAGCGATGCGAATTTACGCAACTGACGCCGCCCGATGAAAAAATCTTCTAACAATTGATGCAAGAAGCATGGATGCGCGCGTCTGGGCCATTCGACGCAATGAAACAGTTTGCTCGTACTGGTCCGCCGCCTCAGCCCGTTGGTTCCGGTTCGAATGTGATCTTCAGCCGGTGACCGGTCGCTTTGGCGAAGCGCTGCAGCGTTCGCGTGGATGGCATCGTGCTGCCGCCTTCCAGCCGCGCCACCGCGGCCTGGGTCGTCTGCATGCGCTCGGCGATCTGAGCTTGGGTTAGCCCCGCCTTGGCGCGCACCCTCATGATCTCGCCGAGCAGCGAGAACTCTTCTTCCAAGTCGTTGTATTCCTTGACGAATTCTGGGTCTTTGAACCACTCAACCGCCATCTCGTCGAGGGACGTCATCTCACGGGTTTTCTTTGGCGATTTGGTCATTTGATCTCTTTGGCGCGTTGCAATGCCAAGACTATTTCTTGCTGAGGTGTTTTTTGAGATTTCTTGGTGAATACTCGAACGAGGACCAGTCGCCTCTCCGACATCGTGACGTAGAGCGCCCTTGCGATCCCGTCGCGTCCTATTAGCCGCAACTCCCATAACTTGCCCACGACGTGTTTGATGTATTTCGGCGGAACATGATTGAGGCCATTTTCGGAAATGGCCCTTCTCAAACGAAACAAACGTGCCCTGATATCTTTGGGTTGCGCCTTAATCTCGGCGTCCACCAATTCGTTTAGGGATACGACGGTCCACGTTATGGATCTGGAACCTAAAATAAGCCTTAATATATCATTTTTGCGATGACGTCAAATCAGTTGCGACAAGTGTCGAGAGACTCCGGCTTTCGGCAACTGGGCAATTACCTATCCATCGATTGGCCCCAGCCCCGCTACCAGATACACTCCCTCCATGAGCACCTTGTTTGAAGCTGCCGGCATGGACGACGGCGCGCCGCGGCCGCTGGCAGACCGGCTGCGACCGCAAAAGCTTGCCGACGTGGTCGGCCAAGACCACCTCACCGGCCCCGATGGCGTGCTGACCCGCATGGTCGGCGCGAACCGGCTGTCCAGCATCATCTTCTGGGGGCCGCCGGGCACCGGCAAGACCACCGTCGCGCGGCTGCTGGCAGGCGAAACCAAGCTCGACTTCGAGCAGCTGTCGGCGATTTTCTCGGGTGTCGCCGAACTGCGCAAGGCCTTCGATAAGGCCCGCGCGCGCCGGCAAGTCGGCAAGGGCACGCTGCTCTTCATCGACGAGATCCACCGTTTCAACCGCTCGCAGCAGGACAGTTTTCTGCCCCACATGGAGGACGGCACCATCACACTGGTGGGGGCGACCACCGAGAACCCGTCCTTCGAGCTGAACCCCGCCGTGCTGTCGCGCGCCCAAGTCCTGACTTTCAATCGGCTTGACGAGACGGCGATGGAAAAACTGTTGGTGCGAGCTGAAACGCTCGAAAGCCGGCCGCTGGCGCTCGACCTCGATGCGCGAGTTGCGATTATCGGCATGGCGGACGGCGACGGGCGCACCATCCTCAATCTCGCCGAAGAAGTGTTCGCTGCTGCCGGCCAGGGCGCCAAGCCGCTCTCCCGAGAGGCCCTGACAAAATTGGTCCAGCGCCGCGCGCCGCTCTACGACAAATCGCGTGACGGCCATTACAACCTGATCAGCGCCCTGCACAAATCGGTGCGGGGATCGGACCCGGATGCAGCGCTGTATTGGCTGGCGCGCATGCTGGTGGGCGGCGAAAGCCCGCTGTTCCTGTGCCGCCGCCTTGTCCGCATGGCGGTGGAGGACATCGGCCTGGCCGATCCGCAAGCGCTGGTGCAGTGCCTGGCCGCCAAGGACACCTATGATTTTCTCGGTTCCCCGGAGGGCGAACTCGCGCTGGCGCAGGCCTGCGTGTATCTCGCCACCGCGCCGAAATCGAATGCGGTGTACAAGGCCTACAAGGGCTCCATGCGCACCGCCAAGGAGCACGGTTCGCTATCGCCGCCCAAGATCATCCTGAATGCGCCCACCCGGCTGATGAAAGATGAAGGCTACGGCGCCGGCTACGCCTATGACCACGACGCGCCGGAAGCGTTTTCGGGCCAGAACTACTTTCCCGACGAGATCGCGCGCGAAACCTTTTACGATCCGCCGGATCGTGGTTTTGAACGCGAACTTCGGAAACGCTTGGACTATTGGGCTGGGCTGAGGGCGAAGCGGGAAGCGTAATTTTGGGCGCGGCCCGAAGCGTAGGGCCGACTGGCACACCGATCCTACGCAACCGGCCGTTCTGATCCATCGCCAGTCTCGATATGCCACCAGTCGGGGCGGGTCGGTTGCAAACGAATGCGACAGCGGCCTCAGCTCCGCCGGAAGAGGCGCATCGAAGGCGCCGAGGAGCAGGGCGATGGTGGGCGCATCATCGATGGCGCCGAGCGAACTGCCGCAAGCCGGACAGAACGCCCGGCTGGAATAGTCCGAAGACCGAAAGGTGGCAGGCGCCCCACCCGCGCCCGTCCAAGTCACGGCGGTCTTTGGAAACTCAACCCAAGCCGCCGTCAGGGTGCCGGTGTGGCGCTGGCACATTTTGCAAGAACAGGTGTGCGGTTGCGCGCCAGGACCGGTCGCGACAAACCGGATGGCGCCGCATAGGCATCCGCCAAAGTAGGTGTTCGCTTGGCTCACGGCGAGAACTCCCTGTCCTACGCAATGATATCGGGATGCAGACGCGCCTCCAGCAACTTCATTTCGTCCTTGAGTTTCAATTTCTGCTTTTTCAGCCGTCTGAGGTTCAACTGGTCGGGCGTGCCTTCGGTCTCGGCGACCGCAATGGCGTCGTCGAGCTGACGGTGCTCCAGACGGAGTTGACTCAGCTTGTCGCGGATTTGACGGTCATCAATGGTGCTCATGGCGGACGGCGCCCCCCTTTTTTCGGCGCCGGAGAATCAATTCCGGGCCCATTTATCCCAAGATCGCAGCGATCCGACAAGCCAAGACCTGGTGCGCAAATGCTGCATGGCTCGCCTAACGCCACACTCTACACAGCTGTTGCGCGCCGGCCGTTTGGCAGTGCGTTGGAAAATCTCGTAGATTGTTAGGTGATTCGTTGCGTCCATCGTGCGTTTGGCGGATCAGGGTCGTGTTCGGCCGCGAGCAATCGCATTGGTTGGTTTGAGCACCGGGACAGCTAAGGGCGCATTCCATGAGATGGCCGGTACTTGCACTTCTGCTGGCGCTTTTGCCCGCAATGCCGGCCCATGGCGGCGATTTTGCCTTGTGCGAGCAGAGTGTCGATGCCGAGTTGAAGTTTGCCGGCTGCAATGGCCTGGTGGCGCGCGATCCCAAGTTGGCCGAAGCGTTTAGCGGCCGGGGATTGGCGCTGGTGGCCTTGGGCGAAACCGAGAGGGCGATCGCCGACTACAGCTATGCGATAAGCCTCGATCCCGGCCTGATGGTGGCCTACTACAACCGCGGCCTGAGCTATCTTCAGATTGATGAGCCGGCCCTGGCCGTCGAGGATTTTGATTCCGTCATCGCCCGCAGCCCTGGCGACGCCACGGCCTACAACGGCCGGGCGTTGTCCTATGCCGCGCTCGGCAAATACGACGAGGCCGAGGCTGATTTCACGCGCGCCGTCGCGCTGGATCCCGCCTATGCGCGCGCCTATGTCGGACGCGGCAGCCTGTCGCTGTCGCGCCGGCTGTTCGATGCCGCGCGCGCCGACTTCGATAAGGCGCTGAAGGCGGATCCTGGCAACACGGACGCCATTCTTGGCCGCAGCTACGCCACCACCGGTACACTTCCGGTCGATGCCGAGGCGGTGGCCTCGACGACGCCGCTGGCGTCCGAACCTGAGCCCGCGCCCGCCCCGGTCATGCTGCAGCCGAAACCGAAGCCGCTCGCGACGCTTCCTAGGGTTGTCAGGCCGGTCAGAACAGTCAGCCTGAAACTGGACAAAGCCCTGGTCGTAGCTCCCATAAAGGTCGCCAAGCCAGTTGTGACCGTGAAGGCGCCAAAGGCCAAGACGACAGCCGCTGCAAAGGCGAAGTCGGTCTACGATGCCAGCCTGGTGGAGCGCAGCTGCAACAATTATCAGGGCGAGCCGTGCGGGGCGGTGTCGAGCAAGTGAGGGACTAGGGACTAGGGACTAGGGACTAGGGACTAGGGATTATGGATTAAGTGGACTTCCTCATCCCTAATCCCTCATCCCTAATCCCTGTTCCCTGATCCCTCCCTCCTCACCCACAATTGACCCCCATTTGACCGCCAAGGAACGGACTTGTTAGGCCGCATGCCGTAGTCTGCTTGCGGACGCATGCGATCGGCTCGGAGAGCGGTAAATGGCGGAACTGCAAATCTATTTCGGCGTGCTCTTGGCGGGGCTGGCAAGTTTTCTGAGCCCTTGCGTGTTGCCGCTGGTGCCGCCCTATCTGGGCTTTCTCGGCGGCACGTCGATCGAGGCGATGTCGAGCGGGGGCGCCGGCTTTGACCGTGCGGCGCGCACGCGTCTCGCCCTGGCGGCGCTGGCCTTCGTGCTCGGCTTCACCACCGTGTTCGTCGCGCTGGGCGCCAGCGCCTCGCTGATCGGTCAGCTGTTGCTGCAATGGCGCGGCGTCCTGGGGATCGTCGCGGGCGCCGTAATTGTGCTGTTCGGGCTGCATTTCCTCGGCGTGCTGCGCATTCCGCTGCTCTATCGGGAAGCGCGCTATCACAGCACGTCCGAGCCGGCATCGCTGCTTGGCGCCTATGTGGTTGGCCTGGCCTTCGCGTTTGGCTGGACGCCTTGCATCGGCCCGATCCTGTCGGCGGTGATCACGGTCGCTGGCAGTTCGGCCAGCCTCGGCCGTGGCGTCGGCCTGCTGTTCACCTATTCCATGGGCCTCGCCATTCCCTTTCTGCTGGCAGCGTTGGCCATTGGACCCTTCCTCGGTTTCATGCAGAAATTCCGGCGCCATCTTGGCATGGTCGAAAAGGTGATGGGCGCCGCCCTGGTCTTGACCGGCCTGCTGATGTTGACCGGTTCGCTGAACTGGTTCGGCGCCTGGTTGCTGGAAACCTATCCCGGCATCGCCAAAATTGAAACTTTGATAGTGCCAGAGAGCCTGCGCGGCCAAATTCTTCAGCGGGGCCAAGGCGGCTAGCCGCTGCTTCCAGGCGGAGATCCGCCCTGAGTTCTTTTGGCATATCTGCGCAAAGGCCTCGTGCAGAGATGTCACAGCGGCGCAACGTTCGTCAAACTAGCTGTTGCATCATCAACGGTATTTCGCTACCCAACTGACTTATCGGACTGACATCGTTGACACGGCGGCGACAACGGTGAGGTTCGGCAAAGTTTTGGGGGGACTGCGGGCGCATTGCCTTGCGGTCTGGATGAGAAGGACCGGCCTTGGGGGGGGAACCAGGCCGGTCCTTTTCATTTTCCGGCCCCCCAAGCGCCCCGCCACGGCGCGGAGTTTTGCTCCACAACACATGGCTTGCGCCTTCCCAAGTTTGACATCGCCGATCGCTCTCTGTCATGAAGTTGTTGCAGAGCTCGCCTCTGGTTGTTTCAGGTACCAGACGGGAGAGGGGACTCATGTTGGATACCGACGATGGCGCAACGCGCCACTTCCGCGCCCTGTTCCTTTCGGACATCCATCTGGGCACCAAGGCCTGCCAGGCCGAACTGCTGCTCGAATTCCTGCGCCTGCACGATGCCGACACCATCTATCTGGTCGGCGACATCATCGATTTCTGGCGCATCAAGCGCACCGCCAACTGGCCGCAAGCCCATAACGACGTACTGCAGAAGCTCTTACGCAAGGTGCGCAAGGGCTCGCGCATCGTCTATCTGCCGGGCAATCACGACGAGGCCATGCGCGACTATGTCGGCGCCAAGTTCGGCGGCATCGAGATCATCGACAGCCTGATCCACACCACGGCGGACGGCAAGAAGGCGCTGGTGGTGCATGGCGACCAGTTCGATGTGGTGGTGCACTACGCCAAATGGCTGGCCGTGCTGGGCGACAAGGCCTATGTCGCAGCGCTCTGGGCCAACACCCATCTCAATTTCGCGCGTCGCAAGGCCGGCATGACCTATTGGTCGTTGTCCGCGTTTCTGAAGCACAAGGTCAAACAGGCCGTGAACTTCATCAGCGCGTTCGAAAGCGCCTTGGCCACCGAAGCGCGCAAACAGGGCGCCGAGATCGTCATCTGCGGCCATATCCACCACGTCGCCATGCGCCAGATGGGCGATGTCATGTACATCAACACCGGCGACTGGGTGGAGAGCGGCACCGCGATCGGCGAGAATGCCGACGGCAGCTTCGAGATCATCGACTGGATGCGCGACCACGAAAAGCTGCTGGCGGAACGGCGCAAGCCGGTGGTGGTCGATCTGGCGGCCTGATAACCCGCAAGCTCTTGACGGATCATCGATTTTGACGAAGGCTGTTGGTCCAGGGCTCGGGTCCCGGCTGGCCTTAGGCGAGCGTCAAGGATGGTTCTATGATGTGTCGTCCATAAAGATCCTCTAGCCGCGATTGGTTTGGCTTGCCCATGAACGTCCTGCGCGTTCTCATTGCGACTGACGCTTGGCGCCCGCAGATCAACGGCGTGGTGCGCACCTATGAGCGCTTGTCCGAGGAGACCCAGCGTCTTGGCGCCGAGATGTCGTTCCTGACGCCGTCGCCCTTCGCCACGCTGCCGCTGCCCAGCTACCCTGAGATCCGCCTCGCGATGCTGACCGAGGGCAGCGTCGAGGACCATTGGCGTCGCACCCGTCCCGACTTCATCCATATTGCAACCGAAGGGCCTATCGGCCTGCAGACGCGCGCCTGGTGTCTGCGTCACGGCCATCCTTTCACCACCAGCTATCACACCCGCTTTCCCGACTACCTTTCCGCGCGGCTGCCGGTGCCGCAATCCTGGGGCTACGCGCTGCAGCGCTGGTTCCACAACGCCGGCGTCGGCACCATGGTCGCGACGCCTTCGATGTCGGCGCTGCTGAAGGAGAAGGGATTTCGGCGTTTGCTGCCTTGGACGCGGGGCGTTGACACCAACCTGTTTCGACCCGGGCCAGCGCGCGCCGCCGAAAAGGAACGCCCGGTGTTTCTCTACGTTGGCCGGGTGGCGGTGGAAAAAGGCATCGAGACCTTCCTCAACCTCGACTTGCCTGGCTCAAAGGTGGTGGTGGGCGATGGGCCGCTGTTGGAGCATCTGCGGCGCAGCTACCCCAAGGTGCGGTTCACCGGCCCAAAATTCGACTCCGAATTGGCCGCCGAATACGCCGCCGCCGACGCGTTCGTGTTCCCAAGTCGCACCGACACATTTGGCATCGTGCTGTTGGAGGCGATGGCCTCCGGCCTGCCGGTGGCGGGTTTTCCGGTCACCGGGCCCATCGATGTGGTGAACGACGGCGTCTCGGGAATTCTGGGCGAGGATCTGCGGGCGGCTGCCCTCGCCGCGTTGCAGCTTGATCGTCAAGCGGTGCGCGAGCACGCCATGAACTTCAGCTGGACGGCCTGCGCCCGCATGTTCATCGACAATGTCTTAAGCGCCAACCACGACGCCGGCCATGCGCCGGTGCGGCGTCGCGTGAGGTTTGGCATGACGGGGCGTAACGCGATCGCAAAGTAGCCGCAGCGCCTTCGTCAACGTCCGCCCAAAGTCAGCCTGCTAAAAATCCAAAGCTCCGGTCCGCGCTCCGGCGGGCGGCGATGGCCAGCACTTCGTCCGACACGGCCAGCAGCGCCTGGCCGCTGACGCGGACATGCGAGACGTACTCGTCGTATTTCGGATGGCCGAGCGGCCCGTGCAGTTTCGCCGTCATGATCTCGGAAAACCCCATGATGGCATTAAGGGCCGTACGCAGATCATGGCCGATGCGGCTGAGGCTGGCGTCGGGCTGCCTGGGCGCGGCTGAAAAGACGAGCCCCTGGAACAAGTCAAGCTGCCCTTCGTCCCCGTTACCCTGTCCTGATTGGCTGACATGGCGATCGTGGATCATGGCGCTCTCCTTAAGGCAGGGGTTCCGCCGGCACCCCCCCGGATGCCAACGCGGCCGCTCGATTCGGCCGTGAGTTCAGTGAACCACTTCCCGAGCTGCTTCGTCTAGGGATTTGAAATAGTTCGATTTTTAATCCTGCTCCTGGAGTGTCTTTGAAACGATCTCGAAAACGTCCCGCGACAGGCCCTGGCTGACATGCACGCTTTCCAGCGCCGCCTTGGCGAGTTTGCGGCGTTTCGGCTCCAGCGTCTGCCAGGAGCGGAAGGCGCCGGTCAGACGCGCGGCGACCTGCGGATTGTGCTTGTTCAGCTCGATCACCACGCCCGCGACCAGGCTGTAGCCGGCTCCGTCCGCACGGTTGAAATTGAGCTGATTGCCTTGGGCGAAGGCGCCGATCAGGGCGCGCACCTTGTTGGGGTTGGTGAGCTGGAACAGCGTGTGCTGCTGCAACTTTTCAACCGCTTCGACCGTTCCCGGAAGATCCGACATGGCCTGGGTCGCGAACCATTTGTCCATGACCAGGCTGTCGCCGCCCCATTGCTTTTCGAAGGCGGCCAGCGCTTTTATCCGCTCTGGCCCATCGATGTCGGCCAGATACGCCAGCGCCGTCATCTGATCGGTCATGTTGGTGGCGGATGAAAAATGCGCCGCCAGCTTGGCCACATCGGCCGGACGCTCCTCGACCGTCATCATGCCGAGGGCCGCCAGCCGGATCGAGCGCTGTCCCGCGCTCGCGGCATCCGGCTTGTACGGCCCTTTCTGCGCGTACTTGGCATAGAGCTTTTCCAGGTCGTCGCGCAGCGTCATGCCGATCTCGCGCCGCACCGTTTGCCGAGCGGCGTGGATGGCGGCGGGATCGACATTCGTGCGCACTTCGCGGGCGATGTCGCTTTCGCTCGGCAGCGCCAGCATCATGGCGCGGTAGGCTGGCTCGAGTTTGTCATCCGCGATGGTGTGGCCGATGGCGCGCGCCAGATCCTTGGGGCCGGCTTTGGCGCCCTTCTTCTTGGCCATCAGTTCAAGGATCAATCGCGTGGCATAGGTCTGGCCGGCCTGCCAGCGATTGTAAAGATCGCTGTCATGCACCATCAGGAATTCCAGATCGTCCGTGCTCTGCGCGAACGACAGATTTACCGGGGCGGAAAAATCGCGCAGCAGCGAAGCGACCGGGCGCGAGGTGACGCCCTTGAAGGTGAAGGTCTGTTTGGCTTTCTTGAGTTCGAGAATGCCATCGTCGACGGTCGACCCGTCGGCCAGCGTGAGGGCCAGCGCATCGCCGTTGCCGCCGAGCAATCCCATGCGCACCGGCATATGGAACGGCTTTTTCTTTGGCTGTCCCGGCGTGGGCGCCAGCACCTGTTCGATGGTCAGCGCGGCCTGCTGCTTCTTGGCGTCGTAGTCCATGGTGCATACCAGTTCCGGCGTGCCCGACTGGCGGTACCAGAGCATGAACTGCGTCAGATCGGCTTTGCAGGCGTCCTCGAAGCAGGCGATGAATTTTTCCACCGTGGTGGCCTCGCCGTCGTGGCGTTCGAAGTAAAGGTCCATGCCCTTGCGGAAGCCATCCACGCCCAACAGGGTCTGCAGCATACGGCAGACTTCGGCGCCCTTCTCGTAGACAGTAGACGTATAGAAATTGTTGATTTCTATGTAACTCTCCGGCCGCACGGGATGGGCCAGCGGGCCGGCATCCTCCGGGAACTGAGCCGCGCGGAGGCCACGTACACTGCCGATCCTCTCAACGGTACGCGAGCGCTCGTCGGCGGTGAATTCCTGATCTCGGAAAACCGTGAGGCCTTCCTTGAGGCAGAGCTGGAACCAGTCGCGACAGGTGATGCGGTTGCCGGTCCAGTTGTGGAAATATTCGTGCGCGATGACCGCCTCGATGGACTCGTAGTTGCCGTCGGTGGCCGTCTCGGCGCTGGCCAGCACCAGCTTGTCGTTGAAGACGTTGAGGCCCTTGTTCTCCATCGCGCCCATGTTGAAATCCGACACCGCGACGATCATGAAAATATCAAGGTCATACTCGCGGCCAAAACGTTTCTCGTCCCAGCGCATGGAGCGTTTCAGCGAGTCCATGGCCCAGGCGCAGCGGTCTTCTTTTCCGGGCTCGACGTAAATGCGCAGGTCTACTTTTCGCCCCGACGCGGTCTTGAACGTGTCCTTGATGTGCCCGAGTTTTCCGCCCACCAGCGCGAACAGATAGGCGGGCTTGCGAAACGGATCGTTCCAGGTTGCGAAGTGACGGCCCTTCGGCAGCTTGCCGCTATCGATGAGATTGCCGTTCGACAGCAGCACGGGCGTATCGGCCGCGTCGGCCTCAATCCGTGTCGTGAAGATCGACATCACATCCGGTCGGTCGGGATAGTACGTGATGCGCCGGAAGCCTTCGGCCTCGCATTGCGTGCAGTAGATGCCGCGCGAGCGATAAAGCCCTGTCAGCGCCTTGTTCGCCTCCGGATTGCACGTGGACGTTGTTTCCAGCGTGAAGGCGCGGTCGGGCACCTTGTGGATGGTGAGATGTTCCGCATCAAGCGTATAGTCGTCGGCATTGAGTTTGCGCCCGCCGATCTTGACCTCGACCAGCTCCAGCCCGTGCCCGTCCAACACCACCGGCCCGCCGGGCATCTTCGCCTCGGGGTTCGGCTTCATTTTCAGCTTTGCCGTCACGCGCGTAACGGCCGGATCGAGCTGCGCGTCGAGATCGACTTTGTCGATCAGAAACGGATAGGGCGTGTAGTCATTCAGCCGAATGGTGCGATGGGCTTTTTTGGCCATGGGGGAAGGGTCCGGTGCTGGGGGAGGGCGTCGCGGAAGGTGGGGCAAGATGGCTGGACGCGGGGCGGAAGGCAACCCGGCTGGCTGACGGGATTAGCGGATCAGCCGATTGTATTCGGCGTGTGGTCCAATCCAGAACCACTGCAGGCCGTCCTTGCCCCGAACTGCAAGTGCGCGATAGTCGAGCGAAACGCGCACTGCCCAGAGGCCCGGTCGAGACGGGATCGGCTTGAACTGCAGTGAAGGATGCGATGGATTGGCTTGCAGCAACTTGAATTGCTTGTCGGCTTGATTACGGATCGCGACAGGGAGCGCCTTGTAAAGTTGCCAAAAGCGCGGGTCAGTAAAATGCGCAAATGGCATTTGGGATTCTCAAAGAGGACGGCGACGGCCTGCATTGTGATTGGCCAGCGCTTCTGCCATCAAGTCATCCAACTTTCCAGCTGCGGCGTCACGTTCGATCTGAGCATCCCACTCTTGCTCAGCAACCTCATTAAGCCAGTCGCGCAACTTTGCGACATCGGCATCGGGAAGTTCCGTGATTTCGGTCTGGATCTTTTCGAGCTTGGTCATGTTTCTCAGAAGCTAGCTTATGTTTCTTCGAAGCTACCACAAGGCAATCGCAGACGCCACCGCCGGTCTCTCTAGCCCCAAATGTCCGCTTGCCTTCTCCCGGCATGACACTATATGCATCTGCAGGCAATTCATTGACCACACCGAAAGGCCCCTCCTATGGCCGACATCAAGCCGCTCGCCGACACCCTGACCGCCCGCCCGATGGCGGCGGGTACCCGGATTGGCCACGTCCACCTCAAGGTCGCCGACCTTGAGCGCGCGCTCGCCTTCTATTGCGGCGTGCTCGGCTTTGAGCTGCAGGCCCGCTATGGCGCGCAGGCAGCCTTCATTTCGGCCGGCGGCTACCACCACCACATCGGCCTCAACACCTGGGAGAGCCAGGGCGGTTCGCGTCCGGCCCCGGGCACAACCGGCCTCTACCACACCGCCATCCTCTACCCGACCCGCGCCGATCTGGCCGACGCGCTCAAGCGTCTCGCCGACGCCGGCATCAGCCTCACCGGCGCCAGCGACCACGGCGTCAGCGAGGCGCTGTATCTCGACGACCCCGACGGCAACGGCGTTGAGCTCTACTGGGACCGGCCCAAAGAGGAATGGCCCAAGAACCCCGACGGTTCGCTCGGCATGTTCACAAAACGCCTTGATCTCGACGGCCTGATGCGCGACCTGAAGACCGCCTGACCTTTTCGACTGCACTACAACCAACAACGGAGATGAGCCATGGCCAAGGTTTTGGTGCTCTACTACTCTTCCTACGGACATATGGAGACGATGGCGAACGCGGCGGCCGAAGGGGCCAAGGCCGGCGGCGCGCATGTGGACGTGAAACGGGTGCCCGAACTGGTGTCGGACGAGGTCGCCAAATCCTCGCACTTCAAGCCGCAGACCGCTCCCGTCGCCAAGCCTGACGAACTCGCCGACTATGACGCCATCATCTTCGCCTGCGGCACGCGCTACGGCACCATGGCCTCGCAGATGCGCAATTTCATCGATCAGACGGGCGGGCTGTGGGCCAAGGGCGCGCTGGTTGGCAAGGTCGGCTCGGCCATGACCTCGTCGGCAACCCAGCACGGCGGCCAAGAGACGACAATCCTCGGTTTCATCCCGACCATGCTGCATCATGGCATGGTCGTCGTGGGACTGCCCTACTCGTTCCAGGGCCAGATGGGCATGACCGAGATCACCGGCGGTTCGCCCTTGGGCGCGTCCACCATCACCGGCGGCGACGGCAGCCGCCAACCCTCGGCCAACGAACTGGACGCTGCGCGCTACCAGGGCAAGCATGTGGCCCAGATCGCAGCCAAGCTGTTCGGGTAGTGGCGGACCTCACCTCCCCCTTGGGGCTGGCGCATGCGCGCATTTCTGGAATGGAGCGCCTTGCGCACTCGCCTTGCCGTGCCCGGTCTGATTCTGTTGTCCAACGCGACTGATTTGCGCAGGGCGGATGGAAGTCGCGGGAACGCAGGTGTTTGCTGGCCGCTTCGGAGACGAGCGGCTGGCAAAAAGGCGGGGCTGCCGCAATTTTGCGACTGCGGGCGAGGCTTAGGGCCGGCGCGTGCTGGCCATTCAGGACACGACGCCCCTCTGGTTTCCCGACTGCGCCCGCCGGACAAGAAGGAGCGGCGCCGCAATTGGCCGCGCGCCGAATAGGATTGACGGATGGACGATGTTTGCCAGGATGCGAACCGGATGACCGCTCCGAAAAGATGTGTGAATCAGCACGCCGCAAGGGGGAGGGGACCGGCCTGCGCAAGTGGCGACGCCACAGCTTCCGTGGCAGACTGCAATGGTCAGCAGTCGCTCCTGAAGGACCCTACCCGATGAAATTCACCCTCTCCTGGCTGCGCGATCACCTCGACACCGCGGTCCCGCTCGACCGCATCGTCAGCACGCTCTCCTCCATCGGCCTCGAAGTCGAGAGCGTCCGCAACCCCGCCGAACGCCTCTCCGGCTTCATCATCGCCAAGGTGCTGAAGGCCGAGCAGCACCCCAACGCCGACAAGTTGCGGGTCTGCCAGGTCGATACCGGCACGGGCATGCTGCAGGTCGTATGCGGGGCGCCGAACGCGCGCACCGGTCTGGTTGGCGTGTTCGCGCCCGAGGGGACGTATATTCCGGGGACGGATTTCACGCTGACCAAGGCCAAGATCCGCGGTGTCGAGAGCAACGGCATGCTCTGTTCCGAACGCGAGTTGGAGCTCAGCCAGGATCACGATGGAATCATCGATCTGCCCGAGGAAATGGCGGGAAAGCTCGGCCAATCCTACACCGCCGTGATGGGCCTTGAAGACCCGGTCATTGAGATCAAGGTGACGCCGAACCGGCCAGATGCCCTCAGCATACGCGGCATCGCGCGCGATCTGGCGGCTTGCGGGCTCGGTACGCTCAAAAAGGAAGAGACCGGCCACGGCAAGGACAGCGCCACCGACTGCCCGATCCCAATCACGCTGAAATTCCCCAAGGGCGAGGAGGCGGCCTGCCCCGCCTTCGCCGGGCGCTGTATCAAGGGCGTCAAGAACGGCCCGTCGCCGGCGTGGCTGCAGCAGCGGCTGAAGGCCATCGGCCTGCGTCCTATCTCGGCGCTGGTCGATATCACCAATTACATTACCTACGACCGTGGGCGGCCGCTACACGTCTATGACGCCGACAAGCTGAAGGGGACAATCCACGCCCGTCTCGGCAAAGCCGGCGAAACATTCGCGGCGCTTGATGGCAAGGACTACGTCGTCGACGGAACAATGACCGTCATCGCCGATGATTCTGGCGTACTCGGGCTTGGCGGCATCATCGGCGGAACGAGCACGGGTTGCTCGGACGGCACCGTGAACGTCCTTATCGAGAGCGCTTACTTCGACCCGATCCGCACCGCCGCCAGCGGCCGCAAGACCGGTGTGCGGTCAGACGCCCGCTATCGTTTCGAGCGCGGCATTGATGCGGCTTCGCTCCCCCTCGGCATCAACCTCGCCACCAAGATGATCCTCGATATCTGCGGCGGCACGCCCAGCAAGATGAAAATGGCCGGCGCGCCGCCCGTCATTGGCAACATCGTGCGGTTCCGTCCCGCGCGCGTCGCGGAATTGACGGGACTCGATGTTCCGCCGGCTGACAGCAAACGCATTCTCACGTCACTCGGTTTCACGCTCGAAGGCAAGGGCGAAACCTGGACCGTCACCGCCCCGAGCTTCCGACCCGATATCGGCGGCGAGGCGGACCTCGTCGAAGAAGTGATCCGGATCGTCGGCATCGACAAGGTGCCGAACACGCCCATGTCGCGCCCGTCGGGCGTCTCGCGTCCCGTGCTGACCGATGCCCAAAAACGGATACGGCGGTCACGCCGCGTGCTGGCCGCGCGCGGGCTGGTGGAAGCGGTCACCTGGTCCTTCATCACCAAGGCGCAGGCGACCCTGTTCGGCAGCGGTATCGAGGAGCTGGAGGTCGCCAACCCCATCTCGTCCGAAATGTCGGACATGCGGCCGAGCCTGCTGCCCGGTCTGCTGATGGCCCTACAACGCAACCTCGACCGCGCTTACGGCGACCACGGATTGTTTGAGTTGGGACAGGCCTATCGCGGCACCAAGCCGGAGGACCAGTTCGTGTTGGCGTCAGGCGTACGCGTCGGATTGGCGCGCGCCGAGGGCGCCAACCGCCATTGGGAGGGCAAGCCGAGCGCCGCCAACGCCTTCGATGCCAAGGCCGACGTCGGCGCGATTCTGGCCGCCCATGGGCTGGACATCAACAAGCTGCAGGTGACGCGCGACGCGCCGGCCTGGTTCCACCCCGGCCGCTCCGGTGTCGTCCGCATGGGGCCGAAAGTGGTCATCGCCCATTTCGGCGAAATGCATCCCGAGGCCCTGAAGGCGCTCGCGGTGGATGGCCCGGTCATGGCCTTCGAGATTTTCCTCGACGCCATCCCAGCGCAAAAGAAGAAAGCAACCAAGGCCAAGTCAGCATTGGATATGGCCGATCTGCAACCCGTGCGCCGCGACTTCGCCTTCGTGCTCGACCGCGACGTGGCCGCTGCCGAAGTGGTCAAAGCCGCCGAGGGCGTCGATCGCAAGCTGATCTCGGGCGTGTCGCTGTTCGACGTGTTCGAGGGCGGCAACCTGGTCGACGGCAAAAAGTCCCTCGCCATCGAAGTGACGCTGCAGCCCCGCGAAAAAGCGTTCACGGCCGAAGAGATCGACGCGGTTGCGGCAAAAATCGTGGCGCAGGTGAGCAAGGCGACCGGCGGCGTGGTGCGTGGTTAGGGGACATGATGGTCATCTTCGGCCTGCACTGAACTATCCGACAAACCACCGCAGTCGAGCCGAAGATGAGCTTCGTGTCCCCGCTCTGCCGGGAAAGAGCGGGGACACGAAGTTCATGTTCGCCTCAGGCGCCGTCGCCACATCTCACGTGTGCACTGGGCGAACATGAATATCATGTCCCCGACCGGTGCGCGGATGACAGGATTTGACGCATTCCGAACACCCGCGTACGCGCCCGGCTTGTAACGTCGGCGCCAACGTGGCCAAAGACAGTCCACAGCCCGAACCCACTGCACACACGATATCCGGAGGACTGCCCCATGGCCGAGGTCAAGAGCGACATCGAGATCGCGCGCGCCGCCAAGAAGAAGCCGATCCAGGACATCGGCGCCAAGCTCGGCATTCCGGCGCAGCACCTCGAACCCTACGGGCACGACAAGGCGAAGGTCTCGTCCGACTTCATCAAGTCGTTGGCGAACAAGCCGGACGGCAAGCTGATCCTGGTGACGGCCATCAACCCGACGCCAGCGGGCGAAGGCAAGACCACAACGACCGTCGGCCTCGGCGATGGCCTGAACCGCATCGGCAAGAAAGCGGCCATCTGTCTGCGCGAACCCTCGCTCGGCCCCTGCTTCGGCGTCAAGGGCGGCGCGGCCGGCGGCGGCTACGCGCAAGTCGTGCCGATGGAGGACATCAACCTCCATTTCACCGGCGATTTTCACGCCATCACCTCGGCGCACAATCTGCTGTCGGCCCTGCTCGACAATTCGATCTATTGGGGCAATCCGCATGCGCTGGATCCGCGCAAGATCGCGTGGCGGCGCGTCATGGACATGAACGACCGCAGCTTGCGCGAGATCGTGGTCGGCCTGGGCGCCGGCGCCAACGGCATGGTGCGCGAGACCGGTTTCGACATCACAGTCGCGTCCGAAGTCATGGCCATCTTGTGCCTGGCCAACGACCGCGTCGATCTGGAAAAGCGCATTGGGCAGATCATCGTCGGCTACAACCGTGACAAGAAGGCCGTCACGGCAAAGGATCTGAAGGCCGATGGCGCCATGACCGTGCTGTTGGAAAAGGCCATCCAGCCGAATCTGGTGCAGACGCTGGAGAACAACCCCGCCTTCATCCATGGCGGACCGTTCGCCAACATCGCGCACGGTTGCAACTCCGTCATCGCGACGCGTACGGCGCTGAAACTCGCCGACTACGTCGTAACCGAGGCCGGCTTTGGCGCGGACCTGGGCGCGGAAAAATTCTTCGACATCAAGTGCCGTCAGGCGGGGTTGAATCCGTCCGCCGCTGTGATCGTGGCGACCATCCGTGCCCTGAAGATGAACGGCGGCGTGGCCAAAACCGACCTGGGCAAGGAGAATGTCGAGGCGCTGACCAAGGGCTGCTCCAACCTCGGCCGCCACATCGAGAACGTGAAGAGTTTTGGCGTGCCGGTGATCGTCGCCATCAACAAGTTCATCACCGACAGCGACGCCGAAATCGCCGCCATCAAGGCCTACGCCAAGACGCAAGGCGTGGAAGCCGTGCTGTGCGAGCACTGGGCCAAGGGTTCGGCGGGTACGGAAGAATTGGCGCATAAAGTGGTGGCGATGATCGAAGCCACGCCCGCGACGTTCGCGCCGCTCTATCCGTCCGAGCTGACGCTGTGGGACAAGATCAACACCATCTGCCGGAAAATCTATCGCGCCGACAAGGCGACGGCTGATAAGAAGATCACGGATCAGTTGACCGCCTGGGAGGCTGCCGGCTTCGGCAAATTGCCGATCTGCATGGCCAAGACGCAGTATTCCTTCACCACCAATCCGGACCTGCGCGGCGCCCCCACCGGCCACACCGTGCCGATCCGCGAGGTGCGGCTCTCGGCCGGCGCCGGCTTCATCGTCGCCATCGCGGGCGAGATCATGACCATGCCGGGCCTGCCCAAGGCGCCGTCGGCCGAGGTGATCCGCTTCAACGAGGCAGGTCAGATCGAGGGGCTGTTCTAAGGGCGAACCATGCGGCTGTCCCTTCTCGCCAACGCCACGGTCGCCGCCTTGGTCGGCTTTGGCGGCACGGTCGCTCTTATCATCGAGGCGGCGCATCGGCTGAACGCGACGCCGGAGCAGCTGATCTCCTGGGTGGCGGCCGTGTGTTTCGCCGAACTGGTGGCGGGCGTGCTGCTCAGCGTCTGGCTGCGGTTGCCGATAGTCATCGCCTGGTCCACCCCCGGGGCGGCGCTGATCGCCGCCGCGCCGGCCGGCATGGACATGCACCAGGGCGCGGCTGCCTTCCTGCTCGCCGCCGCGCTGATCGTGCTGACGGCGCTCATCCGTCCCCTGACGAAATTGATCGAGGCGATCCCGCCGGCCTTGGGCGCGGCCATGCTCGCTGGGGTGCTGTTGCATTTCATCTTGCTGGCGGTGGCCAGTGTGGCGACGCAATGGCTGCTGGTGCTGAGCATTCTGGCGGTCTTCCTGATCGGCCGCATGCTGACGCCGACGCTGGCGGCCATCGAGGCGCTGATCGTCGGCGTCGCGCTCAGTTTCGGCTTACATTTGGCGGGGCCGGTTCCCCAGACCTTCGAGCTGTCCCGCCTCACCTACATCGAACCGCATTTCGACATCGCCTCGCTGATCGGGCTGGGACTGCCGCTCTATCTCGTCACTATGGCGTCGCAAAACCTGCCGGGCGCGGCGGTCCTGCGCACCATGGGATACGCGCCGCCGATGGCGCCGATCCTGGGCGTTACGGGGCTCGCCTCGATGGTCGGCGCGCTGTTCGGGGCGCATACGGTCAATCTCGCGGCCATCACGGCGGCGATGTGCACCGGGCCGGACACCCATCCCGATCCCGACCGGCGCTGGCCAGCGGGCGTGATCTTCGCCCTGTGGTTCGGCGTGTTCGCACTCTTCGCCGCACCATTGATCGGCGTGCTGACGGCCATGCCGGTGGAACTCATCCGCGTCATCGCGGGCCTGGCGTTGATCGGGGCGCTGAGTGGAGCGCTGACCAGCGCGCTGGCCAAGGAGCAGGATCGCTTCGCCGCCATGACGACCTTTGCGGTGGCTGCTTCCGGCACTACGGTCGCGGGAATTGGCGCGCCATTTTGGGCGCTTGTGCTGGGACTGGGCGTGCTCGGCCTCGACCGCCTGAAACTTTCCGTGACAAAGGCAGCCTGATCCCATGCTCCAAATCCCTCCAAACATTGCCATCGCCGATTGGGAACTCCAGGAGAGTTTTATTCGCGCCTCCGGGCCTGGCGGGCAGAACGTCAACAAGGTCTCGACGGCGGTGGAACTGCGGTTTCATATGCGCAGTTCGCCGAGCCTTGGCCCGGCCGTGAAGACGCGCTTGGCGGCGATTGCGGGGCGGCTGCTGACCAAGGACGGCGAGATCGTCATCCGCGCCGATCGTTTCCGGACGCAGGACCGCAACCGGGAGGACGCCCGCGACCGCTTGTCTGCCATGATCGCCGAGGCGGCGATCCCGCCTAAGCCGCGTGTGAAAACGCGCCCGACCAAGGCCTCCAAAGAGCGACGGCTGGAGGGCAAAGCCACGCGCAGCACCGTCAAGAAGTTGCGGCAGAAAGCGCCTGCGGACGAGTGACGGGGCGGGTTCGGCGACATAGAGTGCCGGTTGTGATCACAAAACCAAGCCGGAGCCAGCCGATGCCAAACGCACCCCACCCCTGCGATCCCCTGACCGGCGATGAAATGGTCGCCGCTGCGGCCATCGTGCGCGAGCAGGGTGGGCTGGACGCAACGGCCTGGTTCGAGACGCTGGCGCCCGATGAGCCGGACAAGTCCTATCTCAGCGGGTTCAAGCCGGGCGACAAGGCCAAGCGACAGGTGTTCGTTGCCTGCTATGAGCCTTCGAGCAATCGCGTGTTCGATGGGGTCGTCGATCTCAACGCCGGCAAACTGATCAGCTGGCGGCATATCCCCGACGCCCAGGCGCGCATCGGCGGCGATGAGTTCGTGTGGGGCGGCGAAATCGCCAAGGCCGACCAAGGGTTCCGCGCGGCCTGCGCCATACGCGGGATCGATCCCGACAAGGTGCTGGTGGAGCCTTGGGCCGCCGGCAACTTTGGCGTGCCGGGCGAGGACGGCGAGCGGCTCGCTTATGGCCACTGCTGGTTGCCCAACGACAGCGGCGACAATCCCTACGGCCGGCCCATCGCCAACCTGCATCCGGTGATCGATCTGCGGCGCGGAAAAGTTCTGCGCGTGGATGATTTCGGCGAGGTGCCGCTGCCGCCGGACAGCGGCGATATCGTCAAGCGCGACGGCATGCGGACAGACATCAAGCCGCTCGACATTGTTCAATCCCAGGGGCCAAGCTTCACGGTCGAAGGCCACCATGTGCGTTGGCAGAAGTGGAACCTGCGCATCGGTTTCAATGGCCGCGAGGGGTTGCATTTCTACCAGATCGGCTATGAGGATAAGGGCCGTGTGCGCCCCATCATGCACCGCGCGTCGTTGGCCGAAATGGTGGTGCCCTATGGCGACCCCACCGGCGGTAATTTTCGCCGCAATGCCTTCGATGTCGGCGAGTACGGCGTCGGGCAACTGGTGGATTCGCTGGAACTGGGCTGCGATTGCCTCGGAGAAATCCACTATTTCGATGAATGGACGCACGACTGGACAGGCGCGCCAAAACTCAACAAACACGCCATCTGCATGCATGAAGAGGACTTTGGCATCCTCTGGAAGTTCAACTATTGGGGCGTCGCCAACGCCCGCTCCAACGTCGCCCGCTCGCGGCGGCTGGTGATCTCGTCGTTCTCGACCATCGGCAACTACGTGTACGGCTTTTTCTGGTATTTCTACCAGGACGGCACCATCGGCTGCGAGGTGAAGGCGACCGGCATTCCGTTCCCGACTGGGACCCAGTTGGGCGAACCCGGCGCACACGGAACGACCATGGCGGGCGGCATCTCGGGCCATGTGCACCAGCATGTGTTCAGCTACCGCTTCGACATGGCGGTGGATGGCGACCGGAACGCCGTGCGCGAGGTGAATTTTTCCGGCGCGCCCATCGGGCCTGAGAACCCGGCGGGCAATGCGATCTTTACCGAGATGAGGCCGCTCAAGACCGAGCTGGCGGCGCAGCGCACCATGGACATGGCCTCGGCGCGCTCTTGGACCGTGATCAATCCCAACTCATTGAACGCATACGGACAGCCGGTCGGTTACAAGCTGGTGCCGGGCGTGAACGCGCTGCCGTTCCTGGCGCCGGATGCTCCGATAGCAAACCGCGCGGGCTTCATGTTCAAGCATTTCTGGGCGACACAGTTCGAACGTACAGAACTGTTTCCCGCTGGCTGGTATCCAAACCAGCACGCGGGTGGCGACGGGCTGCCGGCCTGGACCAAGAAGGATCGGCCGCTGGAAAACGAGAATGTGGTTGTGTGGTACACGCTGAATTATCATCATATGCCGCGCCCGGAGGATTGGCCGGTGCAGCCGGTGGTCTACGCCGGATTCCATTGGATGCCGTCGGGGTTTTTCGATGCCAATCCGGCGCTGGATGTGCCGAGCGGGCAAAAGGCGGAGTGTTGTTGAAAATAGGAGCCGAGGCGTAGGGGCGACCCGTGGGTCGCCCTCTGGCGGCACGGGATGCGG
>JANMVX010000042.1:0-5410 GCA_031393505.1 Hyphomicrobiaceae bacterium | reverse complement strand
GCCGCTGGCGACTTCCCCCTCGCCGTTGAGCTCGGCGATGCCACGCCGCTCGTCGGGGGCGAGTTCCACGCGGGCGACGTCGCGCAGCAGCACGGGCGTGCCGCCGCTGGCCTTCAGCACAATCAGTTCAAGGTCGCCGATGTTCTTGATCAGGCCGCGCCCGCGCACCGCAAATTCGGTCTCCGACATTTCTATGGTTCGTCCGCCGACGTCCATATTGCTATCGCGGATGGCCTCGCGCACCTTGTCGAGGCCGATGCCGTAGCTTCTCAGCCGCTGCGGATCAACGACCACGGAGTATTGCTTGACGAAGCCGCCGACGCTGGCGACTTCGGCCACGCCCTCGGCCTTGGCCAGCGCATAGCGGATGCTCCAATCCTGAGTGGAGCGCGTTTCAGCCAGCGTGCGGCCCGTCCCGCGCACAGCTTACTGATAGACCCAGCCGACCCCGGTCGCGTCCGGTCCGAGCGTCGGCGTGATGCCAGCTGGAAGATTGCGGGCGGCGGCGCTGAGGTATTCGAGCACACGCGAGCGCGCCCAATAGATGTCCGTGCCGTCGGCGAAAATAACGTAAACGAACGAAACTCCGAAGAACGAAAAGCCGCGCACCACATGCGATTTCGGCACCGACAGCATGGCCGTCGTCAGCGGATAGGTGACCTGGTTCTCGACCACCTGCGGCACCTGGCCCGAATACTCCGTATAGATGATAACCTGGGTATCGGAGAGGTCCGGGATGGCGTCGAGCGGGACTTTCGAGACGGCGTAGACGCCGAGCGCGGCCAGGAAGAACGAGCCGAGAAACACCAGCAGCATGTTTCGGGCCGACCAGCGGATGATGGCGGCGATCATTGCGACACCTCGGCGGCGTTTGCAGCGCCGGCCGAGGCCACCGGTTTGACCTGCGGAATCGGGGCCGCAGGTCCACCAGTCTTGGGCTCCGCCGTGAAGGCTGCAAGCGCGGCCCTGAGATTGCTCTCGGCATCGATCAGGAAGTTGGCGGCGGTGACGATCTTGTCACCAGCAGCCAAGCCCTTTTTTACCGCGACCATGCCGTCGCCGCGCTCCCCGAGTGTGACCTCGCGCGGCTCGAACCGTCCCTCGCCCTTGTCAAGTATGACGACTTGCTTGCCGCCGCTGTCGATGATGGCGTCGACCGGAACCGCCAGCGCCTGAGCTTCGCCCGTGCCGGCATCGATGGTAACGTCCGCATACATATCGGGCCGGAAGCGTCCGTCGGGGTTGGCGAGATCGATGCGGATTTGCGCCGTACGGGTGTCGGCATTGAGATGGGGGTAGATGAAGGACACCACTCCCACGACGGGCTGGCCCGGCGTGGCCCGAAACGTCAGCGTCGCCTTGGCGCCAATGCGGACCTTGTCTGCATCCTGCTCGGGCACGTCGGCGATCACCCAGAGGCGCGTATGGTCGGCGATCTTGAACAGCGCCCGGCCGGGCTCGGCCCGCTCGCCCTCGATCACCATTTTTTCGACGACAACGCCGCTGACCGGACTCGGCCATTCAATGTAGGCGGGCACCGTTCCGGTGGCGCCGATCTTGCGCAGATGGCTCTCGGGCAGCCCGAGGTTCTCCAGCCGGCGCAGCGCACCCTGATTGCCGACCGACTGTTTGCCGCCGCTCTGGATCGCCACCTGATAGAGCGCCTCGGCGTTGAGCACCTCCTGGCTGAAGACGCGAAACAACGGCTCGCCCTGCTTCACGTGCTGGCCGACCGCGTTGACGTAGAGCTTGTCGATATAGCCGTCCACCCGCAACGTGATCATGCGCAAAGTGCGCTCGTCGATCATGACTTTTCCGGGCGCGCGGATCGGCAACACCAGCGTGCGAGGCTCGACGATGGCGGTGCGCACGCCGGAACGCTGCACCTTGTCGACGCTGATTTTCACGGTCTTGGCGTCGTCTAGCGAGGCGGTATCGCTGTCCTCATAAACGGGAATGTAGTCCATCCCCATGGAGTCCTTCTTGGGCACTGGCGACGTGTCTGGCGCACCCATCGGATTGCGGTAGTAGCGAATGTTCTTCGCGGCTGACGTCGCTACGTCCTCGGCATAGACAGGAAGATAGTCCATCCCCATGGAGTCCTTCTTCGGGACCGGGGAGGTGTCGGGAGCGCCCATTGGGTTGCGGTAGTAGAGGATTTTCTTGGCCTTTGGGGGAGCAACGTCCTCCGCATAGACCGCAATGTAATCCATCCCCATGGAATCTTTCTTCGGAACGGGCGAGGTATCTGGCGCACCCATCGGATTGCGGTAATAGAGCAACTTGCGTTGGCCGCCGGTAGATGCGCCAGCTGTTTCAACTATGGCTATAGAGTGGGTGGACCACTTCGACAGCAGAAACGGCAGGTCCAGCGACGTCCCAGTGCCCAGCCGGTAGCCGCCAGCAATACCGACAACAAGGGTGAGTCCCGCGAGCGTTGTCGCGGACAGAATTCTAGAGCTCATGATTTGCAAGTCCCAAAAACACTTCGAATTCGGCCGAACGAGGCCAAACAAAGCCGCCGATCAGCGCACGCCATAGCGTGGCCGGCAACGGATGGACGTGTCGTTTTTGGGATCAGCTTCGAGGAATCGGGGGTTCGAACTCTGATGCAATCGAATGATATGCCCACGGCAAGACAGGGGTGGCAACTGTGTCCGCCCGCCCCGCCAATTCGCCTGTCACTTCGACAAGCCCGGCCATCTGCCCACAGGACAAGGAACAGTTCGCCTTGGCGCAGTTCGCTGGTTCATGCTTGCAAGGGCATCCGGTCTTTGCCTTGGTCGCGCAATCGCTCATGGCTGCGGACATAGCGCCGCCATTTGTCTGGGCAGCCGCTCCAGCGACGGAGCCCCAGGCAATCGATATCGCGATCAATATGGCAAGTGCGAAACGCATCCGAGCCCGAGTTCCAGTTCCTAGCCCTTGGTCGTATCATCCATAGATAAGGTTTCCGTCAACAAAACGACCATCAAGAGATTGTGAGCGGAAGTGGACCTTTGGCCACGCCAACAAATTGTCGCAGAACAAAAGCTCATCCAATATTAACTTTCCGTAACCGTAGCGCGTTGCCAATGACGCTGACCGACGACAGCGCCATGGCTGCGGCGGCCAGCATCGGCGACAGCAAGAGGCCGAACACGGGATAGAGCACGCCCGCCGCGATCGGCACCCCGGCGGCGTTGTAGATGAAGGCGAACAGCAAATTCTGGCGGATGTTCGACATAGTCGCCGCCGACAATTGCCGTGCCCGGACGATACCGTTGAGATCCCCCTTGACCAGCGTAACACCGGCACTTTCCATGGCCACATCCGTGCCGGTGCCCATGGCGATGCCGACATCGGCGGCAGCGAGCGCAGGTGCGTCGTTGACGCCATCGCCGGCCATCGCGACGACGCGGCCCTCGCTCCGCAACTGTTGAATGATCTTGCTTTTGTCGCCCGGAAGGACTTCGGCCTTGACCTCGGTGATGCCGAGTTTGGCCGCAACGGCATTGGCGGTAATGTTGTTGTCGCCGGTGAGCATGACAACGCGCAAGCCGGCTTGTTTCAGGGCCGCGATTGCGCCCGACGCGCTTTCTTTTATTGGATCGGCAATGGCGATGGCGCCAACCAGCTCCGGACCATGCGCGACAAAGACCACTGTTGCGCCGCCAGCGCGATAGCCATCGGTCAAGGCCCGTGCCTTGACGATGTCGATACCTGCGTCCGTCATGATGAGGGCATTGCCGATCAACATGACCTTGCCATCGACGGTGCCGCTCACGCCCTTGCCGATAGGCG
The DNA here is from genome assembly GCA_031393505.1 of Hyphomicrobiaceae bacterium. Lineage (GTDB taxonomy): Bacteria > Pseudomonadota > Alphaproteobacteria > Rhizobiales > Hyphomicrobiaceae > JANYHF01. Next base: position 1,627 of record JANMVX010000042.1, on the reverse strand, counting down.
CCGCGAAGTTCTCGACGGGCGCAAAACCAGTTCTGAGTTTCAGCGCCCGGCGCACAATGGCCGCCGCCAGTGGGTGTTCGCTGTTCCGTTCAAGACTGGCGGCCAGCCGCAACAGTTCGGGTTCTTTCACATCGCCTAAGGCTCGCACGGCCGTGACCTCTGGCTTGCCTTCTGTCAACGTGCCCGTCTTATCGACGACGATGGTGTCGACCTTCTCAAGCCGTTCCAGCGCCTCGGCGTTCTTGATGAGGATGCCCGATTGTGCGCCTCGTCCGACGCCGACCATGATCGAAATAGGCGTGGCGAGACCGAGCGCACACGGGCAGGCGATGATCAGCACCGAGACGGCCGCGATCAAGCCGAACGCCATGCGTGGTTCTGGCCCGAATGTGGCCCAGGCGAAAAACGCGAGGACCGCGACTGCCAATACGAGGGGCACAAACCAACCCGAAACCCGATCGGCGAGGCGCTGGATTGGCGCCCGGCTGCGCTGCGCTTCCGAAACCATCTGGACGATACGCGCCAACATGGTGTCGCGGCCGACTTTTTGGGCTCGCATGACAAAACCGCCGCTTTGATTGACGGTGCCGCCGATCACCTTGGCGCCAATGGTTTTGCTCACCGGCATGGATTCGCCGGTCAGCATCGATTCATCAAGCGTGCTCGCTCCCTCCATGATCTCGCCATCGACCGGCACGCGCTCGCCCGGCCGGACGCGCAGGCTGTCGCCAGCAGCAATCAGCGCGAGATCAACGTCCTCGTCCGTTCCGTCAGCACGGATGCGACGGGCTAGCTTGGGCGCGAGTTTGAGCAGTGCACGGATGGCTCCGGAGGTCTGCTCGCGCGCCCGCAATTCCAAGACCTGACCGACCAGAACCAGCACGGTGATGACGGCGGCCGCTTCGAAATAGATGGGGACCGCGCCGCCTGCCACGCGCACGGCGGCCGGGAAGAGGCCGGGGGCCAATGTGCCAATGAGGCTGTAGGTCCAAGCGACGCCTGTGCCCAAGGCAATCAGCGTGAACATATTGAGATTGCGCGTCACCAGGGATTGCCAGCCGCGTTCGAAGAACGGCCATCCAGCCCAGAGCACAACGGGTGTGGCCAGCAAAAGCTGCAGCCAATTCGACGTCTGCTGACCAAGCAGCATGGTGAGGCCCGTCAGATGGCCGCCCATTTCCAGGATCAACACCGGGGCCGTCAGCGCCAGAGCGATCCAGAGCCGCCGAGTCAGGTCAACAAGTTCGAGATTGGGACTGCCATCGGCCGTCACCATTTCCGGTTCCAGCGCCATGCCGCAGATCGGGCACGATCCGGGTCCCTGCCTCCGGATTTCGGGGTGCATGGGGCAGGTGTACATAGTTCCTGCCGGCGTTGGTTCGACCGGACTAGCAGTTTTGACACTGAGATAACGATTGGGATCAACCATGAACTTAGTGCGGCAATTGGCAGCGCAGAAATGATATGTCTGCCCGTCGTGCTCATGCCGGTGTTTCGACGCCGCCGGATCGACGGCCATGCCGCAAACGGGATCCTTCACCAACGGGACTAATGTTGCCGAATGACCTGCGGTGTCGATGATGTTCGGCATTTGGCGCCCTTCCACCGATCTGAGGCGTCGAAACCC
>JANMVX010000021.1:0-28314 GCA_031393505.1 Hyphomicrobiaceae bacterium | reverse complement strand
GGGGACACGGTGCCCCCCCAGCGCAGCGCGGACCCCGGGCCGGATGCGGGCCAAGCGCTTGCTCCGTACTGGTTGCACCAGGGACTGAGCCAGCCGCTGCCCCTCACCGACCGCGTGGCTCTTGGCGCAAAAAGGCGCCTGCGAGACGCGGTCTCCTCTCCCCCGGAAAGCGGGGGAGAGGAAACGCACGCGTCTTTCCTTCTCCCCCTTCTTCTGGGGGAGATGGTGGCCCCCGAGCGCAGCGAGGATCCAGGGCCGGATGTGGGGCGGCCGCTTGCTCCGTGGCTGTGGCGCGAGGGTCCGAGCAAGCTGCTGCCCCTCACCGACCGCGTGGCTCTTGGCGGCAAAAAGGCCGCCTGCGAGACGCGGTCTCCTCTCCCCCAAAGATGGGGGAGAGGAAAAGAGCGCGGCGCTTGGCGAAACGGTGACTGCCTGTGCTAGGTGTGCGGCACCGATTTGCAGCGAGGCGCCCGTCCCATGAGCCCAGCCTTCATCGCCCTCGATTGGGGCACCAGCAGTTTTCGCGCCTATCTGGTGGGTGCGGATGGCGCCGTGCTGGAGACCCGCGCCGACGCCGGCGGCATCTTGTCGATCACGGACGGAGCATTCGAAGCGGCGTTCGAAACGCACGTCGCGGGCTGGGACGTCGCGCTGCCGGTGCTGGCCTCGGGCATGATCACCAGCCGGCAGGGCTGGGTCGAGGTGCCCTACGCGCAGGCGCCTGCGGGTTTGCCGGAGCTGGCCGGCGCATTGCGGCGTCTACGCACATCAAGCGGCCGCGAGATCGTCTTCGTGCCGGGCGTCTCGTACCGCACGCTGGACGGCGTGCCCGATGTCATCCGCGGCGAGGAAACCCAGATTGTTGGCGCGTCCGAGGCCGGCGACGGCATGTATGTGTCGCGCGGCACGCACTGCAAATGGATCGACGTCGAGAATGGGCGCATCGAACGCTTCGCCACCTTCATGACCGGCGAAATGTTCGCGGTGCTGAAGGACCACAGCATTCTCGGCCGGCTGATGACGCCGGGCGATGCCGGCGGCAACGGTTTTGAACTGGGCGTGAAGGCCGGCTTGAACGAGCGCGACGGCAGCGGCGGCCTGCTGCACATTTTGTTCAGTACGCGGACGTTCGGTCTGTTCGGCGACATCAAGGGCGACCAGATCGCGCCCTATCTCTCGGGCCTGCTGCTCGGCGCCGAGATTGCGGGGGCGCGCGCCATGTTCGCACCCGGCACGCGGCCCATTACCGTGATCGGCTCGACGGCCTTGGCCGCGCCCTTCACGCTGGCTTTGAAACTGGCGGGGCTGAACAGTCAACTCGCCCCCGAAGACGCGGCGGTGCGGGGCCTGGCCAAAATCGGCAAACAGATCGGAGTGATTTAAACGGGGACAGTTAACTTTTATCGCGCCGATGGCTGGCCCATATTTGAAGATCGGTGACGCGATATAAGTAAACTGTCCCCGTTTAAATGGCCTGTATGAACCGGAGAGATCGCATGACATTCGAAGAAGCGCTGGCGGCTTGCGGCTTGGTTGCGATCTTGCGCGGTGTGCAGCCCGGCGAGGCCGTGGCCGTCGGCGAAGCGCTGTGTGCGGCCGGCATCCGCATCCTGGAAGTGCCGCTGAATTCGCCCGATCCCTTCGCCTCCATCGCGGCGCTGGCAAAATCCGCCAACGGACGGTTTCTGGTCGGCGCGGGGACGGTGCTGAAGCCTGAGCAGGCGGACCTGTTGCACGCCGCCGGCGGAACGCTGTGTGTCTCGCCTGACGGCAATCCCGAGGTGATCGCGCGGGCCGTGAAGTTGGGGTTGATGCCGCTGCCGGGCGTGTTCTCGCCGACGGAAGCGTTCGCGGCGATCAGGGCGGGGGCGACGTATCTAAAACTGTTTCCGGCCGAAGCGGCCAGTCCCGCCGTGTTGAAGGCCTGGCGCGCCGTGCTGCCGGGGACGGCGCACGTATTGCCCGTGGGCGGAATATCCGCCGACAACATGCGGGAGTGGCTGGATGCCGGCGCCGCCGGTTTCGGGATCGGATCGAGCCTGTTCAAGCCGGGCGACAAGCCGAAGGATGTGGCGGTAAAGGCGTCGGCGCTGGTGGCGGCATGGAATAGGGCGAAGGGGACATGATGTTCATCTTCGGCCCGCACCTCAGGTCATGATGTGACCGGGGCCCGAGCCGAAGATGAAGTTCGTGTCCCCGGTCTTTCGGGAAAGAGCGGGGACCGTAGGGCGCAATAGGCGCTCTGTCTTCGCGCCGTATTGCGCCGCAGGGCTCAACGCAACCGACGTCGCCTGCAATGTCCCCCTGCGGCGCAATACGGCGAAGTGGCCCATTGCGCCCTACGCCGCAGCGAGCTTTGCGATGACCTGCACCAGCAGCCGATGCTCCGCCGCGTGCATGCGTATGCTGAGCGATTCTACATCGTCCGACGGCAGAATGGGCACCGTCGCCGTTCCCAGCACCGGACCGGCGTCGACCTCCGGGATCACCTCGTGCACCATCACGCCGGTTTCGGTGATCTCGCCGCGCCGGTAGGCCGCCAGGGCCCGCTCGATGGCCTCGATGCCCGGAAACATGCCGGGAAGCGCCGGGTGCAGATTAATCACCTTGGCCGGGCAGCGGTCCAGGAACGCCGCGCCAAGGATGTGCATCCATCCCGCGAGGACGACCAGGTCGGGCCCGGCCTCGGCGATGCGATGGGCGAGCGCCAGATCATAGGCCTGCCGCGAGGCGTGGCCCGTGCGCCCAAAATGGTCCGACGCAATGTCTGCGCGCTTGGCTCGCACCAGGCCAAAGGCCTGTGGCTGGTTCGACAGCACCTGGACGATTTTTCCGGCGATGCGTTCATCCGCACACGCATCGATAAGCGCCTGCAGATTGGACCCGCCGCCCGAGATCAGAACGACGATGCGCTTCATGCGTCCACGAGCTCGACGGCATCGCTCATGCGCCGGATGGCCTCGCCGACGATCCAGGCGTCCTTGCCCAGCAGTTTCAGCGCCTTCTGCGCCTCTTTCTCGGGTACGAACAGCAGCATGCCCAGGCCGACATTGAACACGCGCGCCATCTCATGGGGATCGATGTTGCCCGCGCGCTGGATGAGCTGGAACAACGGCGGCATTGGCCACGAGTCGCGCCGGATGCGGGCGGAGATGCGCTCCGGCAGAATGCGCGGTGGGTTTTCAATGAGGCCGCCGCCGGTGATATGCGCCATGCCTTTTACGGTGACGCCGGCCTTCCACAGCTCTTCCAGCTCGCGCAAGTAGGGACGGTGCGGGGCCAGCAGCGCGTCGCCGAGCGACTTTCCGAGTTCGGGAACGTGCGCTGTGAGATCGCGTCCCGCCAACACCTTTCGCGCCAGGGAAAAACCATTCGTATGCAACCCATTCGAGGCGATGCCGATGATGACGTCGCCGGCCTCGATGCCGCTGCCGTCGATGATCCGTCCACGTTCCACCGCGCCGATGATGGTGCCGACCAGGTCGAACTCGTTGTCCTCGTAGACGCCCGGCATTTCCGCCGTCTCGCCGCCGAGCAATGCGCAGCCTACGGATTTACAGGCGTCCGCGATGCCGGTGACGATGGCGGCGACCCGCTCAGGCACCAGCTTGTTGAAGGCGACGTAGTCGAGGAAGAACAACGGCCGCGCGCCCTGCACCAAAATGTCGTTGACGCAATGGCCGACGATGTCGTGGCCGATGCTGTCGTAGCGCCCGAGCGCGGCGGCGATCTTGGTTTTGGTGCCGACGCCGTCGGTCGAGGCGACCAGTACGGGGGCGGACATGCCCTTCAGCACCGCGCCGTCGTACAGCCCGCCGAACGCGCCGATGCCCGCGAGGACCTCCTTGCCGTAGGTGGACTGCACCGCGCGCTTCATGAGGTGTACGGCGCGATTGCCTGCCTCGATGTCGACGCCGGCGTCGCGATAGGTGGTTTTGGTCATGACGCTTTGGCTCCGATATCGCGGCGGTAGTGCATGCCCGTAAAGTGGATTTTTGTGATCCCGGCGTAGGCGTGGGCGCGGGCCTCGGCGAACGTGTCGCCCGTCCCGGTGACGGCGAGCACGCGGCCGCCATCGGTCAGTGTGCGTCCGTCCGGGGTTTTCCGCGTGCCAGCGTGAAAAACATTAATGCCCGAGGTCTCGGCCAGTCCCGAAATTTCGGCGCCCTTTGCGTAGTCGCCAGGATAGCCGCCGGAGGCCGCAACCACGGCAACGGCTGATCCGGTCTTCCATGTGACGTCGATGCGATCCAACGTCCCCGTGGCGCAGGCTTCCAGGACTTCGAGCAAATCGCTCTGCAACAGCGGCAGGATTACCTGCGTTTCCGGATCGCCGAAGCGGCAGTTGAATTCAATCACGCGCGGGCCGGAATTCGTCAGCATAAGGCCGGCGTAGAGCACGCCGGTGAACGGCCTACCCTCGGCGGCCATGCCTCGATTTGTGGGTTCGAGGATGGTTTCGCGAATCTCGGCGAGGAGCGACGGCGTTACGATTGGGGCGGGGGCGTAGGCGCCCATGCCGCCGGTGTTCGGCCCCTCGTCATTGTCGAACACGCGTTTGTGGTCCTGCGCCACCGGCATGATGGCGATGCTTTTGCCGTCGCAAAAGGCGAGCAACGAGGCTTCCGGGCCGTCCATGCGCTCTTCGATCACGACCTCGTCGCCGGCCGCGCCAAAGATCCGTTCCGAGAGCATCTGGCGCAGGGCCTGTTCGGCTTCGGCCTTGGAGGCAGGGATGATGACGCCTTTACCGGCGGCGAGACCTGAGGCTTTGATCACAACGGAGAAATCGACTGTGTGCAGATGGTCCAGGGCTGGCCCGAGGTCACGAAATACGGCGTAGCGGGCGGTCGGAATGTTATGCCGCTGCATGAAGGCCTTGGCGAAGGCCTTCGAGGATTCCAGTTGCGCTGCGGACTGCGAGGGGCCGAAGCAGGCGAGGCCGGCGGCGCGGCAGGCATCCGCGAGTCCGGCGGCGAGCGGGGCTTCGGGGCCGACCACCACCAGTTCCACATCCTCCCGGCGCGCACATGCAACGAGCGAAACAAAGTCAAACTCATCGATGGCGATGTTCGCCACCTTGCCGCCCATGGCGCCCGTCCCGCCATTCCCGGGCGCCACCAGTATACGGCGCACACGGCTCGATTGCGCCAGCTTCCAGGCCAGCGCGTGTTCGCGCCCGCCGCGGCCAACGATCAGGACGTTAACGGAGGGATCGGACGCGCTCACGCCTCCTGCCCCCACATGCTGTCAAAGCTGCCCTTCTCGGTCTCGCCAGCGAGCGCCATGGCGTCCAGCTCGAGCGGATATTTTCCCGTAAAGCAGGCGCTGCAATGGCCGCAGCCCGGCTTGCTGTTACCCTCCGTCACGCAGGCCATCATGCCCTCGTGCGAGAGATAGGCCAGCGTATCGGCGCCGATGTGCTGGCGGATTTCCTCCACCGTCAGCTCATGCGCGATCAGCTGCTTGTGGCCGGCCATGTCGATGCCCATGAAACACGGATGGCGCACCGGCGGCGAGGACACGCGCACATGCACCTCGGTCGCCCCGCCTTCGCGCAGCAGGCGGACGATCGGGCCGACGGTGTTGCCGCGCACGATGGAGTCATCGATCAGCACCACGCGTTTGCCGGTGAGATTGGCGTTAAGCGGATTGAATTTCAGGTGGATGCCAGCTTTGCGCAGCTGATCATCAGGCTGAATGAAGGTGCGGCCGATGTAGCGGTTTTTTGTCAGGCCCTCACTGTAGGGGATGCCGCTCTCCATCGCGTAACCGATGGCGGCGGGGGTGGCCGAGTCCGGCACGCCGATGACGAGATCGGCCACTGCGGGCGCTTCCTTGGCCAGTTGGGCGCCCAGTTTCTGGCGTATGCGGTGGATGCCGCGATCTTCCAGAATGGTATCGGGGCGGGCGAAGTAGACGTACTCGAACACGCAGAGGGCGGACGGTTTGTCCGTCGCCACGCCCACGGTGCTGGCTATGCCACTACGGTCTAGGCGGACGATTTCGCCGGGGGCGACCTCGCGCAGGTAGGTGGCGCCGATGGTGGCGAGCGCGCAAGACTCCGAGGCGACCACAAAGCCCTTGGTGCCATCCTTGGCGGCGACCTCGCCGAGGCAGAGCGGGCGCAGACCCAACGGATCGCGGCAGGCAAACACGGCATCGCGCGTCATGATCACCAGCGAATAGGCACCCTCGGCTTGGGCCATGAACGCCTGGATTCTTGCCTCCCAATCGGGTTTCAGCGAGGCGGGCGACACGGGCGGGGCGGCCAGCATCTGGATGATGACTTCGCTGTCGCTGGACGACGACAGGCCGACGCCACGCTCCAGCAGCATACGCCGCAATTTCGTGGCGTTGGTGAGATTGCCGTTGTGGCCGACGCCGAGCGGGCCGTAGATGCTCTCGATCAGATAGGGCTGCGCGTTGCGCAGGTGCGATGAGCCGGTTGTGGAATAGCGGTTGTGCCCGATCCCCAGATGGCCCTTCAGCGGTTTCAGCCGTTCTTCCGTGAACACCTGGGCCACCAGGCCCATGCCCTTATGGACGTAGGCGGAGCGTCCGTCGCTGGTGGCGATGCCGGCGCTCTCCTGGCCGCGATGTTGCAACGCATAGAGAGCAAAGAAGGTCTGGCGCGCCACGTCCACGCCCGGTGCGTAGATGCCGAAGACGCCGCAAGCTTCGCGCGGGCGGTCGAGCCCATCGTCTGGAAAATCGTCGGTCAGAAAATCCACGGTCATGCGAGGGACTCCAGGGTTTTCCGAATGCGCGGTCCCGCCGGCTGGGGGGCGGGCACGAAGGCGCTGCCGGTCAGGCGCTCATACACCTCTATATAGCGCGAGGCGAGGTCCGCGACGAATGCGGGCGGGAGTGGCGGGACGGGGCCGTCGCCGCGAAAACCCTGTTTGGCGAACCACAAGCGGAGGTGTTCCTTGTCAAAGCTGTCGGGTTCGGCGCCGGTTGTGCGCGTCGCCTCAAAGCTGTCGCGGCTCCAGTAGCGGCTGCAATCGGGCGTATGTACCTCATCGATCAGGGCGAGGGCGCCGTCGATAAGGCCGAACTCATATTTGGTGTCGACCAGGATCAGGCCGGCGGCGTGGGCCTTGGCCTGGCCGCGCGTGAAGGCGGCGAGCGCGGCGGCGCGGACTTGGTTCCAGAGTGGAGCTGGGACGAGGTTGCGCGCAATGACCTCGGCCTCGGTCAGGCGTTCGTCGTGGGCGCCGGCGGGAGCTTTGGTGGTTGGCGTGATAACGGGTTCCGGCAATAAGTCGTTCTTGCTCAGCCCCTTGGGCAGGGTCAAGCCGTAGGGTTTCTCAATACCATCCTTGTACAGCATCCAAAGCGACGTGGACGTGCTACCGGTGATGTGACCACGCACGACCACTTCGACGGGTAGCGTTTTGGCTTCGCGCGCGACGGTGACGTTCGGGTCGGGCGTCGATACGAAGTGGCTCGGCACGACATCGGCCAGTTGCTCGAACCACCAGGCGCTGAGTTGGTTGAGCAGTTGCCCCTTATACGGAATGGCTCCGACCACGCGGTCGAAGGCGGACACGCGATCCGAGGTGATGAGGATGCGCTTGCTGCCGTGTACGTAGCTGTCGCGGACTTTGCCTTGGTGCTTGGGGCCGAGGCCGGGCAGGTCGATGCCGGTGAGAGCATCGGGCATGGCGGCGATGAGTTGGGCTGGAGTCAGCATGGCTGGGGTACCACTTCCTTCTCCCTTTGGGAGAAGGTGGCGCGAAGCGACGGATGAGGGGGTTGGGGGTAGAGGTCGTGCGACCAACGTGCAACGTACTCTGGCCGCAACCTCCTCATCCGCCCTTCGGGCACCTTCTCCCAAAGGGAGAAGGCCATTGAGCCGATGGTTCGGTGGGTTGGATGGAAGGTGAATGGGCGGGTGTTTGGCGGCATTTCTTTACACCCCCGCCGCATAGCGAATGCCGTTTTGGAACAGGGCTAACCCGGATCGTCCGATCACACCGCGATGGAACTGCGGGTGCTGCTCGGGGCGGATGTGGTTTTCGGGATGCGGCATCAATCCCAAGATCGTTCCCGTCGGATCGGTGATGCCGGCGACGTTGCCGGCCGAGCCGTTCGGGTTGTGCGGGTAGCCCGCAAGCCCGCCGTGTTCGTCCGTGTACCGCAGAGCGACGCCGCCGCGCGCGTCCAGGCGCGCCAACGTTTCGGCGTCGCGGGCGATGAAGCGGCCTTCGCCGTGGGCGACGGGGCAGTGGATGGGCTCAGTTAGGCCCTTGGTGAAGACGCAGGGGCTGAGCGCGTTGGGGGCGAGATGCACCCAGCGGCATTCGAAATGAGCGCGTTCGTTGCGGGTGAGTGTGGCCAGCGGTTTTGCCGGGAATACGCCGTCGTCGGCTGGGAGCAGGCCAGCTTTTACCAGCGCCTGAAAACCGTTGCAGATGCCGAGGATGGGTTTTCGTGCGGCATGGAACGTACCCAAATCATCGCCGAGGCGGTGGGCGAGTGCGACGGCGAACAGTTTTCCGGCGCCAAGATCGTCGCCTTGGGAAAAGCCGCCGGGGAGGATGAGCATCTGGTAGTCGGCGAGTTTTCGGTCTCCGGAGGTGACCTGGTTGAGATGCGCAATTTCCGGCGCGCCGCCGGCCAGTTCGCAGGCCCAGGCGGCGTCGCGGTCGCGGTTGCTGCCGGTGGCGGAGATGATCAGGATGCGGGGGGTGCTCATGCTCAAGCGGCCTCCGTGAGGTGGCCACGGAAGGCGTGGGTGAGGGCTGCGAGGTCCGAGGTGATGGCGGTTTTGCCATTGTGTAGGAACACCAGCTTGTTGTCGCCGCGCACTTCGCCGATCCGGCCTCGTCTTGGCCCGCCCATCGCGGTCTCGAATTGCTGTCGGTTTTCGTGAGCCACTTCGACAACAATTCGTCCCAGCGACTCTGAGAATGCCAGGGGGTAAGGTGCCGGAAGGAGCAAGTCCGTCGGCACCAAATCAAGCGAGATGTCCGCACCGAGATTGCCACCGAGCGCCATTTCGGAAAGCGCCACAGCCAATCCGCCCTCTGAGCAATCATGAGCGGACACGACGAGATCTTGCACTATTGCCCGGTGCAGCGCGCGATAGACCCCTAGGCGGTTTGTTGGAAGCGAGGGTACAGTTCCCGGTAGTTCGTCGTTTGTAACGCCAAGTACATAGATATGATTGCCAGCGCGTTTGAAATCACTTGTGACGCTCTTGGTCACGTCCGGCACGATGCCCATGGCCGAAATCACCAAAGTGCCGGGGATCGCGTGCTTCTTTCCATCCGCACCAAGAAACTCATTGTTCAGACTGTCCTTGCCCGACACGAATGGCGCGCCATAGGCAACTGCCGCGTCAAAGCAACCCTCGCAGCAGCGCACCAAACTTCCCAGCCGGTCCGGCAGCCGCGGGTTGCCCCAGCAGAAATTATCGAGGATCGCGATCCGGTCGGGATCGGCGCCGACGGCGACGCAGTTGCGGATGGCTTCGTCCACGGCGGCCCAGGCCATGGCGTAGGGATCGATCTTTCCAAGCGCGACGTTCATGCCGACGCTGAGCGCGACGCCCTGTTTCGAGCCGGCGCGCGCGGTATCCTGCGGCCAGATCACCGCCGCATCGCTGGGGCCGTTGCCCCCGGGGCCGACGAAGGGTTTGACGACCGTTCCGCCCTGCACTTCGGTGTCGTAGCGGCGCACAATGTCCTCGCTGCTGCGCGTGCCTGGGCGGGCGAGCAGAGCGAGGAGGTCGGCGGTGAGGTCGGTGTTCGCTTTTGCGGGCGCAACAAACGCAACTTTTGGCAGCGACCACTCGGCCTTCAAGTCCATCCTCGGAATGCCGTCGTTGAGAAACGCCGTGGACAGATCGCCAACCGTCCGCCCACCCCACATCAGGCGCACGCGCTGGTCGCCCGTAAATTCTCCCAGTGCCGTCGCCTCGATATCGAGGCCGTCGCAGATCTCTTTCACCCGCGGCCAATGTTTTGGCGGTACGGCAAGAACCATGCGCTCCTGCGCCTCGCTGAGCCAGACTTCCCAGGGCTGAAGCCCAGCGTATTTCAGCGGTACGCGGTCGAGGTGCACGAGTGCGCCCAGCTCGGACGCCATCTCTCCGATGGACGATGACAATCCGCCTGCGCCGCAATCGGTGATCATCGTGTACAGTTTTTCGTCGCGGGCGCGTAAAACCGCTTCCATGGCCTGCTTTTCGTGGATCGGGTGGCCGATCTGCACCGAGCTGCCGGCGATTTGGGCTGTCTCCACGCCCATCTCCATGGACGAGAAGGTCGCCCCGCCGATGCCGTCCCGCCCCGTGCGGCCGCCGACGACCACGACCAGATCGCCGGGATTGGCTTGGCGCGGGTGAGCCCCGCGCGGCACGATTCCTAAGCAGCCGCAGAACACGAGTGGATTGGCCGTGTACCCCTCATCGTAGCAGAACGCCCCGTTGACGGTCGGGATGCCCATCTTGTTGCCGTAGTCCTCGATGCCGTGGGTGACGCCTTCCGCGATCCGCTTGGGGTGCAGCACGCCGGCAGGGAGCGCGGCCGGATCCATATCCTGCGGGCCGAAACACAGCACATCCGTGTTCGCTATTGGCCGCGCCGACACGCCGATCACATCGCGCACCACGCCGCCGACGCCGGTGTTGGCGCCACCAAAGGGTTCCAGCGCGGACGGATGATTGTGCGTCTCGACCTTGAAGGCGATGTCCCAATCGTCCGTGAACGCCACGACGCCGGCGTTGTCGACGAAGGCCGAACGCACCCAGGGTTTGTTGATTTTTTCCGTTGCCGCGCGGATGTAGGTCTTCAGCAGGCCATCGATCTCGCGGGGGGGCTTGCCCGCCTCGGAGTACTGGATTCGCGCGCGAAACGTTTTGTGGACGCAGTGCTCGGACCACGTTTGCGCCAGCATTTCGATCTCGGCGTCGGTGGGGTCGCGGCCCTCGGCGCGGAAATAGGTCTGTATGGCCCGCATTTCATGAACGTCGAGCGCGAGGCGGCGGGACTTGCTGACGGAAAGCAGTCCGTCGTCGGAGAGAGTGCGCAGGGCGATGGTCGCGATTTCAGCTTCGAAGGCGGTGGCATCGGCCACGAACGGCGCCTCGATGGCCCGGTCGATAGTGCAGGTCTGCACCACCTGGTTAATGATCAGGCTCTCGGCGATGCGCTTGGCGGCGGCGGCATCGAGCGAGCCGCTGATCACATAACGCTGGCCGACCGCGATCTGGCCGAGGCCGTCAATGCCGATGATGGCCGCGCCGCCGCGCAGGCTTTCAGCCGCGCTGTCGGTGACGCCGGGCAGGAGCGTGACTTCGATGGCGTGTGCGGATTTTGGCAAGGGGGCGGGAGCGCCGGTGCGCGCCTGCTCCAGAATGTCGTCGACCAGCAAGGTTGAGATCAGGCGCTGCAACTCGGGCGCGGCGAGCTTACCTTCGATGAAGTAGAGATCGCTGACCGAAATGTTGGCGACGCCGCCGAAGCCAAGGTCGCTGGTCTGACGCAACAGCCGTTGGCCGCGCGCCTCCTGGCGTCCGGTTTTCGGCGCAACCTCGATGCGAGTGATCATTGGCACGCCCTTGATCGTTTGCAGCACCCTGACGCAGCGCCAACGGAACGCCAACGCAACGGGACGCCTCACCTTTGCAACGGCACGCAACAGGTTTGCGGGCGTCATGTTGCAGTGCGGTATGTTTCCGTCACAGAACGGTAACGATGTCGAGTCGGCAACCCGACGCAGGATGAAAATCCACAGGCCATTTCAAACCGATAGACCGCGCATGCGCTCGGGCAGCTGGGCGATCACGTCCGTCCCGGCGTTGGCGAAGGCGATGCGCAGGTGCGTGTCCTGGCCGGGGCCGAAGTAGCTGCCGGGGAGGGCGAGGACGCCGTGTTTCATAGCCAACGTTTCTGCCACTTTGATCGATGGCGTGCCAGGGAACGGATGCCGAACATAGGCGAAATAGGCGCCCAGGGACGACACCTCCCAGTCGTTCATGCTGGCCAGCGCCGCCCGGCAGGCTTCACCACGGCCGATGATCTCCTTACGGGTTTCCCGGCGCCACTCCCCCAGCGCTCCGATGGCCCAGGCGACCGCCGCCTGAGCGGGACGGGGCGGGCAGATGATGATGGTGTCGAGCGACTTTTCCATCTCTTTCATGATCGGTCCGCCGCCGGTGATAGCGCCGAGGCGGTGGCCGGGCATGCAGTAGGCTTTGCTGAAACTGTACAACTGCAGGATGTTGCCGCGCCAGTTGTCGCGCTGGAACAGCTCGTGTGGGCGGCCGTGGGTTGCGGGGAGAAAATCGCGATAAGTCTCGTCCATGATCAGCCAAATACCGCGTGAGTCCGCCAGATCGGCGAACTTGGCGATCGTCGCGGCAGGGTAAATGGCGCCCGTGGGGTTGTTTGGCGTGACCAGGACGACAGCGCGGGTGCGGGCATCGATGAGCGAGGCTGCAACCTCAGGTTCGGGCACGAACCCGGTCTCGGCCGAAGTGGGGAGCGGGCGGGCTTCGATGCCGAGCATGCTCAGCGCCATCTGATGGTTAAAGTACCAGGGGGTAGGCAGCAGGACGTTGTCGCCGGCTTTGGCCACGGCGAGAATGGTAACGAAGAAGGCGAGGTTGCAACCTGCGGTAATGTGCACGTCGCCGAGCCTGAACTCCGCCCCGTAAACCGCTGATTGTTCGGCCGCGAAGGCGGAACGGAGCCCATCGTCGCCGAAAATCGCTCCATAGCGCGCTCCCAGGGGATCGGCCGCGCCAGCGCCCAGGCGCTGCAGCAACTCCGGCGGAGGCGGCGTTCCAGGGGCGGCCTGCGCCATGTTGATCAGCGGCCCGGCGGCTCCGCCATAGCGCTTGACCCAGGCATAGGCCTCCGGGATTGGCGGCGTTCCAGTATCGAGCAGGTTGGGATTGAGCGTGGCTTGCATGGGCGGGCGATCTCCGGGCGGCGGCGGATAAATGCTATTTGCAGACCCATGTCGAAATGCGCAAGCCTCGCGCGTCATAGTGCTGACAGGGCATTGGGTCCTGCCGATCCATCGGAGGCGTCAGCCATGAAGTACATGTTCCACATTTTCGCCAGCGAAGCCGGACTTGCCGCCATGCCGAAAGAGGCCATGGAGGCCGGAATGGCGCAGTATTTCGCCTATAACGACGCGCTCAAGAAGGCCAAGGTCTATGTCGCCGGCGACCGCTTGCACTCGGTCAAGACCGCCAGCACCGTGCGGGTGGTGGACGGCAAGACCAAGGTGCAGGACGGGCCCTACGCCGAGACTAAGGAGCAGCTGGGTGGCTACTACATCATTGATGTTCCTAACCTGGACGAGGCCCTGAAATGGGCCGCCAAGTGCCCCGGCGCGCACCACGGCATCGTGGAAGTACGCGCGCTCTGGACCGGCAGCGAGGACCGCGACGTTGGCACCCTCAAGTACAGCTGACGCGGTCGCTGAGCGGGTCGCGCGGGCCAGCTACGGTAAGCTCGTGGCGTTCCTGGCGGCGCGCAGCCGCGATGTCGCCTCGGCCGAGGATGCCCTCGCCGAGGCTTTCGCGGCGGCGCTGCAACAATGGCCGCAGACCGGGCCGCCGGACAATCCGGAGGCCTGGCTGCTGACCGTCGCGCGGCGAAAACAGATCGACGGCGCGCGGCGGACCAAGACCGGCGTGCTGGCCGAACCGTATCTGCAACTCATGATTGACGAGCATGCCATGGCCGAAGCCGACACGGGCGCGCTACCGGACCGCCGCCTGGGCCTGATGTTCGCCTGCGCCCATCCGGCCATCGATCCGTCGGTGCGCACGCCGTTGATATTGCAGACGGTTCTGGGTTTTGACGCGGCGACGATCGCCTCGGCCTTCCTGGTTTCGCCCACCGCGATGGGGCAGCGGCTGGTGCGCGCCAAGGCCAAGATCAAGGACGCCGGAATCCCGTTTCATGTGCCCGAGCCGGAAGATCGCCCGGCCCGGCTGAATGCGGTCTTGGACGCCATCTACGCCTGCTATACGGATGGTTGGTCCGATGCGGCTGGCGGCGACGGGGCGCGCCGGGACCATGCCGCAGAGGCGCTCTGGCTGGGCCAGTTGGTCGTGGGACTGATGCCCGAGGAAGCCGAGGCGCTGGGTCTGCTGGCTCTGATGCTCTACGCCGAATCGCGGCGTCCGGCCCGGCGCGATGCTTCCGGCGCCTATGTGCCGCTGGCCGAGCAGGATCCGGCGCTTTGGGATGCCAACCTGATGGCGCTGGCGGCGGAGGTTCTGGCCAAGGCGAATGCCCTGGAGGGGATTGGCCGGTTCCAGTTGCAGGCCGCCATCCAGTCCGTGCACGCGGCGCGGAGCCTCACGAGACGGACCGATTGGCCGGTGATAGAGCATCTCTATGATGCGCTGTTAGCTATCACGGCATCGCCGGTCGTCGCCATCAATCGGGCTGTTGTCGTGGCGGAAACGCGTGGCCCAGACAAAGGGCTCGAAGCCATGAACGCGATACCGGAATCCGCGGCGCTGGCCCAGTATCAGCCCTTCTGGGCCGCCAAAGCCGGGCTTTTGGCGCGCTGCGGCGATGTTCCAGCTGCCGACGAAGCTTATTCGCTCGCTATCGGCCTCGAAACCGACCCCGCCGTGCGGGCCTTCCTGCAAAAACGAAGGCAGGCGCTCCGCCATTAAGTCGGCGGGGCTGCCTGCCTTCGCGTCCCTTCCCGAAACCTTATGTCGTAGGGGCGACCCCTGGGTCGACCTCTGACGGCACGGTATGCTGCACGAGGGCGACCCACGGGTCGCCCCTACGCCTCAGTCCTGTGCCGCCTCACCCGCAGGTCTTGAGGCACTGATTGCGCGCCCCGTCGCAGGTGTAGCGGTCATTCGTGGTCTTCATGCACTGGTCGTGCTTTTCGTTGCAGGTGGCCGCGCACTGGTTGTCGGCGCGCGCCGGTGTGATACTGCCGCCGGTCAGGGTCTGACTGGCGATGGCAGCCGCAACCGCACCTGCGGCGGCAACCAGCATCCAACGTCGTGTCATGCTCATGTCTGTCCTGCCAGGTCGAGCCGGATAAGCCTGCACCCGCGGCGGCTCTTGCCGCATGGCCGGACTGGATGGTGGATTGGCGGACTTTTCCGCGTCTTCACCTTGATGGGCAATGTACCGGTTCGGAGATGAACCTGATCTGAACGATGGGGGCTTGAAAATGACCGAGGGCGCACCCACGGGGATGGGCTCGCCCTCTGCCTCAACGTGTTATCTGCAACCCGAGCGTTAGGCTGCGGCTTTGTGCTCGATGACCTTTTCGGGGGTCGGAGCGGAACTGCCGATGGCGATGGTGCGCGGCTTCATCTTCTCGGGCACGTTGCGGGCAAGGTCGATGTGCAACATGCCGTCTTTGATGTCGGCCCCGGCCACCTCGACGTAGTCGGCGAGCTGGAACTGACGGGCGAAATTCCGCCCGGCGATGCCGCGGTAGAGGAACTCGTTGCCCTTGACCTCATCGCCCTTCTGGCCGGTGACCTTGAGCAGGCTTTCCTCGACCTCGACCTTGATATCGGCGGGGGTGAAGCCGGCGACCGCCATCGAGATGCGGTAGCTGTTTTCGCCCAGCCGCTCGATGTTGTAGGGCGGGTAGGTCGGGGAGTCGTTGGCGGCGCCGGTCAGGCCGTCAAACAGGCTGGCGAGATGGTCAAAGCCAACGCTGGAACGATAGAGGGGGGCATAGTCGAACTGTCGCATCACATGATCCTCCTGAGGAAGCGACCCGTGGAATGATCCGCCCAACTGGGCCGGATCGTCGGATGTCCCGCCGCCAGAGTGGCCGGTGGGACAGGGATGGAGATGGGTGGGGTAGGGGGGATTTCAAGGGTGGGGACATGATGTTCATGTTCGGCCTGCTCCTCACCTCGAAATAGAACGCTGG
Source organism: Hyphomicrobiaceae bacterium (assembly GCA_031393505.1). GTDB lineage: Bacteria > Pseudomonadota > Alphaproteobacteria > Rhizobiales > Hyphomicrobiaceae > JANYHF01. Next base: position 12,417 of record JANMVX010000021.1, on the reverse strand, counting down.
CGGAAAAGCCGAACATGAACTTCGTGTCCCCGGTCTGTCGTGAACTGTCGGGCAGACCGGGGACACGAAGCTCATCTTCGGCGCGACGCCTGCCGATCCCTTCGGGCTAAAGAGCGCCGCCGAAGATGACCATCATGTCCCCAGCACATCCAGCGCCGAGGCCGCAAGGACGCCAACTACCACAGCGTAAAGCGCGATCATGGCCATCGCCCAGCGGCGGTCCACGGCGGCCACGCGCGCTTCACCGCCGCCCGCGACTCCGACCCAGGATGTCGCCACGACCCGCACCAACGCCGCCAGGATGAAGGCGTAGGAGGCCAGGTACACCTTGTCGATCATCATCAGGTAGTCGACCTCGGGCAGCGAGGCCGACGCCGTCAGCTGCAGGGCCACCAGCGTCAGCAGCGCCGTGATGCCGAGGCCGATGCGGCCGTCGATATGGACCGGCCGGATGAAATAGACCAGCGCGGCGCAGGCGATGATCAGCAGGATCGGCACGAAGGTCTTGATCGCCAGAGTCACCATGGGCCGCGTCACAGGCACCTCCAGGACGACCCGCGAATAGGATTCCGGGTTTGGCACGGCCAGATCGCCAAAGTCGGTCGGGTACTTGTTGTCGGCGATTTTCATGCGCGGCGCGCCCAGGCGGAAACCGGGCAGCGTGATGTTGGGGTTCATCGTGATCGGCGTCTTGTCGGGCACGTAGAGTTGCGTGCCGGATGACTCCGCGTCCTCCATGATGACGGACAGCACCTGTTGGTCGAACGGATAGCGCTCCAGCTGGAACTTGGTCGAGAAGCGGCCCTGATCGCGGATGACGTTGTAGAGCGAACCATCGGGCATTTTCTTGGGCTCGGGGTAGGTGCTCTCGCGTGCGTGGTCGTTGGGGGCGAAGCGGTTCATGAACTCCATGGTTTTGGACGGGTTGAGCGCCGGATCGCGCCAGCGGAACCAGACATAGAGGTCCACCGCGTAGCTGTGGTTGCGGAAATCCAGCTCCTGGATGTCGTTGATGAAGACGCCGACTGTCACGGCCTCGGGGCCGCTGCTGGCGGGGGCAGGGGCCGCCGCGATGGCTTGGGTCACGGCGGCGGGAACCGCATTCTCGGCCGCTGCGGACGACCACGGAGCCGCGAACCAAAGCGCGGCCAGGGCCGCAAACAAAACTGTGCGTCGCATTGTTCCGCCCCCCTGTCGGCGCCCCGCGCCCATCAAGACGAGACTAACCCGGATCGCCATCCCCGGCGTCGAGCACGATGTCACGCAGTACGGCGGCGGTGGGGACACGATGTTCATGTTCGGCCTGGCGTGGATTTCGCGGTGCATCGTCTGACGGCTCACCGAACGTGAGCATCGTGTCCCGCTCTGCCGAGAGCTTGCGGCAGAGCGGGGACACGAAGTTCAGCGTCGGTGCAGAGGCTTCCGCTCCCCTCCAGCAGCGGTGCGTTACCGACGCTGACCATCCTGTCCCCATCGCCTCAAAAAGAGGCTAAATCCTTGCTATCAATCGTAAAATCGACGACCGCACACATGAATGGTTGCTGAACGAACTCGAGGGTTCCGGTTCATCCAGATTGCGGCAGCTTCGTGGCCTTGGGGTGTCATGAGGAGGTTGGTATGACGACACGACAACGCATTTTGACAGCCGCGATAGGACTCGGGTTGGCTTTGGCGGCGCTGGGCGGATCGGCTTACGCCGCCGATTTCGGCGACAGCGCCTATGGGTTGCAGGTGCCTTACATCCAAGGCGAGGTTGGGGACGATCAGCCGGTGCTGGTCGGCCACCGCACGCGGATCATCCAACCGCAGTTCTACGATCCGCCGGCCGACTATCAGCAGAGCTACAACCAATATCCGGATCAGCAGGGCGCGTATCTTCAGGAGCCGCTGCCACCGCGGCCGAATGGGCGGTGCCTGCAATCGTCCCAGATCGAGCGCATGCTCGCCAACCAGGGCTGGCGCAATTTCGTCAATCCGCAGCGCGGCGTTGACGTGGTCGGCCTGACGGCGAGCCGTCCGAACGGCCTCACCTACCGGCTGAAGCTGGACCGCTGCACCGGTGTGATCCTGCAGGCCAACCTGCTCGACCAACCCGACACGCGACGCAGCTACAGCTACAATCCGGAAGCGCCGCCTCCGGGCTATTGAGGCCCGACAACGGCCTGCGGCGAAGGGGCGACACAAGTGTCGCCCCTTGTATGGGACTTGGTTTGTCAAGCGGTACTGTCTTCTTTCTTCTCACTGCCTTTTTCTTTCAGCTGCATTCCTTGGTTCGGCCCCTTGCGGAGCCATTCCTTCGTCCCGGCCACGCAGGATCGAGGCCGGCGCGCGCAGGGGCGGTCAAGGTCGGCCCGCTTCAGGGCCGCCCCTTTGGGGCTTGTCCATGACGGTGCCGAGCACGCTGGCTGGTCCGAAAGATCGAATCGATATGCTGTTCGCGGGGTGGCGCGGACCTCCATCTTGTCACGTCATCCGTAAACGCTATTTGCGCGCGTCCGGCCCGGTTCACGCCGGCCGTAGCTCCAGACCCCCGGGCACCTCGCCGAACTTGACCAGCCGCCGCAGCGCAATCAGCAGCTTGCGCTTGAGGCCAGGCACAACGCCGGCCACCAGCCAGCCCTCCAACCCCATTTCGATCACGGCCAGCAGCGTGCTACACTGATCAAAGGCGGCGTGAGACCGGCTGAGGTCGTTCGAGAGCGATTTCGGCATGGAGGGCTCCTTTGGCGGTGATTTGTAACCACCTCGAAGGTCGCACGCCTCTCGCCGGCGGCCCATAGCATCTACGCAATTAGCGCCGGAAACGGTTTCGTCAGCGCAAGCCGTTTCAGCTCCAGGATGCGGTCGTAGGCGCTGTCCGGCAGGACGGCGATGGCGGTGAGGAACAGCGCCGCGCGCGCCGCCGCCAAGGTCGGCTCGTGCACCATCGCCTGAAGTCCGTCCCGCAGAGCGTGCAACGTTTCCGGGGTTGTCGTCCGCGCCGTGATCAGCGGCAACCCCGGCGCCATCGGCGAGCGGGCGATGATGCGAACCTTGGCGCAGGCCTCCGGTTCGTGGCGCAGCGCCAGCGCCCAGCAAACGGCGTCGAGGCTTGCGATGTCGGCCGCGCCGCTGGCGACCATGGCGAGAGATTGTCTGTGTCCGCCGGAAAGGCGCGCCCGGCGCGGCGGGACGGCGCTTGCCTCGGCTGCGATCGCCGCGCGCAACGCCCAATGGCCCGACTGCGATTGTTCTGAATTGATCGCGGCGGTGGCCTCGCCGATGCCAGCCCAAGAGCGGATGCCCGTCGACGGCCCCGCAACGATCAGACTGCAATAGTCCGTTCCCTGGCAGCCGTCCGCCGCATAGCCGGGCGTCGCCACCAACTGCACCTTCCCGCGCAATTGCGTGGCGTAGGGATAGCCGCAGGTCTGCGCCAGCAACAGGTCCGGCGCGGTCCAGGGGGCGTGATAATGCTGGTCACGGAGCAACGAAGCCGGGGCATCGATCCCCCGTTCGGCAAGATACCCGCGCAAAAAGGCCCACAACGCATCATTTGCGGCCGCAACCTCCGGCCAATCATACATCGCCAGGGCGGCGATGGGGCCGCTCACGGCTTGGGCTCGCCCAGAAACGGATGCGGCAGGGGGGCCTTCGAATGCAGCAGATATTGCCGCGCCAGGACCCAATAGCTCGGGAACATGTAGCCGGCATTGGCCTCCAGAAACGCCGCCCGGCCGCCGCGATACAGCTGCGGCAGCTCGTACCACGGCGCCTTTGGCATGCTGTGATGAACGAGATGCAGGTTGTTGTGCAGGAACAGCAAGCCGAACACGCCGCTCTTATCCTCGACGATGCAGGTGCGATGCGGCACGGCCTCTTCGGCGCGGTGCTCTAGGAACGTACGGACGCCGAGCAGGGAGAAACCCGGCAAAGCGACAGCAAACAGATAGGTCCAGAAACTGAGGCCCGAAACAGCGATGACCCAATAGAGCGCCATGGCCATTCCAACCGCATGCAAGGCCCAGGCTTTTTGCACGCGCGCGTCGCCGGCCGCGATCAGCTTGGCCTCGGCCAGCCAAAACCCCACGACCCCGACGAACGGCCCGATGATCAGCCGGCCCAGCAGCGTGTTGTTGGCCTCGCGCACCCACTGCACGGGCGCCGGCAGCCGATCCCACGCGGCCTTGGCCATGTAGTTGGTTTCCGGATCCTCATAGGGATCGGTCAGATTCGGATCATTGTGGTGTTTCAGATGCAACGTCATGAAACGCCGGAACGGAAAGAACAGCCCGACGGCGGGAAACACCAGGAGTTCATTGATGCGCCGGTTGCGCGTCGGATGGCCATGCAACACCTCGTGCTGGCAGGACGAGTGCAGCGTGACGCACAGCACCGCCAGCCCCAGCAGCGGCCAAAATCCCAGCCGCCCGGCGGCCCAGGTGGACAGCATCCAGACCGCAGTGGTCGCCAGGATCACGGCGACCGTGAGCCATTCTGTGTGCAGCCGTTCTTTCATGATCTGATGCGGTGAGAGCCGGAGCGAGTCAGCTAATCACGAGAAGTTTATCAGTAAGTGCGACTCACTCCAATGGCCATCCTCGTCGCAAATTGGGAGCCAGCTCCGTCACGTCCCCCGCCCTGCGATCTGCGCCGGCGCCGCCCCTTGCGTCAACATCCGCTCCAGTGCCGCCGTCAACTTGCGTTTCAGCTCATCCTTGGCCGGCTCGCTGGCGTCCAGGATTTCGCGCGCCTTGAGGAAATCCATGGCCGCGAACTGGTTCACGGCGGGGCGGATCAGCACGTCGGGGCCGCCCTGTTTCAGCTTTTCCTTCACGATCGAGGCCAGCGTGATCTGCGCGCCGCCAATCGAGACCTCGAACGAGTTCGGCAGTTTTCCGGGCGTGCGCTCCCGCGTGGTGCCGGTCACATCAATCGCCACCGTAATGTCAGCGCGCTCGCGTAGAATGTCGAAGGGGGTCGGGTTTACGAAACCGCCATCGATCAGCACGCGCCCTTCGTGCTCCACCGGCGTCATCAGCGCGGGTAGCGCGGAGCTGGCGGCGATGGCCGGGATCAGCGGGCCGGCCTCGAACACCACCTGTTCCTGGGCGTAGAAGTCGGTCGCCACAGTGAGGAATGGCAGCTGCAACCGGTCGAAACTGAGCGGCAGCGTCTCCGGCATCAGGATTTCCACCAGGGCTTCGGCGCTGAACAGGGCCGGAGTGAAGGGGTTCCAGAGCGTGGTCAGCGATCCCGGCCAGCGCGTGGCGATGCGGCGCAGCAGTTCGGTACGGTTGGCGAACAGTTTCATGACGTAGTCGCGCATCTCGCGCCCGCTCATGCCCGAGGCGTAGTTGGCCCCGACGATGGCGCCGATGCTGGTGCCCGCGATGATCGAGGGTTTTAAGCCGAGGTCGTCAAAGGCCTCCAGCATAGGGATGTGGGCGAGGCCCTTGGCTGCGCCACCGCCGAGGGCGAGGCCGATGCGCGGGCCGGAGTCGGCGCGGCGTGGCGGGCGGGGCTCGGAGCGGCTGACAGGCAGTTTTGGTGCGCGGGTCATGGGGACATACTACGGTTCGCGACGGGCCGTGTCACCCCGTGCGCCAGCCCCGTTGCTAGGCGGTCGCCATTGCGTTGCGGCGACAAGTGTTTTTGCGCGACAGTTCTGCCATCGTCATAGGGCTCGGTGTCTCGCCCCAGTTCCGACATCAGAACTCGGCGGCGGCTTCTTCCTCGTCTTCGGCGGCAGGTTTGGCTGCGGTAGAACCCTCGGCGAGTGCGGCTTGGGCCGCGACGATGGTCGCGCGATCGCCCGCGGCAACCACATGTCGTCCATTGCTTAGCACAAAGACCAATCCTTCGGGCAGCGTCGGCAAAGCCTGGCCACCGGCGATCGCGATCACCAGCAGCCGGCCGGCATTGGCCTGTGCGACCATCTTTGTGCGCACCAGTCGCTGCCAGGCCGCCAGGGTCAAGGCCACGACAGGCGTTTTGGCCAGATCCAACGGCTCTGGACGGATCGGGACGGGGCCGGCATGGGCCAGCCGCAGCAACTCGGCCTCGCCGGCGATCATGCCCCCCGCAATCAGCGCCGGCATATCGGCGTCGCGCAGCAGCGGGATGTGGCGCGTCAGGCCGGCGTGTGGGCCGCTGGCGAAGGCGAAACGCGGGTGCAGGGCATTGGCCAAGGGCAGAAGCTGGAAGCCAAAGTTTACGTCTGGCGCCAGCAGCACCATGGTCTGCTCCGTCGCCACGGACGGCGCCACGACCTGTTCGCCGGCCGTGACGTGTGGCACGAGCGCAAAGGTGATCGGTGCGTCGGGCGTTGGCCCCAGCGGCTGCTTGGCTTGCGGATAGAGCAGGGAGCGCAACAACCCCAGCCGTTCATAGCCGCGCGACAACCGCGACAACAGACCGACCAGGCTGATCAGCGAGCGCATCATCAGCACGAGGAAGAAAAAGAAGGCGAGCTTTTCGGTTGGCAGTGCCGCCAGGCTGCGGCCTTCCGAAAGATAGACGCCGTAAAAGGCGGCAAAGACGTGGACGCCCGCGACCACAGTGACGGCGTTCTGCTCGTTCAGCAGGTGGCTCTGGCTGCCGTAGCCCTGCGAGAGCGCCTCGGTCGTCGGACTAGGAATGGCGGATTGATCGTAAACGCGCCCGACCCGGCGCATCACCTCGCTGGAGAGCAGGCTGGTGACCGGCTGGCGCAGCCGGGTGAGGCCGGCGTTGGATTTGGCCTGCATGCGGACCAGTCGCGACAAGGCCATGGCATAGGCCGGAATGAACAGCAGGCTGAGGAAGCCCAGCACCGCCATGTCGCGCGCGTCCTGCCAGATCAGAACGCTGACCAGGATCAGAACCATCATGGCGTCGCGCATGCCGGTTTCGACCAGCCGGCCGATCGGGAAGGCGCCGCGGATGGCGCCGTCGAGGCGGCCGGCCAAGGGCGGCGGGCGCAGCCGGACGCCGAAATCGATCGACTGGTCCCAACGCGCGATGCGGGCAAGATCGCCCGTCAGCTGCCAGAAGATGCGCCCTTGCCAGGCGACGGTTTCGGCATTCACCAGCCGGCTGACGGCATAGCTGATCAGGAATGACGCCGAGCCGACCAGGAAAACCGCGAGCACCGCGGTATCGGGGCGCATGCGGATGGCGAAGGCGCGCCAGCCCAGCGACACGTCGGCGGCGCCAGCCTGGGCGCTGCGCAACAGTTCAGCCAGCAGCAGAAACGGCATCGGATGCAACACGGCGCTGGCGATGACGGCGGCCAGCATCATCGCAAAGCGCCAGCCACGGCTGTGCGCAAAGTGCCTCAGCAACACGACATAAGTGCCGAGGTAGCGGGTGGCGCTGGCAAGAACGATCATGGCCGGGGCGGCTTCTGGTCCAAGGGACAATCAATCCGCTGCGTAGCATCCGCGAACGGCGGCAGGCGGCGGCGAAAGTATGCGCCGCGCGGCGCAATCTGCCTGCCGATGGATGGTGTGGTTAACGTCACGGTGAGCCCTCTTAACGATTTGTAAATCCGACTCGTGACAGCTTCGCCAGATCAAAGTTGTGCGTCCCCCGGCAAGCCCCCGCGAGCGATCGATGCCAACCCAACCTAAGCCGTTCCATGCCAACGTGCCCCGTAAGGCCGCCCGGCCTTTGCGCGTCGCCATGCTGGTGGCCAACGCCGGAACCGGCGATGCGCGCGTGATGAAAGAGGCTGAATGCCTGGCGCAGGCTGGCCATCAGGTGACGGTTTTTGGGCTTGCCGCAAGGGGACTGGCGACCAAAGACATTGTCAACGGCGTGCGCTACCGGCGCTGCGCCGAACCGCACCGGGCGCTGCTGGAGGGCGCCGCTCCGGCCGCCACGATGGCCCCCGCCCCGTCGCAGCCCGGAGCTGGAATTCTCAGCACGATCAAAAGCGTGATCGAGCCCTTCGTGCGCCATGAACTGATGGCGGCGACTTTTGTCGAGCCGGTGGTGCGAGATCAACCCGACATCATTCACGCCCATGATTTCGAAACCCTGCCTGCCGCGCTCCGGGCCGCAAAGCGTTGCGGCGCGCGCGTCATTTACGATATGCACGAATTGGAGGAAGGCCGCCATCCCGGCCCCGGCCCGCTGCTGAAGCGCTGGAAGCAGTGGATCGAGGCGCGCGCCCACCGGCAGATTGCAGCGGCGATCACCACCAGTCCGTCCTACGCTGCACATAAGGCCAGCCTGTACACCATACCCGCGCCCACCGTGGTCATGAACGGCCCGCGCATCGCCGCGACGACCGGCCCGAGCTTGCGCGAGCGCTGCGGCCTTGGCCCGGAGACGCCTCTTGCGGCCTACATCGGCCTGGTCAGCCCCGGCCGTGGCATCGAAACCTTGCTCGCCGCGCTCTCCCAAGTTCCCGGCATGCACCTGGCCATCCTCGGCACGGTGCGGCCCGAGCTGGAAGGTGAAATTTCCTTAGCAAAACAAAGACTCGGCGGACGCCTGCATGTCTTGGCCCCGGTGCCCCATGCCGAGGTCGTCAGCCATATCGAGAGCGCGGATCTGGGCGTCTGCACCATCCCCGCCAGCTGCCTCAGCTACGAACTGTGCCTACCGAACAAGCTGCTGGAAATGTCGCTGGCCGGCCTGCCGCTGCTGGTCGCCGGCACCACGGAACTGAGCCGGTTTGTGGCCGAAAACCGCAATGGCCGGACGGTTGACGCCACCGATTCCGCCGCCGTCACCGCTGGCCTGATGGCCGTCTATGCGGCCCGCACAACGCTGCGGCCGAGCCCGGAAACACTGGCCCAGCTGCGCACCCGCTATGGCTGGGAGCGCCAAGCCGCCCGCCTCATCGACGTTTACGACGCCGTCACCCTGGCCCCGCGCGGCGTGCCCGCCGCGATGGCCCAACACGCCCTGGCCAAGGTCCTCAGACCGGCCACATTTTCTGTTTCCGGAGGCTGAGTTATGCGCATTCTGATGGTCAATCTCACCGATTGGAGCGGTATGTCGGGCGGCGCCCAGCACCAGCTCGGGCTGTTCGAGGCCTTCGCCGCCGCCGGCCACCAGCTGCGTGTGCTGACGGTCGGCGGCGGCGAGTGCCCCGCGATGCCTTATGGCGTGCGCGAAGTCGCCACCATTGTCGAGGACGTCAGCCGCTTCGGCTTGCCGGGCAATCTCAACACCATCGCCCAGCTGCCCGCGCTGGTGGCCGAGGTGCTGCGCTTCCGTCCCGACGTCATCTACAGCCGCGCCAACACCTTCAGCATCGCCGTAGTAGCGCTCGGAAAACTGCTCGGCACGCGCGTGGTGCTGGAGCACAACTCGTGGCTGGAGAGCCAGCGCCGGGTTGGCGGCGGCTCGCGCACTCTGGCGACCATCGAACGCCATCTACAGATCGGCGCCTCGCGGATGGCCGATGCCTCGCGCTGCGTCACGCAAGGGCTGGCGGACCGGCTGGCCCGCAGCGGCGTGGCGGAGAACCGTCTGCACGCCATCGGCAATGGCACGGACTGCGCGCATTTCTATCCCATCGAGCGCTCCCGCGCGCTGCAGCAATTCGGCCTGCCCGAGGATCGCCAATACGTCGGTTTCATTGGCAACGTCATGCCCTGGCATGGTCTGACGACGGCGCTGGAAGGATTCTCCAAGCTCGCCGCACAGCATTCGACCACCGACCTGCTGGTGTTCGGCGAGGGACCCGGCTTGGCCCCGCTTGCCGCCATGGCCCGCCGCCTCGGCCTGTCCGATCGCGTCCGCCTGATGGGCAAAGTGCCGTTCGCCGCCGCCAACGCCGCCATCAACTGCTTCGATCTCGCCATCCTGCCGCTGTCGCTGCGCCAGGACATCGGTTTTGGCTTCTCGGCCATCAAGCTGCGCGACTATGCGGCGGCGGGGCGCATCGTCCTGACCGGCCTCGTCCCCGGCAACATCGAGCTGACGGCCGAACCCTGGCTGATCACGCACGCGCCGGACGACGCCACCGACTTCGCCAGCGCGCTGGGCGTCTGGCTGGAGTCGCAGCACGGCGACCAGGGCCATTGGGCGCACGCCCGATTGCAGGCCCGCTATTACGCCGAGCAGAACTTCGCCTGGACCAAAATCGCTGCCCGCATAACCGATTTTATCGGCGACCTTCCGGGCATGCGGCCAGTGCCCGCCGAAGCCGAGGCAGGACGGCTGCACATCTCAGCTCTGCAATCTTAACATCTTGCGGCGACTGCGTATTGCGCATCGGCGTGATATGCGTTGAGTGGGGGCGGTACATCGTCGGGGGGATCTGACGAGGAGACGCGCCGTGAAAGTATCGCTTGCCCCACTGCTGGCCTCGCTGCCACGGACCGCGACTGCAACATGGCCGGCCGGCGAGCCCTTCGCCACCGCCATCGAGCACGGAACCATGTCCTTGGAGGTTTTCGCTCCCAAGGGCGAGGACCGGCAAGAGCCACATTCGCAGGACGAACTGTATTTCGTCGTCGGCGGTTCGGCGGTTTTCCTGCATGGAGCCGAGCGCCAGCGCGTCGCCACTGGGGACGCCTTGTTCGTAAAAGCCGGCGAACAGCATCACTTTGAGCAGATCAGCTCTGACTTTGTAGCTTGGGTGGTATTTTGGGGTCCCAAAGGCGGCGAGGGGTGATTTTGCAGCAACGGCCAACGCGTGCGCCCCATCTGACAATGGACTTGTCATGAGCCGGCTCTGGTCGTCACCGATCCTGCTCTTGCTGGTGGTGGGCGTGCTGCTCGGCGCGTCGTTGCCCCTTGGCAAGCTCGCGGCCAATGCGGGATTGCCGCCCATTCTTTGGGCGTTTGTCATTTCGTTCGGCGCCGCCTTGGTGCTTGGCATCGTGCAAGCGGGCCGCGGCGCGTTGCAGCCTCCTGATGGCCACCGGCTGCGCTATTTCGCAGCCACCGCCACCGTGTCCTACGCCATTCCGAACCTGCTGCTGTTCACGGTCATCCCCAAAGTCGGCGCGGGCTATGCCGGAATCATGTTCACCCTGTCGCCGATCATCACACTGTTGTTCTCCCTGGTGTTCGGAGTGCGCCGCCCCAACGGCTTGGGCGTGGCGGGCATCGCCATCGGATTTTTCGGCGCGCTGCTGGTGGCGTTGTCGCGCGGCGGGCTGGTGCAGCCGGCGCCGCTGGCATGGGTGCTGGCCGCCCTGCTCATTCCGGTCTCGCTGGCCACAGGCAACATCTATCGCACGCTGGATTGGCCAAAGGACGCCGGGCCGATTGAATTGGCGGTTGGAAGCAACGCCATGGCCGCCCTGTTCTTGTTCGTCCTGCTGCTGATCTCAGGCGGCGGCGCGGCGATTTCAAAGCTCGCTTCTGTCCCTGTGCTGACAGTGATCCAGATGGCCACCGCCGCGGGCATGTTCGCCGTGTTCTTCCGTCTGCAAGCTGTCGGCGGACCGGTCTACCTCAGCCAGATCGGCTATGTCGCAGCCGCTGTCGGCCTGCTTGCCGGTGTCGCCGCCTTCGGCGAACACTATCAGCTGTTGACCTGGGCCGGCGTCGCCCTGATCACGGCCGGTGTCGCCTTGACCACACGGGCGCAAGCGGCCTGACCTCACGCTGCCCCAATCTGGCGCGGCCATTCACGCAGCATTCACCCTATCGCCATAGAGCCGGCCTCATTTGGCCGCGGCCCGGGCGCGATTGGCGCTTAGAGCTTTGTGCTTAATCGTTTCTTAACGCTACTCCGGCCATAGATCCCACCCATGTGGCGTACAGTTGGTTTCAGCCTTTTAGGCTTGGCGGCGGCTCTCTCATTGGCGAGCTGTGGCTCTTCATCCAAACTCGGGTTTGTCGCGCACGACGAGCCCTGGCGTAAAAGCCTCGAGGCTTCGTGCCTCAGGGCGGGCGTGGTGCAGGACACCGCGTTCATCGCTGGCGGAACTTCGATCACCGGCGGCGACGGCTATTGCGGCGCAGTGCATCCCTACCGGGTGTCGGCGGTCGGCAATGGCCAGGTCGGCCTCGCTCCCAACGCGGTGGTGCAGTGCCAGATGATCCCGGCGCTGGACCAGTGGGTCGACCAGGTGGTGATTCCATCGGCACACGCCATTTACGGCGTCGGCGTGGCCCAGATGAAGGTGCTGTCGTCCTACGCCTGCCGGCCCATGAACAACGTCCAGGGCGCCAAACTCTCCGAGCACGGCCATGCCAACGCCGTCGACATCGGCGCCTTCACGCTCACCGACGGCCGCGTCATCACGGTCGCCTCGGGCTGGAATGGCTCATCCTCCGCCGACCGGCAATTCCTGCGCAATGTCCATGATGGGGCGTGCGAGACCTTCGCGACGGTGCTGGGTCCGAACTACAATGCGCAGCACCATGATCATATTCATGTCGATCTGATGCCGAGGCATGTGGGTAAGGGTGTTTGTGAGTAGAAAAGACGTGAAGTCGTGAAATCGCCAAGTCGCCAAATCGGGGTCCGCACGATTTGAC
>JANMVX010000018.1:0-42367 GCA_031393505.1 Hyphomicrobiaceae bacterium | reverse complement strand
CCTGAGCCGGAGGAGGCCAGACTATGAGCACGAATGCCGATCATTTCGATGCCTGGATCCGTGGCCGGTTCATCGATCTCAATAGCGAGCTGGAAGACCTCTATTTCAGTCGGCCGGACCGGGCCGATGTCGACGGTGTCGGCGACATCTCAAAACAGGCAATCCTTGAGGAGGGCAAGGGTCTCGTCGCGGCGCTCCGCGTCGAGGGCAACACGGATGAAGGTTTCGACCAGGCCTTCGATGTGCTCGGCAATCTCGGTCTCTGGCTGGCATCGCTCAGGCGCCATGAACTGACCAATCCGGCGCGCGAGGAGAAGTCACCGTTCTTCGAGGCCTCGGCCCTCGGCATGCATATCGGCGCCTCGATCGGCGTTGCCCCGCGCTTTGCTACCAGCCACCTGGCCACCCACAACCGCGCCATCGACGGCAAGCCGAAAAGCTTCACGTGGCTCGCCAGCGAAAAGCTTTTTCTGGACTGCAACACGCGCGGAATCTTCGCCTACAAGCGGGCTGCCGACGCTCTGCTGCGCGTGGTGCATGTCGGCGTCAGCCACCCGGTCGCCCGCACATTGTTCGAGGATGCGACCAAAGCCCTCGAGGACGTAGCCAAGTGGAACGACGTGCTCTTCAGGGAGCTCGATCCTGATCGCTTCTTTTACAGCGTGAGGCCCTACTACAAGCCATACCGCGTCGGCCGGAACGAGTATCGCGGCGCCAATGCTGGCGACTTCTCCGGTATCAACGAGGTCGACCTGCTGACGGGGCTTTGTCAGGCCAACGATCCCTACTATGCACAGCTGCTCGTCGACAAGATGCCGTTCATGCGGCCGGAGGACCAGGCGTCTTTGCGCGATTGCATGCGACGGCGGGATTTTCTTGGCCTGTTCATCGACGCCCTGCCGACGGCGAGCAGCGAACCTTGGTTCCAGGATAACGCACTAGCCTTTATTGCTTGCTGCGAGGCGCATGGGCGCGTAGCCGTCCAGCACCATGACATGTTGGTCTCGCGGTTCATCGAGAAGCCCGCAGCCGGGCTCGATCACGGCAAACTCGCACAGATCACGGCGAGTGGTCCGCCATTGCCGGTGTTACTGCGCTCGCTCGCGATCTTGCGCGATCTTCGCCAAGCCGAGCCGAGGACGGACATTCCTACCCGTCATGACGACCTCGCCCGGCTTAAAAGCGCGCTTACCGGATCGGAGCCCGCGCAATAGTCCCGCGTTCACGGTGTCCCCGGACGATCATCCGGGGACATCGTTAGCAAAAATGTCCAGTCGAAAACAGTCACTTCCCGATCTTGGCCTTGATAGCGTTCACGTCTGCCGTCGACATCTGGCTGACTGTGGTGATCACGCCATCCTTGATTTTCCAGAGTCGGAACGGGCCGGTGATATCGCCGAACTCATCGAAGGATACCGCGCCGATCACGCCTTCGTACTTGATCGGCTTGCCGGCCTTGATCAGGGCGAGCGCCTTGGCGAACTCGTCCTTGCCCGCATGGATCACCGCGCCGTCGGGCGATAGCACTTTGCGCATGGCGTCCTTGATGGCAGCCGCATCGCCCTTGCCGGCTTGCGCGATGGCGAGACCGACAATGGCGCCCGCGTCATAGGCCTGGACCGCGGCAGGGCTGCCGGGATCGAGGTTCGAGAACGCCTTGTAGTTGTCGTTGAAGTATTTGGTCGAGGGAGTCTCGTCGGTGCCCGACGACGTGCCATAGGCCTCGTTCAGGAATTTGGCGCCGACAGCCTCGATGAAACCCTTGTCGTTCATGCCGTCGTTGAGGAGAAACTTGGCTGGGCCGCCTTGGCTGATCCAGGTGCGGGCAATGGTGGCGCCATCAACTGGGAAGCTCACCAGATAGAGCCCATCGGGCGAACCCGCCATGGCGGCGGTCACTTCGGCCTGATAGGACGGCTGCTTCTCATTGTACGGTGTGTCCGACACAATCGTTCCGCCGAGCGCCTTGTAGGCACTCGAGAACTCCTTGACCATGTTCACGCCAAAATCGTTGTTGACGTGGATGATCGAGAGTTTTTTGAAGCCGCTGTCGAGCGCGTATTTCGCGGCCGCCGTGCCCTGCAGCGCATCGGACGTGATGGTGCGGAAGAACACGCCGTTGGTCTTGCCGTCGCGGGCAAGCTGGGTGAGTGTGGGCGAGGACGACGCCGGGGACACCTGCACAACCTTCGCCGGACCGGTGACCGAGGTCAGGATCGGGATCGATACGGACGATATGATGCCGCCGATGATGACCGGCACTTTCTTGACTGTAACGAGTTGATTGGCGACGTCGACGGCGACAGTGCCCTGGCTCTGACTGTCGCGCGTGTCGGTCAGGAGCTTGCAGCCCCCGACGCCGCCGGCATCGTTAATATCGCGCAGCGCCATCTCTATCGATTTGGCGCCCGCCTGACCATAAGCGCCAGCCGGTCCGGTCAGTTCCATCACCACACCGACTGTGATGTCGCAATCGGCGGCATAGGCTCCACCGCCGAGGGCCAGAGCAGCCGCCGTTGCGGCGGCGCTCGCCACGTATCTGAGACAGTTCTTCATTCTGATACTCTCCTCCCGTCTGGCAATTTGGTTGACCGAGAACTCATCAAGCCAGATCATCTGGCATCATCCACGTTTCCGCGAGCGATTGCCAGTGCATGCCGCGCGGCGCATTTGGTTCGCGCGTCAACAGCGCCACCGAACGCCGGCGGGTCGATTTGTTGTCTCGCAGCTGATGCTCAACGTAGCCCATCACAATGGCGTCGCCCGCCGACCAGATCTTCCTTGGTTCAATCACGGCGATCTCGAACCTGCCCTGCGCGCCGCCGCGCGCTTGTCGCAATCGTTGCATGACTTCGCTCCGGTCGTGCCGGTGGCCGTCGGGAGCGACCATCTCGAAACCGGCGCCGAACGCCGCTTCGCACAAGCGAAAGTCCTGATCGTCCGCCTGGCCGGTGAACCACGCTACAAAAAAGGCATGCAACGCTTCGATTTCGTGGCGCGCGGCAACTTCCAGCGCGGGGTCGTCGGTCATGCCGGGGCCTGGTTGAGGTTGTATTTCATGATCGAGCCATGCGGACCATTGCGGTCGCGCTCCAAGCTGAACGTATCGCCAGCCGGTCCGCGGCGGCGGCCAAGGATCGCGGCGATGTCGTCGTGATCCTGCGTGGTCAGCTCGATTGCCGATATCGCCGCATTTGAGGTCAAATGGCAGCGGTTGGTTGCCCCGACTATGACCGCAGCAACCGCCGGCTGGTCGAGGACATAGCGGCTGGCGATACTGGCGATATCAGTTGCGTGCTGGTCGGCGATCCGGCGCAACGTCCGCAGCAACTCCTGGAACAAGTCCCACCCCCCGAAGTCGTCGATGATCAGTTTGTATTTGGTCAGCGAGCGATTGGCCAAAGGCGGCCTCGGTTCCGGCTGGCCCAGCCACCGATCCGACAGGAATCCTCCGGCCACCGATCCATAGCACAGCAGGTGGACATTGTGCCGGTGGCACAGCTCAGCCAAGCCATGTTCAGGCCTATCGTCGAGCAAGGAATACTGCACCTGTATGCTGACAATCGGAATACCGGCAGCTAGAAGTTCAGTTGTATGCGCCGTATCGAAATTCGTTGCGCCAAGCAGTTCAATCTTGCCCTCTCGCCGCAACTCTTCGAGCCAATGGGCGGCTTCCAAATAGCCAGGAACGGCGTAGTCCCACCAATGGAATTGCACCAGGTCCAGCCGCTCGGTTTGGAGCCGTTGCAGCGAGCGCTCGACGATGCCGCGTACGTCAGCTTTCTTGAGCATGGCCAGCTTGTCCAGGTCGGGCACGCATTTGGTATGAACCCGAAGCTTCGCCTGCGCCTCGGCGCCATGCGTGCGGGCGATTTCAACCCTGCAGGCGCCAATCAGCTCCTCCACGCCGATGTAGATATCGGCGCAATCGAATGTGGTGATGCCGGCTTCGGCGCTGGCCACCAGATCGCCAACGGCCACTGCGGCATCGACACTGCCATGCCCGCCCGCCAGCTGCCAGCCGCCGCGAATGATGCGCGAAATCTCATAGCCCGGCCGCAGAGTTCGACGCTCGACCGCTGTCATGTCTTGAGCTCCGGCCGCAGCGGCGCCGCCGTCGTTTGGGAATGCCGGAAGATCCGTTTGCCGAGCCGCTGGATGCGGAACCGGCTGGGGCAATTGGGGTCTGGGCAGGCGACTTCGGCGTCGGTCGACATCCAGTCGTTCGGATCAGTCGGGCGCTGCTTGGCGGCAAGCAGGGGCAACAGCGCCCCGAGCGAGTAGATGGAAAAGCCCTGACCTGGCGGTAGATGCAGCATCTCGCCGCGCAGTTCAAAACTGTCACCTATTTTGGCGCCGCAATAGAGCTGCGATCCGGCCGGCGCCACGACCTCGACTTTCAGGTCGAAAAGCTCGAAGCTATCGTCATCTGGGGTCTGCATCACGGCACCGATGCTGCTGGCGCTTGCACGGGTCGTGCGCCGACCCTAGACTTGCGGTGATTGTTCCGCTGAGCAAGTCAAACCTGAGAACCCACCGCAATTCAAGGATGTTGATGCCCACGCAAGCCATGATCGACGTGCGTGCCGTATCAAAGCGTTTCGGAGGCATGACGGCCGTCGATGACGTGTCGCTGGCTGTGCAGCGCGGAGCTATTGCGGGGCTCATCGGACCAAATGGTGCGGGCAAGAGCACGCTCTTCAACATCGTGGCCGGGGTGGTGAAGCCGTCCAGCGGCGAGATCTCCCTGCGTGGCGTGCCTGTGCATCACGAGCCCACGCATCGCCGGATGCGGCGTGGGCTTGGCCGCACCTTCCAGATCCCCAGGCCCTTTCCGGCTATGACGGTGCTCGAAAACGTGCTGACCGCTTCCACCGGGCAAAGCGGGGAACGGTTGTTCGCCAATTTCCTGCCAGGCCGGCGTATCGAGTTAGAGGAGCGCCAGAACACCGACAAAGCCATGGCTTTGCTGGAGTTCGTCACGCTGGCCAAGCTCGCCAATGCACCCGCGCGCGCACTCTCTGGCGGGCAGCGCAAACTGCTGGAATTGGCCCGTGTGCTGATGGCGGACCCTGAGATCATCCTGCTCGACGAACCTGCCGCGGGTGTGAATCCGGCGCTCGTCGAGGTCATCATCGAGCGCATTGCCGATATCAACCGGCGCGGCGTCACGTTCCTGATCATTGAGCACAATATGGGACTGGTGGCGCGGCTGTGCCGCGAGGTGTTTGTGATGGCGCAGGGCCGCTTGATCGCGCAAGGAGCGCCGGCGGACATGGTGCGCGACGCCGGCGTGATCGAGGCTTACCTCGGCAGGAGCGCGGCATGACCGCGGCGAACCTGCTCGCCGTTGACGGCCTGGTGGCAGGCTACGAGCCGGGCGTGCCGATCGTCCGGGGGGCCAGCATCAACGTTGCCGAACGCGAGATCGTAATTCTGCTCGGGCCGAACGGCGCGGGAAAGTCCACGCTGGTAAAGGCTGTCGCGGGCCTGGTGCCTAAGTCGGCCGGGCGTGTCGCGCTGGCGGGCACGGACATCACTCAGCTTAGCGCACACCAGATGGTGCGCAACGGCCTCGCATTCGTTCCGCAGACGGAAAATATATTCACGGCGATGTCCGTCACCGACAACCTCGCCCTTGCTGCCGCCGTGTTGCCCAAGCCCGACCGGGCGCGCGGCATCGAGGAGATGTACGATTTGTTCCCGGATCTCGCCGTGCAGCGACGGCTGGGGGCGGGGCGCCTTTCGGGCGGTCAGCGGCAAATGCTGGCAATCGCCCGAGCCCTGATGGTGAAGCCGAAACTGCTCGTGCTGGACGAACCATCGGCAGGTTTGTCGCCCAAACTGGTCGATCAGGTGTTTGCGCGGCTTTTGGCAATCCGCAAAGCCGGGGTGACCGTCCTGCTGGTGGAACAGAACGCCCGCGCCGCGCTGGCCATCGGCGACCGCGCCTATGTGCTGGCGGAGGGCGTCAATCGGCTTGAGGGCAAGGCGGATGATCTGGCCAAGGACCGGACCATGGCGGAGCTTTACCTGGGCGCAGGCCAGGCGGCGGAGGCTCCGCCATCGTGAACCTGCAATTCGTAGTCGATGGCCTCTTGATGGGCGGCCTGATCGGGCTCGGCGCCATCGGTGTGACGCTCACCTATTCCATCTTGCGGTTTGCCAATTTCGCCCATGGCGAGTTCATCACCTGGGGCGCCTACGCCACGCTGGCGAGCAACGGACTGATCGGGTGGGCTGCTGGCCAGCAGTTGGGCGGGGCTGGCCCGTTCTCGGTCGGCTGGACCGTGCTTGCGGCTGGCCTGATGGCAATGCTGCTGACCGGCCTGCTCGCCCTGGCGCTCGATGCCCTGCTGTTTGCCCGGCTGCGCGCGCGCGGCAACGCCATCATCATGGTGATGGCCAGCTTCGGGGCTTCGATGGCGCTGCGCAGCCTGCTCGAATTCGTCTTCACCTCGGAGCCCAAATACTTCAGCCGCGACATTCAGATCGCCATCCCGCTAGGCGCCGGCATCCGTGTCACTGCCGACCAGCTGCTAATGCTGGCGATCACGGCCGTATTGGTCGTCGCGATCCACCTCGTCATCACCCGCACCACCATCGGCCGTTCGATGCAGGCCGTGTCCGAAAACCCGCAACTCGCACGCGTCGCCGGCGTCGACGTCGACGCGGTGATCCGCGCGACTTGGGTAGCGGGCGGCGCTCTCGCCTGCGCGGCCGGCATCATGTCGGGCATCACCATCCAGGTGCGCCCGTTCATGGGTTTTGATCTGCTGTTGCCGCTCTTTGCAGCAGCGATCCTGGGCGGCATCGGAAGCGTGCCAGGCGCCGTGATCGGCGGCTTGATCGTGGGGCTGGCCGAGTCCGCTGCCGTGCCGCTGGTGGGCGGAGGGTTCCGTGCAGCCGTCGCCTTCCTGCTACTTATCGCCGTGCTGCTGGTGAAGCCGACGGGCCTGTTCGGGGTGCGCGAATGATCCTGGATTGGCTCACTTACGGATCGTTCTTTCTGGTAACCGCAGCCAGTTTCGGCATCATGGCGCTCGGCCTGAACCTGCAATGGGGGCAGACCGGATTGTTCAATGTCGGTGTGGCGGGTTTCGCGGCCATCGGCGCCTATGCCTCAGCGTTGCTGACGGCGGCGCCCGCTGCGGGCCGGGTGGGGGGCTACGAGCTGCCAATCGCGGTCGGCTGGCTCGGAGCGGTTCTTGCGTCGGGCTTGGTCGCCACGGCGATCGGCGCCATCACGTTGCGCTTGCGTGCCGACTATCTGGCCATCACCACGTTCGGCATTGCCATTGTCATTCAGCTCATCGCCGTCAATGCCGAATGGCTCACGGGCGGCCCATTCGGCATCGCCTTCATTCCCCGTCCGTTCACGATCCTGCAGGAAAACGCGCTTGCCTTCAACCTGGTCAATTTGGCCGTGGCTAGCGTCGTAACGGCGGTGGTATTCATCGGTCTTGAGCGTTTGACGCGCGGGCCATGGGGGCGTGTATTGCGGGCCATCCGCGAAGACGAGGCGGCGGCGGCAAGCCTGGGCAAGAACGCGC
The DNA here is from genome assembly GCA_031393505.1 of Hyphomicrobiaceae bacterium. Taxonomy (GTDB): domain Bacteria; phylum Pseudomonadota; class Alphaproteobacteria; order Rhizobiales; family Hyphomicrobiaceae; genus JANYHF01. The sequence goes on along the minus strand of JANMVX010000018.1, from coordinate 34,814 downwards.
GGCTCTATCGATTGCAGGCCTTTGTCCTCGGTTGCATGATCATCGGTCTCGGCGGCGCCATGCAGGCCCACGCCATCGGCTTCATTGCGCCCGAAAACTATCTCTCGGCCCTGACATTCCAGGTCTGGGCAATGCTGATCATCGGCGGCGCCGGCAACAACCTCGGCGCATTGCTCGGCGCGCTGGCCGTGTGGGGGCTGTGGAGCCTGTCGAGCGCGCTGGTATCGATGCTACTGCCGGCGGGGCTGCAGGCACGCGCCGCCTCGCTGCAACTGGTGCTGATTGGCGTTTTGATCGCCAGCATCCTGCTGTTGCGGCCGCGCGGATTGCTCGGCGAGCGCCTGGTGGTTTCGCGCTTCCTGCCGCAGCCGAAAGACTGAACTTCAAGGCGTGCCGACAATAGCTTCGGCTTCGATCTCGACGTCATAGTCTCCGACCAGTCCGCCCACCGCCAGCAAAGTGTTGGCCGGCCGAATGTCGGCGAAATACCGGCCATGGACGCGCGAAACCGGCTCCCAGTTGGTCACATTCCTCAGATAGACGCGTGTGCGGATCACATCGGTCAGCTCGGCGCCGACCGCCTTGAGGCTGGCTGAGATCTTGTCGAGAATGTAGACGGTTTGCGCTGCCGGATTGCCCCTTCCGATCACCCGCCCCGATCCGTGCGTCGCCGTCGTGCCGCTGACCAGCACCCGGTCCCCAACACGAACCGACCGGCTATAGCCGGCGATAGCTTCCCACTGACTGCCGCTGTCAACCCGGACCCGCCCCGCCCGCCCCGAGACCGGCGTTGCGTTGAACACAGCCGGTAAGGCTGCCAGATGATGGCTGAGATCCCCCGAGGCGGTAAGGAACGGCGGCTTGCGATACTCGTCCCCGCAATCACCGGGGATCGGGGTCAGGCCTGACAACGCATCGGTGAGCCGCGCCCGATCTTCCGTATCCAGCGCAAAGCCGAAGGTCGCGAGGTTGGATTGCCGGTGTTCGTTTTCCCCCAGCCGCGCGCCGATGACAGCCGCAGCCACCGCCGGATGGTCGAGCACCCAGCGGGTCGCCACATTGGCGACGGTGACGCCGTGCCGGACCGCGATGACATTTAAGGTCGCAAGCAGGTTTTGGAACACCTCCCACCCGCCCACGGTAGTGATGAAGCGCTTGTACTTCATCTTGCTCCAATCGGTGATCCCGCCCTCGGCGGGCTCGGGCTTGCCCAACCAGCGGTCCGACAGAAACCCGCCCGCCAGAGTGCCAAAGGCCAGCACATGGATGCCGTGCTGCAGGCAAAATTCCGACATCGCGCCCGCCGCCCGCCGGTCCAGCAGCGAGAAACACACCTGGTTGGTGAGGATCGGCAAGTGCTCGGCCACCAACACGCCTAAATGATCCGTATCAAAATTGGTAACGCCGAGATTGTGGACCAGCCCCTGGCGCCGCAGCTTGTCCAATTCCCCCATGGCGTCGAGATAGCCCGGATTCTCGAATTGCCACCAGTGCAGTTGCAACAGGTCGATGTGGCGCGTGCCGAGCCGCCTCAGCCGCTCCTGGACAGCGGCACCTACGACCCCGGCTGTCATGGGGCCGGGCTCCGGCACCCATTTGGTCAGAATGGCCGCCGCTGGCCGGTTGCCCGCCTCTTGCCGTTTGAGGCACCGCCCGGCAACGATTTCGGCGCTGCCATAGTGATCGGCCATGTCAAAGGTGTCGAACCCGGCTTGGGCGTACTTTTCCAGCTCCGCAGCGGCGCCATCCAGATCGAGTGTGCAGCCATTCCGTTCCATGTCGGCCAGTTGCCAAAGGCCGGTGATCAGCCGACTGATGGACAGGCCGTTATAGAAAACATGGCGCTCAGGCGCCTTGAAAAAGTGCGACATCAAAGCTTGTCCAAATCGCAATAGAAACAGGTCCAGATTTGATCAATCTGGATTGTCCGTTTGCACTCCGAAATCGCAGACCTAGTGTTCTGACTCATTCAAATGGTTCCCGACGTTTCGTCATCCCGGCGAAGGCCGGGACCCGCCCAACCATCGAATCCTGCGTCAGGAGAAAATTCGAAAACAGGCTTTGCGTCAGAGGCTTATCGTGTGCCACACGTGCGGCCGACATGGACATGGACAGGTCCCGGCCTTCGCCGGGATGACGAGTGCTCGGGGTACCAAATGATTGTTACAGAACACTAGCGACAGCGGTGGTTGACCGTTGGACAACGCCATGGGGTATGTCAATCCGATATTTAATCACAAAGGATGCGCCCTCGGCAGTTATCGGGCACGCCCCGCACTTTGAAAGCCGACCATCGGTTGTGTCCACAGTGTCGTACCACACATAGCACCGTGGCGTCTGCCTTGGAGCCACGCGACCGAGCCGATCGCCATCCTCGCAATTGGCCCAACGCGCCGTCGGCCAGCCGACACCTTGACGGCAGCATTCGTAACCAGAAGTCAGTCACCAGTCAAACTCTGCCCGCCGGATTCGGGGTCGAATTTCTCGCCGATGTAGCCCTTGGACTGGCTCAGCGCCGGGAACTGCTGGCCGAAGGGCAGGTAGTTGGCGCGCTCGGCCTGCAGGCCCGCCGCTGATGTGATCAGGCGCACGGACGACAGGTGATCGCGGTGCATCCACGTCGTGACGGCGCCAACGCGCTTGGCCTCGGCGGTGAGGTACTTGGTCCAGACCCCGCCGGTCAGCTCGAAGTCGTCGCCGAGGTAGAGCGTCGTGCCCGTGCCGGTGGTCTTGGTGAGGCGCGCGCCGTCGGAGCCGTAGCTGTAGGCGACGCCCGCCACGCTGGTCGCCCGGTTCTCGCCGTCATACGTGAACGCCCGCGTGCCGTCCGAGAGGGTGTTGCCGTTGGCGTCGTAGGTGAGCCGGGCCTGCGGATGGTTCGCGCGGTCCGGGATCGGGTAGCTCCGTACTGAGCGTGCCGTCGCAAGCTAACTTTGCCACACCTTCTCAAAAAGAATACCCTTCAACCCGGCTCTCTCGACAATTGATTTGAATTCCACATCTTCATCACGCCCACTCACCGTCAGCAACTCTCCTCTTGCCGTTTCAGGTATCTTAAAAATCGATGATTCTGAAAATCGATTCTTATAAAACATGTATTTCGCCACACCGATTCTATCTCCACCGGCAGTTAGCGTCCATTTTGAACTATCACCATCAAGGCAATCGATACATTCCAGTACGTTTAGAACGAAGTAGGTTTCGCCTTTGTATGGCAGCGGTAGCAACTCGCCCGCCATTTCGCAGACGCCTCGAATCATTTCATCAGCCGCTGAGTCAAAAGCAAAGGCTCCTGCGGAGATGCGGAAGAAATTCCCCAACGCTTTCTTTGGGTATAGCACATAAACAGGGGGCGGCTGCCAAGTTTGCAGTTTTGAATTTCCGTCGAATTTCAGAACATCAGTCTTCCATATGGCGTCATCGACAGGTAAAAAGCTTTGGAATTGATTGACGTCGGGTTTAATTTTGTAGACTTCCATTCTGAGTCCTGCTTTTTAGTGAGGGAAAGTACCGCTCTTAAGCTGGCTTGCTATGTTTGCTAAGGCGCCACTAATATTTCCTCCCGCGTTCTCCAGTACAGATTGCACATTCGCATAGTAGCTATCAGTGTGCACGACTGAATGCACCTGTGCACTCGTTGGGTTGGGGACACTACTGGTCCCGGGCAGAAACACCCCATTCTGTGCATCATTGATTCCAATCCCAGCCTCGTCGAGCAAAGCCCTGGACTCGGCTGCACCCGGAGCATTAGCAGCAACAATGTGGTGGGCCGCATCACCTTCTAACCTCGTTGCGCCTGCCTCCTCGAGATTTTGCCCCAATATTTTCGACGCACAGCTATTATGCACCCAGAGCCCGCTCTCGCCAACCAGATACGTGTGGAACCCGTCCACCGTGAGGTTGTGCGCCGACAGCGGCTTGCGCTCGACGCGCACGCTGCCCACCGTCGCGCGGCCGGCGTGCACCGGGATCGGGCCCGGACCCTGCCAGGCGACGAGCTGCGGGCGGTCGCCGCTGCCGTCCCAGACGCCGGTGACGATCTGGTCGCCCGCGTGCAGCGCCTCGGCCGCAACCCAACCGCGGCCGTCGACGAAGAACGTGTGCGGACGGCTGACGACAATGTTCTCGGTCGTCGACCCGCCGCTGCGGAACACCTGGACCGTGACGGTATCGTCGTAGTGGCTGTAGAGATGCCGGAGCACCGTCTTGAAGGCGAAGGCGCCGGTCTTCTCGTCGCGCGCCAGGACCTTCTCTCCGGCCTGAATGTGATCGATGGCTTCCAGGCCATGGTCGGTGCGGACGGGCGTGTCGGCGGCGAAGCTGCAAGTTGTAAACAGCTTCGAGAACCAAGACTCGCTGGTTGCTAAGGCTTCCTCTCCTACCTTCTTGGCTGCGGCACCCTCGCCTCCGGTTAGACCCGCAATGACGCCAGCAAAGATCGCGGCTTTGTGCAGCGGGTTTCGCTCTTCTTGCGGCAGGGACAGCGCATGATGTTCTTTGTTGAGGTTCGCGTGTTCGGCTTGTTAGCATAACTTCAGTTGATCAAAGTGCGCATCGGGACCAACTCATGGCCGAAGCCGATACCATCCTCTGGCAGGCGGACGCGGAGCGGAAGTCCGGGCTCAACATCACTCGTTTCATGGCGTTCCTTGGCGAACGCGGCCACCGGTTCGATGGCTATCAGGATCTGCACCACTGGTCGGTGACCGACCTTGCCGGATTCTGGGGAGCGATCAGCGACTATTTCGAACTCAGCCTTGAAGGTGCGATCCAAGACGACGTGACCGCCGATCCGATGCGGCGCCCGCGCTGCCTGACGGGTGCGCGGATGAACTACGCCGAGCCTGTGCTACGCCATGAGACCACTGGCGACCCGGCGCGCGTGATGCTGCACCACGGCTCCGAGCTGCGCCCCATGGCCACCGCTAGCTAGGCGGACATGGCAGGCGCGGTGCGCAAACTCGCGACACGGCTCCGGGCGATGGGCATCGTGCCCGGCGACCGCGTGGTGGCCTACATGCCCGACATCCCCGAGACCGTGATTGCTATGCTCGCCACCACGGCGGTGGGGGCCATTTGGTCGTCGGCCGCGCCAGAATTCGGCGCCTAGACCGTGATCGACAGGTTCGCGCAGATTGCGCCGAAGCTGGTGTTCGCTACCAACGGCTATCGCTACGGCGGTAAGGATTTTGATCGCACCGCCGATCTGACCCGCATCCTCGCGGCGTTGCCGACGGTGGCGCATGTGGTGATGCTTGATTATCTCCCGGCCGCCGCGAAGTCTCCGGATTTCACGGGCAAAACAACGGCGTCGGCTGACATATTGTACGGCCCCGAAATCGCGTGCGAAACCTTCAACTTCACCCGCGTGCTGTCGGATCATCCCCTGTGGATCCTGTTCACCTCGGGCACCACGGGGTTGCCGAAACCTCGTGCAGGGGCACCACGGCATCGTGCTGGAGCACGATAAAACCGCCGCCTTCCACTTCGAGTTGCGACAAGGCAGGGCGCTCTTTTTCTACTCCACCACCGGCTGGATGGTGTGGAACACGCTGATGTGGGGGCCGACGTCACCGACGCCCAGGTCATCGATGCGGCCATCCTAAGCGCATCACCTCGTACTGAACTTCGCCGTCCTCACTGCCCGCAAAGCGATCGGACCCCTCGACGGGGACCGTGCGCGCGTGGCTCATACCGATCTTCTCCATCACGCGGCGCGATGCGTGGTTCCCCGCCATCGTGCCCGCAATGATCTTGTCAAACCCACCGCTTCTGAACCCCCAGTTGACCAGAGCTGACGCCCCTTCCGAGGCCAACCCCTGCCCCCAATCCATCCGGCGCAGGCGATATCCGAGCTCGGCCACCCTCTCACCCTCTGGCCAAAGACAGAACCACCCGACGAACGCGCCGTTGGTTGTACGGCGCGCCGTCCAAACGTAGGACTCGGTTCCTTTGGGCATGAGAAACGTTGAGTCCGGGTCGCTCTGCTCACGGTCGACAGCGTGCCCGCCGTTCAGAAAGCGCATGACCTCCGGATCACGTTCAAGGTCTATGAAGTCAGCGCAGTCACGCAGGGTACAAGGACGGAGCGTCAGCGTCAGGGTCTGCAACACGGCCACTGTCGAACCTCCATCATCGGGTCATCAAGTATACTGCCGATCTGCTCGAGTTTCGAGATCTCAAGTCAAATCGATCGGAAATGGCGGCGAATGCTGACCGAGGCTTCGTGCAAAAAACTCGGGCAAGAGGCCGCTCTTATCCCGAAGCCGACACCGCATTCTGATCAGCGCCGCACCCTTCGCGTGAGTCGGCGCTCATCGCGCCAGACCGCAGGTTAAGGTAGTATAATCGAAAATAATCACAATATAATGCGAATTATATTGCATTTTCCAGAATCTATACTATCATCCGCTCACCTCTTCTACGGGGATGCACTCGAGGGCGTCTCGATCTGCTGGGAGAGGGCAGCGACTGGCGCGGGGTGCCGCACACCTCAAGCGCTGGCGGCCGACGTCGTCCTCCGGGGGTGAGATTCCCAGGGGTGGAGCAGCCCACAGTAAGTGGCGACGTAGGGATCGAAAAAACGTTGGCGGGGCGGCCGGGTGCCGCATCCTCTAAAACACATTTCGCGGCATTCGGCAGCCCCGCACCCTCTGTTTGCGCCCGGCGACACGCGTAACCGCGCGCCGATCGCCAGGCGAGCAATGCACAGCCATGTCCAATCGTCTGCCGTCGCTTTGCTTCAGCAGAACAAGCCGGAGGTTCGTATGACAGGCATTCCAGTTGCAGGTCCCTCGCCATGGTCACGGCGCATGCACGACAGGCTGAAACACCTGCTCGCGGGGAATATGGCCGCGTTGGAGCGGCGGATGAGACTGAAGCAAGGGGCCAAGCCCTGGCGCGGCAAGAAACGCAAACCCGCCGCCGGGCAGAAATAGCGGCGGACCATCGCCCCATAGCCGTTCACGAGACCACGCCTCGATGCCTGGTTCTGGTCGGTCGCGTCGAACTCGTATCCGTCGACATGGCCACCGGCCCGCCGCTCTTGCACCCGAGGTGAAGAACCCCATGCCAGATCCAGACATTCACGACGGCGGCTGCTCCTGCGGAGCGGTGCGCTATTGCACCCTGGGACAGCCTGCCAATACGGCCGTGTGCCATTGCAGCTATTGCCCGACCCGGACCGGATCGGCGTTCGGCGTCTCGGTCTATTTCCTCGGCGCTAACCTGGAACAGCTCTCCGGCGAGCTGAAAGACTACACCTTTGAAACCGAATCCGGGCGCGGCTTCACCACGCGCTTCTGCACCACCTGCGGCACCACCGTGTTCTGGTCGCTGGCCATGACGCCAGACCTTACTGGGTCGCCGGCGGCACCTTCGATCCGCCCACGTTCTGGCATCCGGTTTCGCGCGAAATCTTCACCCAGTCGGCGGCGCCATTCGCGCACACGGACTTGCCCGAAAAGCACGCGACCACCGCCAGCTATGTCCCGGTCCACGACGACGACGCGCGCCTAAAGGGAGTGTAACGATGGTCGACTTCGCAAAAGAGTGCACCTTCGACTTGTCCACCCATGCCGAGGAGCCGTGCGGGCTGCACGCCGAAGTATTTTCTGGAAATTCTAGTCCGCTACGCCAGTACGCCGCTGAAGAAGAAGATGCTGTTCGGCTCCGACTGGTCGATGATCGCCCCGGAGAAGTGGCTCGCAGATTTTGACGCCGCCCCGTTCAAGGACGAGGTGCGGCCGCTGATCCTGAACGAGAATGCGATGCGGCTGCTGAGAGTGGGCAATTAGCGCGTTCATTCGTAAGGCGCCAAGAGATGAACCGCCGCTGTAGAACCGTGGCGCTTAAACAGCGCCCCAGGAGATATGCAACCCTGCTTCGGTGCAAAGCACTAACCAGTGCTCAAAGGCGGTAATAGCCAATCATCCGCTCCAAGTTCGCTCCAACACATCGATCCAGTTGGCATGGCACAGCCGTTTTATGGTTGGTTCGTCATATCCGTGTACCTGCATCGCCGCGACCAACACCGGCAGGCCGGCCACATCGCCGATGGCCTCGGGCACTTTTGCGCCGTCGAAATCGGAGCCTAGGCCGACATGCTCGACGCCCAGCTTGGCGATCAGATGATCGAGATGGCGCAGCATCAATTCGATTGGCGTACTGTCGCCGATCTGTCCGTCGGGCCTGAGGAAGCAGGTGGCGAAGTTCAGCCCGACCAGCCCGCCCGACTCCTTGATGGCCACGAGTTGTTTGTCTGTGAGATTGCGGGCATGCGGACAGATGGCGTGGGCGTTCGAATGCGAGGCGATCAGCGGTTTTCTGTTGAGCTTGGCGACGTCCCAAAAGCCCTTTTCCGTCATGTGCGACAGGTCGATGGCAATGCCGAGTTGATTGCAGGCCTTGATCAGCGCCTTGCCGGCATCGGTGAGGCCGGGGCCGGTGTCGCCGGTCGAAGGATAGCGGAACGGCACGCCGTGGCCGAAGATGGTTGGGCGGCTCCAGACCGGGCCAATCGAGCGCAAACCGGCCTGATGGAACACCTCCAGCGCATGCAGATCGCGGTCGATGGCCTCGGCGCCCTCCATGTGCAGGACGGCGGCCACCGTGCCGTTGACGAGGCACGTTCGGATGTCTGCGGCGGTCCGGCAGATCTTGAACTTTCCGGCCGAGGCGCGCTCCATCCGGATCAGAATCGCCACCATGGCCATAGCCGTCGGCATAGCTTCAGCAGCTTCCATCAGGGGCGAGAGCGGCACGTCGTAGCGCTCACCCGTCATGAGGTCGTCGAGGCCGTAGAGACTCTCCTTCGGGGGCACATAAACGGCGAACAATCCTCCCGCGAAGCCGCCTGTCAGCATACGCGGCAGATCGAGGTGCCCTTCGCCGTCGCCGTCGACAAAATCGCGCTCGGGGGACTTGGAAGCCTTCTTGTTGAGGCGGAACAAGATGTCGTTGTGGCCGTCAAAAACGGGCATGCGGGTTCTTGCGGGCATTGGGCGAGGGCCTCTCGAATCAAGCGCCGCGATGTAACCGTGACGCGGATTGCACTAGCCTAGCAGAAACTGGCATGGGATGAAGTCTCCCGGCTGTTGAACAGGACTCCGCGAGATTGATCGACAGACTTTCTCAAAACTTGGCGTCATTTGACCGGGCCATCGCCGAAGCGAGGACGGCGGCGGCGTGCTGGCAGGCGCTGGAACGGCTAAGCGCCGAGGTAGCGGGCCACAAACTGTTCACGGTCATGACCGTGGATCTCGCAGCCGACCTTGCCCGGCGCGACTATACCAATGACGCGGCGGCCTATCCGGTGTCCGGCACCAAGCCGATCATCCATGATCGCTGGTTTGAGATCGTGCACGAGCAGAAGCGGATCTTTGTCGCCAACACGCTGGCCGAGATCGCGGTGGTGTTTCCCGACCACGAAAAGATTGGCGCCCTTGGTTGCGGCTCGGTGGTCAATCTGCCGGTCGTGCTCGGAGGAGAACTCGCCGCCACGATCAATGTGCTGCATGAGCAGCATTTTTACACCCCGGTCCGCGTCGCCGCGATCGAGAGTTCACTAGCGATTCCGGCAAAACTGGCCCTGCTGGCAGCGCGAGCGCTGACATGAGCGGAGACTGGATCACCGGCGTGTTGTGGCGGCTGGCGAGCTTTCTGGGCTCGCTGCTCCTGACGCTGTGGGGCCTCACCGCCATCACCTTCAGCATCGGCCGCTTCATCCCCACCGACCCGGTGTTGGCCATCGTGGGAGACCATGCTTCGCGCCAAACGTACGATGCGACGTGGCTGGCCATGGGACTTGATCGTTCCGTCCCCGAACAATATTTCATCTACCTCGGGAAAATTCTGCACGGCGATTTCGGCACGTCGGTCATGAGCAGCCACTCGGTGTTGAGTGACCTGTTCCAATTCTTCCCGGCCACCTTCGAACTCGCGACCATCGCAACCATCCTGGGCGTGCTCGTCGGCGTGCCGTCGGGTGTCGCCGCGGCCGCCATGAAGGGGCGCTGGCTAGACCGCCTGGTCGGCGTGGTCGGCTTGTTCGGCTACTCCATGCCGATCTTCTGGCTGGGCCTGATTGGCCTCGCCGTCTTCTACGGCCATTTGAGCTGGGTCGGCGGCCCGGGTCGGCTCGATACCGGCTTTGAAGACATCGTCACTCCGCGCACCGGCGTGATCCTGATCGACAGCGCGCTGGCCGGCGAGTGGGGAGTGTTCCGCAACGCCGTCTCGCATCTGATCCTGCCGGCGAGCCTGCTCGGCTATGTCTCGCTGGCCTATATTTCGCGCATGACTCGCAGTTTCATGATCGATCAGCTAGCGCAGGAATATGTCACGGCAGCGCGGATAAAGGGCCGCTCATTCTGGGGCGCTGTGTGGGGGCACGCGTTCCCGAACATCATGGTGCCGCTGATCACCGTGATCGGATTGAGCTACGCCTCGCTGCTGGAGGGAGCGGTGCTGACGGAGTCCGTGTTCGCCTGGCCGGGCCTCGGGCTCTACATCACTCGCTCGCTATTCAATGCCGACATGAATGCCGTCCTGGGCGGCACACTGATGGTCGGCGCGGTGTTCATCGGCGTCAATCTGCTGTGCGATTTTCTGTACAAGGTATTTGATCCGAGGTTGCGCACCGCATGACCGTCGAGACCTCCAGCGCTCCACCGTCCGTCCGCCTTTCGCTTGGTCAATGGCTGGCCAGCGACGCGCCCACCTCGCGGCGCCAGGCTGTGTACGGGAATGTCTATCGCGGCACGCTCTCGCTCTTGCGCAATCCCTCGGCATTGGTTGGGGTCTTGATCGTTACCGCTTTGCTGCTGATGGCCGTGTTCGCACCGCTATTGACCGGTTCCCATTCCCCCATCCAACAGACGCTTGGCGATCGCCTCGCGGCGCCGAGCGCCTCTCATTGGTTCGGTACCGATGAACTCGGGCGAGATATCTTTTCCCGTATCGTCTACGGCGCCCGCGTGACCTTGACCATCGTCCTGCTGGTGTCGATCGTGGTCGCCCCGATCGGATTGCTGGTCGGCACCACGGCCGGCTATCTGGGCGCTACGGGTGGCAGGATCGGCGGCGTCATCGACGCCATCCTGATGCGCATCACCGACATCTTCCTCGCCTTTCCGCGCCTTGTCCTCGCGTTGGCGTTCGCGGGCGCCATGGGTCCAGGCATCGAAAACGCCGTGATCGCCATATCACTCACGGCCTGGCCGCCGTTCGCCCGCATCGCCCGCGCCGAAACCGTCACCATCGCGCGCAGCGACTTCATCTCCGCTGTGGTCCTGCAGGGCGCCTCGACCGCGCGCATCCTGTTCCGGCATATCGTGCCGCTCTGCCTGTCGTCGGTGATCGTGCGGCTGACGCTGGACATGGCCGGCATCATTCTCACGGCGGCCGGTTTGGGTTTCCTCGGCCTCGGCGCGCAACCGCCCACGGCCGAATGGGGCGCGATGGTCGCGTCCGGGCGCGACGTCATCTTCGATCAATGGTGGGTGGCGACCATTCCCGGCCTCGCGATCTTCATCAACAGCCTCGGCTTCAATCTCCTGGGGGACGGATTGCGCGACGTGCTCGACCCGAAAAGCTCATGAGCGGCGCCCCACTGCTTGAGGTCGAGGATCTCAATGTCTCCTTTCCCGGCCGTGGCGGCGGCACGCGCGCGGTACGCAACGCCAGTTTTACACTCGGGCGCGAGCGGCTCGGCATCGTAGGGGAATCCGGCTCGGGAAAATCGACCACGGGGCGGGCGCTGCTGGGCCTCATTCCCGCCCCCGGCGAGGTGAGCGCAAAACGCATGAGCCTTGCCGGCCAGGATCTGCGTTTCCTCAGCGACGGCGACTGGCAAGCGCTCCGTGGCCGCCGCATCTCCATGGTCATGCAGGATCCGAAATACTCGCTCAACCCGGTGCTGAAGATCGGTCAGCAGATCGAGGAAACGTTTCGCCTGCATCATCGTTCCTCGCAAGGTGAAGCGCGCAAGCGGGCGCTCGCCATGCTTGAAGCCGTGAAGATCCACGATCCTGATCTGGTCTATCATCTCTATGCGCACCAGCTGTCGGGCGGTATGGGCCAGCGCGCCATGATCGCCATGATGCTGATTGCCGAGCCGGACCTGCTGATCGCCGACGAGCCGACCTCGGCGCTGGACGTGACGGTGCAGAACGAGGTGCTGCGCATTCTCGACGATCTGGTCACTGATCGCGGCATGGGTTTGATCTTTATAAGCCACAACCTGACGATCGTTTCCAGTTTCTGTGACCGCGTGCTGGTAATGTACGGCGGGCGTATCGTCGAGGAGCTGAAGGCGTGCGATCTCGCCAGGGCCAAACATCCGTATACTCAGGGGTTGATTAAGGCCGCCCCGTCGCTGGAGCATCCGCTGGCCGAACTTTCCGTTGTCACGCGCGATCCGGCGTGGCTGACATGATTGAGGTCAGCGATCTCTCGGTGACATTCCGCAATGGCGGCTGGCCGATTCACGCGGTGCGCAATGTCTCGTTCACGGTCGCCAAGGGCGAAAGTTTCGGCATCGTCGGAGAATCGGGATCGGGCAAGTCCACGATTTTGAAGGCGATTGCCGGCCTGATCGAGACCACCGGCCCCGCCCTGCGCATAAACAACAGGCCAACCGACCGCTGGCGCAGCAAGGCCGAGCGGCGCCTGATGCAGTTCGTGTTTCAGGACCCCTACGGATCGTTGCATCCGCGCCAGACCGTGGATGACGCACTACGCGAACCATTGCTCATTCACGGGCTCAGCGACGTCGACGCCCAGGTCGGCGCGGCGCTGGCCGATGTCGGCCTCTCGCCGCTACACCGTTACCGCTTTCCGCACCAGCTCTCGGGCGGACAGCGGCAGCGCGTCGCCATCGCGCGCGCGCTCATCCTGAAACCCAGCATCCTGTTGCTCGACGAGCCGACCTCCGCGCTCGATGTGTCGGTGCAGGCCGAGATCCTCAATCTCATTTCACGCTTACGCAAGACCTATCAGCTCACGTCTATTCTCGTCAGCCACGACCTCGGCGTGGTGGCGCATCTGTGCGGCCGCATCGCCATCATGAACGCCGGCCAATTGGTGGAATTGCTGGATGTCGGCGACTTGCGCCGCGGCCAGGCGAATGAGCCCTACACGCGCGAACTGCTCGCCGCCAGCCGCGGGTTTACGCGGGCCTAGCAGCGGGCCCCGGTGTCAGGAACTTATTGCGCTTGCACCGCCTCTTGCGGCTGATCGCAACCGCCGGCCAGCAATAAGTGCCTGACACCGGACATACGACGCTTGCTATGCTGCTGAAAAAGGCATGTGATGTCCGACCATTCCGGAAGCGGCCCACTCGGATCGTCTCAGCCGGAAGACCGAAAACTTCAGGGAGCCCTCATGTTCCAAAAACTGAAATACGCGCTTGCGGCAGGCGTACTGCTCGCTTTGGCGCCGAATGCGCTTGCGGCCACGCCGGCCGATACGCTGGTGATCACCAAGATCATCGACGACATAATCTCGCTCGATCCCGCCCAAGCCTATGAATTCACGGGCATCGAAGTGATCGCGAACACCTACGACCGCATCATGCGGTTCGAACCCAACGACATCACCAAGCTCGTACCCGGTGTTGCCGAGAGCTACGCCGCGAGCGACGATGGCAAAACCTTTACCTTCAAGATCCGCGCCGGGCAGAAATTCGCTTCGGGCAATCCGATCACGGCGGCCGATGCTGTCTACTCGCTGCAGCGCGTCATCAAGCTCGACAAGACCCCGGCATTCCTGATCGGCCAGCTTGGTTGGACCAAGGACAATGTCGACAAGATGGTTACGGCCGTCGACGACATGTCCTTCAAGGTCACCATCACCGAAGACTTCGCGCCTTCGCTGGTACTGAGCCTGCTCGGCTCCGTGGTCGGTTCGGTGGTCGATTCCAAGGTTGTGAAGGAGCACGAGAGCGCCGGTGATTTCGGCAATGCTTGGTTGACGACCAATTCGGCCGGTTCTGGCGCCTACGCCCTGAAAGCCTGGAAGGCCAACGACAGCGTGTCGTTGGAGGCCAATCCTAATTATCGCGGTGGCGCGGCCGCCCTCAAGCGCGTCGTCATCCGTCACATCACGGAACCGTCAGCGCAACGCCTACTGATCGAAAAGGGCGATGCCGACATCGCCCGTGACCTGCAGCCCGACCAGATCGCCGCCATCACCGGCAACAAGGACCTGGCCATCTCGACCGTCCCGCAAGCGACGCTATTCTATGTCGCCATGAACCTGAAGACGACCACGTTCCAGAACGTAAAAGTCCGCCAGGCCATGCATTATCTCATCGACTACGATGGTATGGTGGGTTCGTTCCTGAAGGGCAAGGCGCAGGTCCATCAGTCGTTCTGGCCATCGGGTTTTTGGGCCTCACTGGACGAGAACCAGTACACGTTTGATCCCGCCAAGGGCAAGGCCATGTTGGCCGAAGCCGGCGTCAAGGATCTGGAAGTGACGCTGGATACGCCCAACACTGCTCCCTTTACGAATATCGCGCAGGCGGTGCAATCGAGTATGGCCCAAGGCGGCGTCAAAGTGACAATCATTCAGGCTGAGGAGAAAGCGGTCCTGACCAAGTATCGCGCCAGACAGCACCAGATGCTGCTGATCAACTGGGGGCCGGACTATATGGACCCGCACACCAACGCGGACTCGTTTGCACGCAATCCGGACAATTCGGATGCACCCAAATCCAAGCCGCTGGCCTGGCGCAATGCCTGGGATATCCCAGACATCACCAAGGCCACCAACGCCGCCGTGCGCGAGCGCGACGAAGGCAAGCGCAAGCAGATGTATCTCGATCTGCAAAAGCAGGTGATGGACCAGGGTCCGTTCATGATCATGTTCCAAGAGGCCAAACAGCTGGCGCAGCGCGCAAGCGTGAAGGGTTTCGTCATGGGCTCCAGCTCGGACGTGATCTACTACAATCTGACGACGAAGTAGGTTTCCCTCTGGTGGGTCCCTCAGCCGGCGCCTTGACGGCCGGCTGAGGCGGAACAGGGGCCGAACGTGCCTATTCTCGCCCAGTCTAATGACAATTTCTGACCTTGCCGAGCGCAGCAGCGCCGCTACCGATTCCAACGCCAGCACACACTGCAAGAGCAGCCGGGGCCATCTTTAGCGATTCGACAGGTCACACCGGCAGCTTGTTCTCGAACATGACGGAATACTTCCGAGTGACGCCCGTCATTTCGTAGTGGCACTTGGTGCCACGCAGCACCATGAAGCCCTCACCTTCGCCGAAGTGCGAGACCTTGCCGTTGTCCTCGGTGATGGTGATGCCACCCTTCAGGATCAAGCAGAACTCGTCACACGGATAGGACGGGATGAACTCCGTGCACGGCGTACATTCCCAGATGCCGACGGTCAGCTGCTTGCTGGGATCGATGTAATCGAAGGTGCCGACTTCCTTGGCGGTGCCGGCCACGATCTTGGTCAGGTCCATCACGTTGATGGGCTTCAGCCCCTCCCCCGGAGGGCCATCGGGGTGGATCTTGAAAACGTTGGGCTTGGTCATTCAAAGAACTCCGGGTTCAAGGTTGGCCACGTTCGCCATGAAAATTGCATCTTGGCAGTTGACCGACAAACCGTGCAACAATGCAAGCGCTCATGGGGGCGTCGTGCATTGCGTTTGCTCAAAGGCTGATCGAACAGACATAGCGAGTGGCTGCTAAACGCTTCGAAGTTCAAAAGTAAGGGAAGAGGAAACGCCATGTTGTATGGTTTCGTCAGACTGCTGCTGATCGGCGCGGCCATCGCGCTCAGCGTACCGGCCGAGGCAAAGGTGCTGAAAATCGGCCATTCGACCTGGGTCGGCTACGGGCCGTTCTACATCGCCCGCGACAAAGGCTTCTTCAAGGACGAGGGCGTCGAGGTCGAGAGCGTCATCATGGAGGACACCACCCTAAAGATGGGCGCACTGCTGGCCGGCCAGATCGATCTTGCAGCGTCCACGTCGGATGAATTTCCTATCTACCTGAAGCCCGGCAAATCGGTGAAATACCTGCTGGCCGTGGACTATTCGAACGGCGGCGACGGCATTGCCGCCAGCAAATCCATCAAGACCATCGCCGATCTCAAGGGCAAGAAGGTCGCCTTCGAGCATGGCTCAATCTCGCAGTTCTTCCTCAATGTGCTGCTCAAGCGCAATGGCCTGACGCAGGCCGATATTGAACCCGTAAACATGACCGCCGCCGACGCAGGCACAGCCTTTGTCGCCGGGCAGGTGGATGCGGCCGTGACATGGGAACCGGCGCTCAGTCTCGGCGCGCAATCCAAGAACGGCCATCTGTTGGCCTCGAGCTCCGAAGTGCCCGGCGTCATCGTCGACGTGGTCGCCGTTACCCCTGAGACCATCGCCGCGCACGGTCCCGAACTGAAGGCCTTCTCGCGCGTCTGGTATAAGGCGCTCGACTTCCTGGCCAAGAACCCCGACGAAGCCTACGCCATCATGGCCAAGGGCATCGGCGGCTGGATCGAGAAGCCGGAGGATTTCAAGGCGGCGGCTGGCGGCATCAAGTATCTCGACAAGGCCGGCAACGCCGAACTGTTCGGCAGCCCCGATAAGCCGGGCAGCCTCTACAAGAACGTCGCCGACGCCATCGAGCTTTGGAAGGGTTTTCAGAAGGTCCAGGTCGATGTGACGCCCAAGGATGTTATCGACCAGACCTTCTATGGCGGTTGAGCGCGCAGCTCCGCCAAGGGGCCGTTTCCTGAACCGCCTCTCGACGCCGCGCCGGAGCATCCCGGCGTGGCTGCGCCTATCGTCGGGCATCGCCTTCGCCGCCAGCCTGCTCGCGGGCTGGTCGCTCCTGACCTATGGCGGGTTCACCGATACGACGTTCTTTCCGATGCCGCACGAGGTGCTCACCGGTTTCTGGAAAACGCTCACCAATGGCACGCTGCTCTGGCACGTCTGGTCCAGCCTGCTCGTCATCAACATCGGCTTTCTGCTGTCCTCCATCTGTGCCGTGCCGCTCGGCATCCTGATGGGCAGCTACCGCATCGTGCAATCGACGCTGGAACCGGTGGTCAATTTCATACGCTACCTGCCCGTCACCTCAATGATCCCGCTGCTCATCCTCTGGGTCGGCATCGGCTTCAACGAGAAGATCGCGGTGATCTTTATCGGGACATTCTTTCAGCAGATTGTCATGGTCGCTGACACCTCGGCACAAGTCCAGAACGAGATGTTCAATGCGGCGTACACGCTGGGCGCCAGCCGCTGGCAGGTGCTGACGCGCGTTCTGTTGCCCGCCTGCATGCCGGGCGTCATGGACACCTTACGCGTCACCATGGGCTGGGCTTGGACCTATCTCGTCGTGGCCGAAATCGTGGGTTCGAACGCGGGCCTCGGCTATATGAGCATGCAGGCGATGCGCGGCCTGCATGCCGATCTCATCTTCGTCGCCATTCTCGTCATCGGCATTTTGGGCATGATCACCGATCAGATTTTCAAGTATCTGAAACTCAGGCTGTTGCCCTGGGCGGAACAGCGCTGATGGGGGCGGTATCGGTCGAGCACGTCAGCCTATCATTCGGCGCCCGCACCGGCCATGGCGGCGTCGTCGCGCTGAAAGACCTGTCGCTGGAGATCCCCGACAAGCAATTCGCCGTCATCGTCGGCCCGTCCGGCTGCGGAAAATCCAGCCTGCTCGATCTCATTGCCGGCCTGAAGGAAACCAGCAGCGGCCGCTGTCTCATCAACGGCCGCGAGGTTTTCGCGCCCGGTGCCGACAGGGGCATGGTGTTCCAAAACTACTCGCTCTTCCCCTGGTTGACCGTACAGAAAAATGTCGAGTTCGGCCTCAGCTTGAAGGGCGTATCCGACAGTGAGCGTACGGAACGCTCCCGTTACTACATCAACGCCGTCGGCCTCGCCGGCTTCGAAGCCGCCTATCCCCTGCAACTCTCGGGCGGCATGAAGCAGCGCGTCGCCATCGCCCGCTCGCTCGCCAACGACCCCGAAGTGCTCTTGATGGACGAACCCTTCGGCGCCCTCGACAGCCAAACCCGCGCAGTCATGCAGCAGCTCCTGCTCGGCATCTGGGAGAAGGAGCACAAGACGGTGCTGTTTGTGACGCACGACATCGATGAGGCGCTGTTTCTGGGTGATACGGTGTACGTCATGTCGGCGCGGCCGGGCCGCTTCATCGACAAGATCGACGTCGGGCTTGAACGGCCACGCACCTATGACATCGTCACATCGACAGCTTTCATCGCCCTGAAGCGCCGCATCCAATCCAGCTTACACGCCGAAGTGAAGCAGGCCATGGGTCTGGCGGAACCGGCGCGCTGATCCGATCTTTCACCTTGGCGGCTTGCCATATTGTACCTTTTTCCATGGTGCGACCGGTGTAGACTAAAAAAATGAACACCTTCGGCGGCTTCTTTTGCCTACTCTCCAACGGCCCCCGCGCGCGAAAAGGCGCTCGCAGGTCGAAAATGACGAGTTCGTCCTTTTTCCGGACGGATTGAAAGGTTGGATCCATGGCTGAACTCGATACGGCCAGTGTAAACCCGTCAGGCGCCGGCCGCGTTCTGATTGCCGCCGAGATGGATCGGCAGCATGCCGACGCCTTGGCATCATTTGCAACGGCCAATCCAGTCGCTACTCAAATCGCTGCTAGTGTCCGGCGCACCGGCAGGTTGGCCCTGCTCGGGATGGGCGGCTCGCACTGGGTGAACCGCACAGCTGCTTTCTCCTACCGCAGGCTTGGCATCGAGGTGCAGTCTGAGGTGCTGTCAGAAGTCTTGTTGGCGCCGCTGCCCAATTATCCGCGAACCGTCATTTTGACCTCCCAGTCAGGCGGCTCGGGCGAGATCCTGGCCTATCTGACCACTGCCGCACGGCGCGAAGAACGCTTTGGCCTTACTCTTAATGCTGAAAGCGCGATGGCCCAGAGTGTTCCCAGCTTGATCGGCGCCGGCGGCATGGAAAAGGCGTTCGCGGCGACGCGCAGCATCTTGATCTCACAATCCTTGCACGTGGCTGTCCTAGCGGTGCTAGGCGCCGATCCCGCCGCAGCGCTTGGTCAGCTCAGGTCACCGATTCGGCCGACGATTGCAGCGGCCCTGTCGGCGCTTTCTGGCTGCTCGTCGTATGTCCTGTCCGGCCGATCCGAACTGCAAGGTGTGGCGGAATCCGGCGCGCTTTGCCTGATGGAGCTTGCGCGCGTTCCGGCCTTTGCCTTCGAAGGTGGCCAATTGCGCCACGGCCCGATGGAAATGCTCAGCCACCGGACCGGTGTTATTCTATTGAGATTGCCTGGCCGTGAAGCGGACTTGATGCCCAACCTCGCGGCGGCTTGCCAAGCGGCCGGTTGCCCCGTGGTAGTGTTCGACGCGTCTGGCCGTCCACAGATTGGCAGTGTCCTGACAATAACGCTTCCCGCACTTGATGGCATGGCTGCGTGTTTCGCCGTTCTGCCGGTTTTGCAGTTGCTGTTGGTCGAACTCGCCGCCCAAAAGGTCGAACAGCTGGGGGTGCCGTTGCGCTCGAGCAAAGTGACGACCGCGCTATGACCGGAACGATCATGTTGATATGCAACGTCAACGTCGATCTGATGATGAGGTCCGTTGCGCCTTGGCCGCAGCCCGGGACCGAGATCGTGGCATGATGCCGCGATCGGTCCACAGGCTGGCTCGCAACGAGAACCGCCTAGATATCCAACGTATTATCCCGCTCCCACTGCGTGAGGTGCGACGAATAGGAATTCCATTCCTGCATCTTCAGTTTCAGGTACGAGGCTGAGAACTCTTCACCCAAGGCCGCTTTCAGAGCGCTGTCCTTGTCAAACTCACGTAAGGCATCAAGAAGATTCAGCGGCAGTTTTGGCGCGTCCGTGACGGTGTGGCCGTCTTTATACATATCGATGTCGTAGCGCTTGCCAGGATCGGCATTGGTGCGCACGCCATCAAGTCCGGCAGCAATGATCACAGACTGCAGCAGATAGGGATTGGCGGCGCCATCCGGCAGCCGCAGTTCGAACCGTCCCGGCGCGGGCACGCGGACCATATGGGTACGGTTATTGCCGGTCCAGGTCACCGAATTGGGCGCCCAGGTTGCACCAGATACCGTACGCGGAGCATTTATCCGCTTATAGCTGTTGACCGTGGGGTTGCAGATCGCGGCCAACGCACTGGCATGTTTCATGATGCCACCGAGGAACGCCCGTCCCTTCGCCGACAGGCCGAGGTCGTTGGACTTGTCGGCAAAAACGTTGACTGTGCCGGCCTGGTCCCAGACCGAGATGTGCACATGGCAGCCATTGCCGGTTTGGCCCGTGAACGGCTTTGGCATGAAGGTAGCCCGCAATCTGTGCAGCTCGGCAATTGAGCGGGTCATATATTTAAAGAACGAATGTTTGTCGGCCGTGGCCAAGGCATGATCATACTTCCAGTTCATTTCGAACTGGCCGTTCGCGTCCTCGTGATCGTTCTGGTAGGGCTCCCAACCAAGCGCGAGCATGGCATCGCAGATCTCGGCGATGCAGTCATAGCGGCGCATCAGCGATTGCTGGTCGTAGCAGGACTTGGTGGCACTATCGAGCGGGTCCGAGACGGCGCTGGCATCAGGCGAGAGCAGGAAGAATTCGGGCTCCACGCCGGTCTTGACATACATGCCCTCGGCAGCCGCCGCAGCGACAACAGAGTTAAGCACGTTACGCGGAGCATGGGGCACGCCCTTGCCCTCCATGACGCAGTTCGAAGCCAGCCAGGCAACCTCCGGTTTCCAGGGCAGCTGGATCACGGACGACGCGTCTGGGATCGCAAACATATCGGGATGAGCAGGGGTCAGATCGAGCCAGGTGGCGAAGCCGGCGAAGCCAGCGCCGTCGGCAGCCATATCCGTGATCGCCTGCGCTGGCACCAGTTTGGCGCGCTGGCCGCCGAACAGGTCCGTGTAGGAAATAAGGAAATACTTGACTCCCCTTTCCTTGGCGAAAGCAGCCAGATCAAGTGCCATATTACCCGTCCTTATTATTGTTCTTCCCTAGCCAAGATTTGGCCTAATCAGAAACCGGTTTTTCCCGGTATCCAGTTTGTACCGGCCAACGGGACGCCGGCCATGGCGGCAGTCTCTACGGTCAGCGCCACCAGATCTTCCGGCTCAAGATTGTGAACATGATTTTTGCCACAGGCGCGCGCGATAGTTTGCGCTTCAAGTGTCATAACTTTGAGATAGTTTGACAACCGCCGTCCCGCACTGATCGGATCAAGACGCTTGGCCAGTTCGGGATCTTGCGTTGTGATGCCAGCCGGGTCCTTGCCCTCGTGCCAATCGTCGTAGGCGCCCGTCGTGGTGCCAAGCGCGTTGTAGTCTGCCTCCCAGCGCGGGTCATTGTCACCGAGCGCGATCAGTGCGGCGGTGCCGATGGAGACCGCATCGGCGCCAAGCGCCAAGGCCTTGGCCACGTCCGCCCCGGTACGGATACCACCCGAAATGATGAGCTGCACTTTTCGGTGCATTCCCAGATCCTGCAGCGCCTTCACCGCCTGCGGCAGGCAGGCCAGCGTCGGCTGCCCTACATGCTCGATGAACACATCCTGCGTCGCCGCCGTGCCGCCCTGCATGCCGTCCAGCACCACCACATCGGCGCCGGCCTTGATCGCCAGCGTTGTATCGTAATAGGGACGCGCGCCGCCGATCTTCACATAGATCGGCTTTTCCCAGTCGGTGATTTCGCGCAGTTCCATGATCTTGATTTCAAGATCGTCCGGACCCGTCCAATCCGGGTGGCGGCAGGCCGAGCGCTGATCGATGCCCTTGGGCAGATTGCGCATCTTGGCCACGCGATCACTGATCTTTTGGCCCAGCAGCATGCCGCCGCCGCCCGGTTTCGCCCCTTGGCCGACCACGATCTCGATGGCATCGGCGCGACGCAGATCGTCCGGGTTCATGCCATAGCGCGAGGGTAGGTACTGGTAGACCAGTTTTTGCGAATGGCCGCGCTCTTCCTCTGTCATGCCGCCATCGCCGGTGGTGGTCGACGTGCCCGCTTTGGTCGCGCCGCGCCCGAGCGCTTCCTTGGCCGGACCGGACAGCGCGCCAAAGCTCATGCCGGCAATGGTGATCGGGATATCGAGATGGATGGGCTTGGAGGCGAAGCGGTTGCCGAGCACCACTTTGGTCCCGCATGTCTCGCGATAACCTTCGAGCGGATAGCGCGAGATCGAGGCGCCGAGGAATAGGAGATCATCGAAATGCGGTAGACGCCGCTTCGCCCCGCCGCCGCGGATGTCGTAGATGCCGGTGGCCGCGGCTCGCCGGATTTCCGAGTTCACATCATTGGAAAAAGTCCACGACTGGCGCGGCAGCGTCTGGGGTATCTTCGGCCCTTTGTCATTGGTCATGCTGGTGCACTTCAGTAGGCCGACGCATTGTCGATGTTGAAATTGTAGAGTTTGCGGGCTGAGCCGTAACGTCTGAACTCTTCGGGCTTCGCAGGTGCACCGGACCGCGCCAGCAGGTCTTTCAGGATGGCGATATGCTCCGCACACACCTCTTTCTCGATGCAATCGGCCCCAAGGCTCTTGACCGATCCGCGCACGAACAGTCTGGCTTCGTACAGCGAGTCGCCGAGCGCATCGCCGGCATTGCCGAGCACGACCAGATTGCCCGATTGCGCCATGAATGCCGACATATGGCCGATGTTGCCGTAAACGACGATATCTATGCCCTTCATCGAAATGCCGCAGCGGCTCGACGCATTGCCCTTGATGACCAGCAACCCGCCGTTACCGGTCGCGCCCGCATATTGGCTGGCGTCGCCCTCGATGATCACGGTGCCGGACATCATATTTTCGGCCACCCCCGGCCCCGCCGATCCCTTGACGGTGACCGTCGCCAGCTTGTTCATGCCGGCGCAATAGTAGCCGGTAGAGCCCTTCACCGTGACCTCGATCGGCGCATCGAGGCCAACGGCGATGGCATGATGGCCGCGCGGGTTGACGATCTCCCACGAGGTCTGATTGGTGTCGGCCCGCAGCGTGTGCAGGGTCTTGTTCAGCTCGCGCAATGTGCGTGTCGCAAGATCGAACGTCTGCATCTCAATGCTTCCAGAAATAGACGGTTGCCGGCTCCGGCTCCCAAACGCGGGCCGCCTCGATGCCGGGTAGATTGACCAAGGCGCGGTACTCCGACCCGAATGCGACGTACTGGTCTGTTTCGGCCATCACGGCCGGTTTGCAGGCGATCGGATCGCGCAAGACGCCAAAGCCGTCCTTGGTGCCGACGACGAATGTGTAGAAGCCATCAAGGTCGGCCAAGCCGGCCGTCAGCGCATCGCCGAGGTTGAGGCCCTGTTTCATTTTGTTGGAGAGATAGGCGGCAGCGACTTCGGTGTCGTTCTCGGTTTCGAAAGTCATCCCGTCACGGATCAAATCGCGCCGCAGGCTGTTGTGGTTCGACAGCGAGCCGTTGTGCACCAGACACTGGTCCTGCCCAGTGGAGAACGGATGCGCGCCCATCGTCGTCACGGCAGATTCGGTGGCCATGCGGGTGTGGCCGATGCCGTGGCGGCCGCTCATGCGCGCGAGATCGAAACGACGCGCCACATCCTTAGGCAGCCCGACTTCCTTATAGATCTCGATGATTTCGCCGGCGCTCATGACGCGCACATCGGGGCGCAAGCCGGGGATCGCAGCGCGCGCAGCTTCGAGCTTGTCGGACGGCATTTTCAGAACGGCGTGTGTGTCTTTGACGGCGATGTTGATGGCAGCACCGATGGCCTTGCCGAGATCCTTGTCCAGGCCCACGAAATCACGTTTGGCATTCGGCGACTGCACGGTCAATTTGCCCGTCGCGCCGGTTTCCTGCCCGAAGATCGCAATGCCGGCGCTGTCGGGGCCGCGATCGGACATGGTGATGAGCATGTCCGTCAGCATAGACCCCAATTTGGGTTCCAGCGCTCGATCCTTGAGAAACAGCCCGACGATGCCACACATGGTTTGGCTCCTTCATTCGCGTCGCGCTGATGCTAGCACCAAGACGTCAGCGGCTCAACTGGCAAGAAACATTATTTATCCGCGTGAAAACGGCAATTCGCCGCCCCCTACCGCTCAATCCGCCTGCGGATAGCTGATGACGGAGAGATAGCGGGCTGGCAGCTTGATGAGCCGTTCAGGTCCGTGCGGCGCGTCGGCGTCGAAGAACAGGCTGTCTCCCGGTTCCATCAGATAGGTGCGGTCCCCGTGCCGGTATTCGACCTTGCCTTCCAGCATGAACAAAAGCTCGATGCCGTCGTGTTGAAAGGTCGGGAACACGTCGGATTGCTCGGTGAGCGTGATCATATAGGGTTCGACAATGACGCCGCTGGCATTGGCGCCGATGTGGCCCAGCAGGTTGTACTGGTGCCCGGCTCGCGTGCCCCGGCGTTCGATCTCGACGGCGTCCCCGGCCTTCACGTGCATCGCCTCGCGACTCTCCTCGAACCGTCGAAAGAAGGACGTTAACGGAACGCTCAGCGCGTGGGCCAAGGTCTGCAGCGTCGTCAGCGATGGCGAGGTGATGCCGTTTTCGATTTTCGACAGCATTCCAATCGACAGTCCGGTCTGCTGCGAGAGCGTGGCAACAGTCATGAGCTTCTGCTGGCGGAACGTACGCACGGCGCGGCCAATGGCGACCTCCAGCACCTTCTCGCGCGGCTCGGACACACGGTGCGGGTTCTGGTGCAGCGGCGGCTTGGCTTTGGCCGACTTGCTGTTGGTCTTTAGGCTGCCCACGTGCCAACTCCGTTTCGTCTCGGCCGAACCTACACTTTAGATTGCACTCATTGCGGCTGTTGTCAGCGCATGATGCAGTGATCGCGCGGCTGATCGCGGGCCAAGCACACTGAATTGTTGCGATTGGCCTCTGCAGATGACGAGACAGCCGAGGTGCTCGATCAGTGTCCGGCTTGCGTCACCGGCCTGCATCTGGCGCACATTCAGCGCGCACAACCGCTCGAACACATCGCAAGCGCGCGCGCCCGTCACATCGAACCGCACCCAGCCGTCGGTTTGTTCGGTGACAGATGCCGCATCCTGCAGCTTATCTTTCAGTATGCGCGCGATGTCTTCGTGGGTCGCGAACGGGGCCTCCACGAACCATTGCTCCGGCCCGGTCCAGATGACAGTAAACGTCTGGCCCGATGCCGAACGTCCGGGACCGGGCATTGTCACGCCGAACAAATCCCTGCACGCCCGATCAAGATCGTCGGCTCGACCGCGCCGGCCGGCCAGTGAGGCCAGGGCCATGTCGGCATTCTCGGCGATGGTGAGGCCGTCGAAGCGGTCGACGCGCGGTGTCGCAGCGCCAAACGGCAACAGAGGTTTCAGCCGGTGCTCAACCACGGACGCGCGCTCCTTCCGGGTCAATGAAGTGTGGGCTGACGACTTCCACCTCGACCTCCAGATCCTTCAACGGATTGACGGCGCGAAGCACTTCGCCCTTGCGGGTTGCTCCGTTTTTCAGAAAGCCGAGCGCAATCGAATGGCCGAGACTTGGCGAGAAGGCGACCGATGTCATGTAGCCTTGGTCGTTGGAGGCATTGGCTGGCGCACCGACATTGATGAAATGCGATCCCGCTGCCAGCGGTTGATCCCTCCGTACCGGCCGCAAGCCGACCAGCATCAACGCATCGTCCCGGTTCATGCCCGCGCGTTGTGACAGGACCGAGCCGATGCTGTCCTTGGTCTTGGCGACCATGCCGCCCATTCCCAGGCTAAGCGCCGTAGTCGTCCCATTCAGCTCATTGCCGGCGGCGTGGCCCTTTTCGATCCGCATTACGCCGAGCGCTTCGGTACCATATACCACCACGTTCCACTCCTGCCCCGCGGCGACCATCGCCCGGATCAGGCCGTCGCCATAGCGCGTCGGCACAGCGATCTCATAGGCCAGTTCACCCGAAAAGGAGATGCGGAACAGGCGTGCCCGGAGGCCACCGCAGACAGTGAGTTCTCCGCACGCCATATAGGGAAACGCGTCGTTGGAGATGTCATCAGCGGGATCGACGATTTTCTGCAACAGTTTTCGCGCGTTCGGGCCGGCGACGGAGAATTGCGCCCAGGCTTCTGTGGTCGATATGAGTTGCACGTCGAGATCGGGCCATAGGCACTGGCGGCAGAATTCCATGTGCCGGAACACGGCGACCGCATTGGCCGTCGTTGTTGTTGTGACGTAATGATCCGCGGCCAGACGGGCCGTGGTGCCGTCGTCCATCACCATGCCGTCTTCACGCAGCATCAGGCCGTAGCGCACGCGCCCGACCGGCAGCTTGGCGAACGGATTGGCATAGATGCGGTTAAGGAATTCGGCCGCATCCGTCCCTTGCACGTCGATCTTGCCGAGCGTCGTCACATCACAGATGCCGACGGAGTTGCGAGTGGCGAGCACTTCTCTGTCTACGGATTGCCGCCAATGGGTTTCCACGGCGCGCGGGATCCATTGAGTGCGCAGCCACATGCCGACCTCGACAAAGACCGCCCCCTGTTCGGCCGCCCAGGTGTGGCTTGGTGTCAGGCGGGTGGGGCGGAAATCCTTGCCGGTCGACCGTCCCGCGAATGCCGCGATGGGGACGGGCGTATACGGAGGGCGGTACATGGTCGTGCCGGTTTCGGGGATCGACTTTCCCGTCAGCTCGGCCATGACGGCGAGACCGCCCAGGTTCGAGGTTTTTCCTTGGTCGGTGGCCATGCCGAGCGTGGTGTAGCGCTTGAGATGCTCAACCGAACGGAAGTTCTCCTGATGCGCGAGCTTAATGTCCTTGATCGTCACATCGTTCTGCTGGTCCAGCCAAGCGCGGCCCTTGCCTTCGGCGACGTGCCAGAAGGCAGTCACGCGCACTGGTGCGTCTTCGGCGCTCGGCAGTTCGGACAGCTTGGCGGTAATCCCGATTTCAGCGAGCGCCACAATCGCTCCGTTAGCGCCCGAAGCCAGTGCGCCGGCCGTTGAGAAGATGCCGTTGGCGGCGCCGGCCACGGTCATCCCGACGGGACCGTTCGGGCCAGGGACGAAGGCGGCCAGGCTCCCGTTCCATACCGGCCGGCTGCGGTGATGGCAGGTCAGGTGGACGTTGGGATTCCAGCCGCCCGAGACGCCAAGCGCGCCGCAGGTCACGACATCCGCACCGCCCCCCGCCAGGCGCACTGTCACGGAGGTCAGCCCGAGCCGTCCGGCGCTGCCGATCACTTGCGCGCCGCGAAAGTGTTTGACCCCGGCAAGGGGAGTTCCACCCGCACGCGTATCGATCACCGCAGAGACGTGCACGCCCTTTGCCGCCAGATCGGTGGCGGTGCGCAGGCCGTCGTCGTTGTTGGTGAAGATCGCGATGTCCCGGCTCGGGGTTGCGGCCCAGCGGTTGGCATAGGCGCGCAAGGCCCCGGCCAACATGATGCCCGGGCGATCGTTGTTGTCGAAGGCGATGGGCCGTTCGGTGGCTCCGGCGCAGAGCAGAGCGCGCTTGGAATAGATGCGCCAAAGGATCTGGCGCGGCTTGCCCGGGAGCGGCGTTGGCAGATGATCGGACACCCGCTCCAACGCGGAATAGATACCGTGGTCCATGGCGCCGAGAACCGTGGTGCGGGTCATCAGTCGCACATTAGGCAGAGCGGACAATTCGCCTACAGAATTGTCGATCCAGTCGGCCGCAGGACCGTCGTTCAAAGCGAACGTCTCGGCATTGAGCCGCCCACCACAAACGAAATCTTCATCGGCGAGAATGACCTGGGCGCCAGCGCGCCCCGCCGTCAGCGCGGCCGCCAATCCAGCGGGGCCGGCACCGATGATCAGCAAGTCACAGTGCAAAAAGCCCTTGTCGTAGAGGTCGGGATCAGGCTGCGTCGAGAGGCTGCCGAGCCCGGCGGCGCGGCGGATGATTGGTTCGTACACGCGTTCCCAGAACGCCTTGGGCCACATGAAGGTCTTGTAGTAGAACCCGGCGGCGAGAAAGGGCGACAACAGATCGTTGATCGCCATGGCGTCGAACGCCAGCGACGGCCAGCGGTTCTGGCTCTGGGTGCCCAGCCCGTCGAACAGCTCGGCGACGGTCGCGCGCGTGTTCGGCTCCCGCCTCGCACCGGAGCGAAGCTCGACGAGGGCGTTCGGCTCCTCCGATCCCGCCGTCAGCACTCCGCGCGGGCGATGATACTTAAAACTGCGGCCCATCAGACGCACGCCATTGGCCAGCAGCGCCGAGGCCAGCGTATCGCCGGCATGGCCTTGGTAGGGTTTGCCGTCGAAGTTGAAATTGATCGTCTTTGAGCGGTCTATCAGTCCACCCGCTAGCCGGTTGATCTGGCTCATCAGCTGCGCCCCCGCTGGCGGGCGACGTCGCGGGCCAGTTCTACCGCCGCGATTTCATGCGTTACGGTATTGCGCGTGACCACCAGCCAGCTGCGATCGCCCTGCTCGTGATACCAGAGCTCGCGGTGCAGCCCGGCCGGGTTGTCGCGCAGGTAGGCATAATCGTGAAACCGATCCAGCGCGTCCGGCGCCTGCCAATCGGGCCGGTCAATCAGGCTGGCGTCGCCGAGATAGACGAACTCCTGGGAGTCGCGCGGGCCCAGCAGGGGGTGATTGATGATCATGAAACGTCAGTGCCGCCGTATCAGTGCAGATTGGGTTGTGCGCCTACGCCCTTTTCGTCGATCATCAGTCCCTTGCGGAACCGGTCGAAGCGATAGGCCGTGGCGGTGGGATGCGGTTGATCGGTGGCTAGCAGATGGGCAAAGCACCAGCCGCTTGCGGGCGTGGCCTTGAAGCCGCCGTAGCACCAGCCGCCGTTGAAATACAGCCCGTCGATGCTGGTGCGGTCGATGATGGGCGACCCATCCATCGACATGTCCATGATGCCGCCCCAGATGCGCAGCAGGCGCGCGCGGCCGATCATGGGCATCAGCGACATGCCGCCCTCGCACACATCCTCGACCACCGGGAGATTGCCGCGTTGGGCATAGGAATTGTAGCCGTCGATGTCGCCGCCGAAGACGAGGCCACCCTTGTCGGACTGGCTGACGTAGAAATGTCCCGCGCCGTAAGTGATGACGCCGGGAATGACGGGCTTCAAGCCTTCCGATACGAACGCCTGCAGGACATGGCTTTCGATCGGCAACCGCAAACCGGCCTTGGCCATGACCTGTCCGGATGATCCGGCTACCGCGCATCCGACTTTGCCAGCGCCGATAAAGCCGCGTGTGGTCTCGACGCCGAGGCATTTTCCATTCTCGACGCGAAAGCCGGTGACCTCGCAGTTCTGCAGAATGTCGACGCCGCGGCTGTCGGCGCCACGTGCGTAACCCCAGGCGACGGCGTCGTGGCGCACGGTGCCGCCGCGCCGTTGCAACAGGCCGCCCTTGATCGGAAAGCGGGCGTTGTCAAAATTCAGGAACGGCGCCATTTTCCGCACGCCGTCCTGATCAAGCAGTTCGGCATCGACGCCGTTCAGCCGCATGGCGTTGCCGCGCCGGGTGTAGGCGTCGCGTTGGCCATCGGTGTGGCAGAGGTTGAGCACGCCGCGCTGGCTGACCATGGCGTTGTAGTTGAAATCCTGTTCCAGATTTTCCCACAATTTCATCGAGAATTCGTAGAACGGCTCGTTGCCATCCAGCAGGTAATTGGAGCGGATGATGGTGGTGTTGCGCCCGACGTTGCCACCGCCGATCCAGCCCTTCTCGAGCACCGCGACGCTTGACGCGCCGAACTCCTTGGCCAGATAATAGGCCGTCGCCAGTCCATGTCCGCCGCCGCCGATGACAACGATATCATAACGCGGTTTTGGTTCGGGGTCGCGCCACCCCGGCGTCCACCCCTGGTGTCCGGTCAATGCTTCCTTGATGATCCTGAAGCCGGAATAGCGCATAAAATCCTCGACATGCCCATCACATCAGGCATTCCATTTTTCACACAGTGCAAATAAATTTCCTGCACGTCAATACGGCACTGACCGCCGATCCCGGGCAACCACGATCACGGCGCCGTTACAAACTGCCTTGACATTGTGGCCAGACGGGCATCAGATTTCCTCTGCGTGAATTCGTTTGCCTCTGAGGCAACGAGCGAGCGACGCGCAGCGGGCCGGAAACAAGGCCAGCGCACGTCGGAGGACAACAGGGAGGATGCCATGGCCGCGACCCGCGACCCTCGTATCGACAGCATGTATGAGCGCGACCGCATGGGTGCCTATGCCCTGGTCGCCCTGCTCTGGATCGTCACCCTGTTCGTGCTCTGGATGTCCTGGCCCTTCATGCAGGACAATGGCGTGCGCATCGTCGCCTTGATCGCCGCCGCGCTGGTACTGATCTTCAACACCGCCTCGATTGCAGCGATGATCAGCCACTATGCCGAGGACAAGGATTTCATCTACGGGCTCGACATCGCCCAGCTCGACGCCGCAAACAAAAACAAGTGACGCCATAAGAAGACGGACAAACGGGAGGGGAAACCCATGGCCGACAATAGCTACAAGCCGCCGGAACAGGCTGGCCTCTTGCAGTTTTTGGACATCATCTTTTTGCTGGCCGCGATTTTCGCAACCATGTTGCTGCCGATCTGGCTGAAGTTTGCCGGCGCAGCCACCGAGAAGACCGTGATCGAGAACCCGACCTGGGAGAAACTCGGCCAAACTGCGGCCCAAGCGGCCCAATGGACCGCACTTGGCAAGGACCCCGCCAGCGCCCACGACATCATCCAGACCCGTTTCAACTACACCATCGATTGGACAACGCTGGTCGCAGTTGCTGTCGTGTTGTTCCTCTACTTCTTCCTGCTGTTCAGATTCTCGGACAGCGAGTATCGCGAAGTGCTCGCGGAAAAATTCCCCGATAAGAAGTAAGAGGGCGTCATGACATTCCAATTTCCCTGGCCCGCCGCCTCCAGCCCCGCCTGGTTCTACTTCGATTGGGCGATGTGGATACTCTCTGCGATCTTCATCCTGTGGATGTTGGTCGACTGGTATCGCACCGATACCAGTTATTCCGAGGATGTCCTGACGTCGTCGCGCGAAGGCGAGATCGAGGCGATGTCCGAGAAGCATGTGATCAAGGCTTAGAGGGCGCAAATCATGTCAGTCACAACGGCTCCAACGGCAACGCCCCAGAAGATATCGCTGCTGCGCGTGCTCGGCCCGGCCCACGTCTGGGCGCTCGGCGTCGGCATCGTGCTGGTCGGCGAGTTCACGGGTTGGAATTTTGCCGCCGGCAAGGGGGGCACGCTCGGCGCCATGATCGCTCTCTGGGTGATCGGCCTGCTCTATACCGCCGTCGCCATGATCGACAGCGAGGTGACCTCGACCGTCGCGGCGGCCGGTGGCCAGTACGCGCAGGCCAAGCACATCGTCGGCCCACTGATGGCCTTCAATGTCGCGCTCTACCTCGTGTTTGCTTACACCATGCTGGAGGCCTCCGACGCCATCCTGGTTGGCGACACCATGGTTCAGTACGCCTCCGATATGGGCGTTACGGGGCTAACGCATCATTCCTTCATCGTCTTCACCGTGGTGTTTCTGGTCTGGTTGAACTACCGCGGCATCCTGATGACGCTGAACTTCAACTTCGTCATCACCGCCCTGGCGTTCCTGTCCATCGTCATTCTGTTTCTGTCGGTACAACCCTGGAGCCAGGGCGCTGTCCTCAAACTCGGCGAGATGGTGACCAAGGACAATGCGCTGCCCTATGGCTGGATGGGCGTGATTGCGGCCATGCAGTTCGGCATTTGGTACTATCTCGGCATCGAGGGCACCACGCAGGCGGCGGAAGAAGTGCGCTCGCCCGCCCGCTCACTGCCGCTCGGCACCATGACCGGCATGATCACGCTGCTGATCGCGGCCACCATGACCTGGTACGTCTGCGCCAGCCTGCTGCCCTGGCAGTATCTCGGGCAAACGGTGTATCCGCTCTATGACGCGGCCAAGGTCACTGGCAGCCCGACGCTGCAGTTCCTGCTGTTCGTTGGTACGGTACTGTCGGGCATCGCCTCGGCCAATGGCTGCATCAACGATGCGGCGCGCGCCTGGTTCTCCATGGGCCGCGATCGCTACCTGCCGGCGTGGTTCGCCGCCGTGCACCCGACGCACCGCACGCCCTATCGCGCGCTGGTGTTCCTGCTGCCGATCGCGCTCGCCTTCGCCCTGGTGTTCGACATCAATCAGGCCATCACGTTCTCGATCCTGTCGGGCGTGCTGCACTACACCTTCATGTCGATCAACGTCATCATGTTCCGCAACAAGTGGCCGCTGGGCAGCATCCGGCGCGGCTATGTGCATCCGTTCCATCCGCTGCCGGCGATCATCCTCCTGGTGCTGTGCATCGTGACGTTCTTTGCGATTTTCCTGGGCTACGGCACACAGTTGATCGCCATGGTGGCGTTCTATGCCATCGTGTCGCTGTGGTTCCATTTCTACCGCTACCAGTATGTGCGGCGCGGGGCACAGTTCACCATGCCATGGCCAAAACCGCAGGGCTATTAAGGGGGGAGTGGCTGGTGCGAACAGCGCCACTGCACCGGGGGAGGCGACCGTGAGTCAGCTTGCGGTCGCCTTTTTCATGTTGGCCGGCGTTACCGCGTTGGTGTGGACTCAGTATCGCGATGTGCTCCGGCGCCGGGCAGAGCGGGCGCGCTATGTGGCAGACATTCTACCGCTACTTGAGCAACCGGTACTCACCTCCAGTGGCGTCGATTTTCCCACCGTGACCGGCATCTATCGTGGCCACGAAGTGCGGATTGAGCCGCATACAGATACCGTCGCCGTGCGGAAACTGCCCTCGCTTTGGCTGCTGGTGACACTGCGCGAACTGCTACCGGTGGTGGCCACGCTCGGGGTCATGATGCGCCCGCGAAATGTCGAATACTGGTCGCCGTATGACAAACTCTCGCACGATCTGGAGCGCCCCGCCACCTGGCCCGAAGGCGCCAACATCCGTACCGATGGGGCCGAGCGCGGCGGTGAGTTGCGCCGTTTGATCGAGCCACACCTCGATTTTCTGAGACATCCCAAGGGCAAGGAAATCCTGATCACGCCAAAAGGTGTCCGCTTCACCTGGCTGGCCGAAGAGGGCGAGCGCAGTGCCTATATGGTGCTGCGTCAGGCAAAGTTCACAGGCGATCCGCTCGATCCCGAACTGGTGCGTGGGCTGCTGGAGCGGTGCCTGGCGGTGGCTGCTGCGGCTAAGGCGGGCGCCGCATGAGCACGCCCAATACCCAAGCAAAACCGCCGCATCCCTTCGCCGTTCTGGCCGCAGCAATCGTGTTGCCCGCCTCGGGCCATGTCTGGCTGGGCTTGGCACAACGTGCACTGATGTTCCTGTTCTTCACGTTGATCCTGGGCTGGCTGACCGCGCATTACGCCCCGCCGACGTCGAGCTTCATCGGCCGCCATGCCGGCGGCGTGTTCGTCTACGCACTGTCGGTGCTGGACGCTTACAAGATCGCCCGCGTTCGGTGGGAAGTGTGGCGGCGTGGCTAAGACCCGCAATCGTGACTGCTAAAAGTCGCCATTCGAGACAGTGTTGTGAGGTCCTGGGCGACGACAGCGTTCCTAAAGCTTTGCCTCAATCGCATCCCAGATCAGCGCCGCGATGTCCGCCCCGCCAAACGCCTTCACCTGACGGATTCCGGTAGGGGACGTCACATTGATCTCGGTGAGAAAATCCCCGATCACGTCGATCCCGACAAAAATCAGACCGCGCCTCTTCAATTCCGGTCCAAGCCTTTCACAAATCACCTGTTCGCGCTTGGTAAGCACCGTCGGCTCCGGCCGTCCGCCTACGTGCATGTTCGAGCGTGTTTCGCCAGCGGCTGGCACGCGGTTGATGGCGCCGGCGAACACGCCATCGACTAGGATGATGCGCTTGTCGCCAGCGCGCACTTCGGGACGGTACTGCTGCACCATGAACGGGTCGCGGGAATTGGCCAGAAACATTTCCATCAGGGACGCCAAATTCGTGTCGTCCGGCGTGATGCGAAACACGCCCGCACCGCCGTTGCCAAACAGCGGCTTGACAATGATGTCCTGGTAGTCGCGCCGGAACGCCATCACGTCGGCGGCGCTGCGGGTCACCATGGTCGGCGGCAGCAGGTCGGGAAACTCCAGGATCCAGAGCTTTTCAGGCGCGTTGCGGACGTGCGCGGGATCGTTGACCACCAGCGTTTTAGGGTGGATCAGCTGCAACAGATGCGTGTTGGTAATGTAGGACATGTCAAACGGCGGGTCCTGGCGTAAGAGGACCACATCCTGGGTGGCGAGATCCTCCGTGTGCGGTGCGCTGAGCTTGAAGAAATCGCTGGCGACATCCTGGACCGTAACGCCAAAACCCTGGGCGGTGAGCTTGCCCTCGCGGAACGTGAGGGTTTGCGGCGTGAAATAGAACATCTCATGGCCACGCTGTTGGGCTTCCAGCAGCAGGGCAAAGGTGGAGTCGCCCCGGATATCGGTGCGCTCAATGGGGTCCATCTGGCAGGCGATTTTGAGCATTGGGTGGTCCACAACAGCGCCGGGTGTGGCGGATTACTAACGTCCGCTTACCACACTCGGCGCCGGTTTCCATTCCCAAGCTGACCTACGCCCTTTGCGCCTCTACATCAAGATATCGCGTGCGCCGATTTCCGCGCCGCTGAGATTGATGGCGATGTCGGCGATGGCGTCGCCGTTGGTATCGCCTTCGAGGAATGTAGTGCCGTTGGCGTGCGCCAAGTGCAGTTCGCCGGCTTTGCCTGTGAAGTCGGCGCCGCCGATGAAATGGAAGGCGTTGTTGCCGGCGCGGGCGGCATTGGCATCGATTGCTGATAGGTCCACCCGGTCGACGCCGCGCGTGAA
>JANMVX010000016.1:0-6897 GCA_031393505.1 Hyphomicrobiaceae bacterium | reverse complement strand
AGGGGCGACCCGTGGGTCGCCCTCGTGCAGCACGGCGTGAGGCGAGAGGGCGACCCACGGGTCGCCCTACGACGTTCCTTCCGGATCGACTGGCCTTTTGCTTCGCGGCGTGAAACATCTTCGGAATTGAATTTCACTCCTCTCGGAGCCTCCCCCAATGCCCACACTCACCGACATCCGCGGCCTGCGCTTCGGCCCGCTGGGCCGGCATATGGCGCATATCTGCATAGACATGCAGCGGCTGTTCGCCGAGCCGGGCGACTGGCACACGCCGGCGCTTTCCGAGATCGCCGGGACGGTGGCGCGCGTTGCGGCGCATCGGCCGGAGCGGGCGCTGTTTTCGCGCTTTCTGACGCCGGCGCGGGCCGAGGATGCACACGGACAATGGCGGACCTACTACCAGCGCTGGCGGTCGGTCACGGGCGAGCATCTGGCGCCGGGCAAGCTGGATGTGATCCCGGCGTTGGCGACGTTCGCGCAGCCGAAAACGCTGATCGATAAGTCCGGCCATTCCTGTTTCGACGGCAAGGCCATGCGGCCGGCGCTGGAGCGGCTCGGCGCGACAGGGCTGATCGTCACCGGCGTAGAGACAGACGTCTGCGTGCTGGCGACCGTGTTGGACGCCATTGACCTGGGCTATCGCGTCGTCATCGTCGAGGATGGCGTCGCCAGCTCCAGTCCGGAGGGGCACCTGGCGGCCCTGAACGCCATCTATCCGCGCTACGATCAGCAGATCGAAGTGCTGACCGCCGACGACCTTCTGCACGCCTGGACGGAGTAGGCCCCCCAATGACAATCGCACCCATCGCCGTGCTTGGCAGCATCAATGTGGATGTTACGGCGTATTCGGATCGTCTGCCCAAGCCGGGCGAAACCATCCACGGCGAGAGCTACCTGTTGGGGCTGGGCGGCAAGGGCGCGAACCAGGCGGCAGCCGTAGCGAAACTGGGCGTCGGCTTGGCGTTTTTCGGGCGCACGGGCCGCGATGCCTTCGGGATCCTGGCGCGCCAGGAGCTGGAGAAACTCGGCGTGGCGCTGACGCATGTGGCCGAGGACGGGGCAGCCGGAACCGGGATCGCCATTATTGCGGTGGACGCGGCGGCGCAGAATTGCATCACGGTCATCGCGGGCGCCAACTTTACGGTTGGCGCGCGCGAGCTGGCGGCGCTCGCGGCCTTGCCGGTCGCCCCGCGCGTGCTGCTGCTGCAACTTGAGGTGCCGATCGAGGTGAACATCGCGGCGGCGAAACGGGTGCGTGCGGCGGGCGGGATCGTGATCCTCGATCCGGCTCCGGCGCCAAAAAATGGCCTGCCACCGGAGCTGCTGCAAAACGTCGATATCATCACGCCGAACGAAGTTGAAACGGCAGCGCTGACCGGTGCTCAACCACGCAACAAAACTGATGCGCGGGACGCTGCAATGCAACTCAGACGCAACGGTACGCAACGCGCTGTGATCAAAATGGGTGCGCTTGGCGCCTATTGGAGCGACGCTCACGGGGAGGGTAGCGTGCCCCGTTTCGAGGTTAACGCCATCGATACGGTGGCGGCTGGCGACTGCTTCAACGGCGGACTGGCGGTGGCCTTGGCGGAGGGCAAATCGCTCGGCGAGGCGGTTCGCTTCGCCTCGGCCTGCGGGGCGCTGGCGACCACCCGGCGCGGCGCCGCCTCCGCCGCTCCAACCCGCGCCGAAGTCGAGGCGCTGCTGGCGTCGGCGCGTTAACTCTGCCACGCATTCCACCGCTTTATCGCATGTCAAACCGGCGCGAACTCCTCTATTCAGGCCTCTGATCAAGAGGTTTTCGGGAGACGCGGGACATGAACATCTGCATGATTGGCGCAGGCTACGTCGGCCTGGTCTCGGCCGCCTGCTTCTCCGAATTCGGCTTCACCGTCACCTGCATCGACAAGGATCCCAAACGCGTCGACAGCCTCAATCGCGGCGAAGTGCCGATCTTCGAGCCGGGCCTGGACGACCTGATCGCGCGCAATTTCGCGGCCGGACGGCTGAAATTCAGCGGCGATCCGGCGCTGGCCACCGCCGAGGCCGACGTGATTTTCCTGGCCGTCGGCACCCCCATGCGCCGCGGCGATGGCCATGCGGATCTGAGCTACATCTTCGGCGCGGTGGCCGATATCGCCCCGCATCTGAAGGACTTTACGGTCATTACAACCAAGTCCACGGTGCCGGTCGGGACCAGCCGCGCCATCGAGAAAAAGCTGAAGGAATTGGCCCCGAACGCCGATTTTGCGGTCTGCTCAAACCCCGAATTCCTGCGCGAAGGCTCGGCCATCCTCGACTTCACGCATCCCAACCGGGTGCTGGTCGGCGTTGACAACGACCGCGCCCGCGCCGTCATGGAGCGGCTCTACAAGCCGCTGAAGCTGCGCAACGCGCCGGTCATGTTCACCTCGCGCGAGAGCGCTGAACTGGCCAAATACGCGGCCAACGCCTTCCTGGCCCTGAAAATCAGCTTCATCAACGAGATGGCCGATCTGTGCGAAGAGGTGGGGGCGGACGTCCACGAAGTCGCCGGCGCCATCGGCTCGGACGACCGCATCGGCTCGAAATTCCTGCATCCGGGGCCAGGCTACGGCGGCTCGTGCTTTCCCAAGGATGTCGCCGCCCTGGTGCGCACCGCTCGGGAAGCTCGCGCGCCTTTGTCGATCATCGAGCAGGTCAGCCGCGTTAACGACGAGCGCAAGATCGCCATGATCAGCCGCATCGAGCGGGCCGCCGGCGGGAGTGTCGCGGGCAAGACCGTGGCGGTGCTGGGCGTCACTTTCAAGCCGAACACCGACGACATGCGCGACGCCGCCAGCCTGGTCATCGTGCCCGCGCTGCAGGGCAGGGGCGCCACCGTGCGCTGCCGCGATCCCGAAGGACGCCGCCATGGCGAACACCTGCTGCCGGGCGTGACCTGGACCGGCGGGGCGATGGAAGCGGCCAAGGACGCCGACGTGCTGGTGGTGCTCACCGAATGGAACGAATTCCGTGCGCTCGATCTGGACGTGCTGGCGAAAGCCATGCGCGGCCGCGTCATTGTCGATCTGCGCAATATCTTCAATCCGGCCGACGTGCGCGCCGCCGGCTTCAGCTATCTGGGCATCGGGCGGGCCTGAGGGCCGCCTCAGTGGTTGCTCAGGACGATCTGCAACTCGCCACCTGCCGACCGAGATTGTGGTGGCGGCGCGTAGCGCTGAACCTGCCGGGCGACAAACCGGTTCGACGCCACGAAATGGTTCGAGGATACGAACATCTGGCCCGCGAACAGCGCGGTCAACCATGACGCGGCATTGTTGTGACGCCGGGGCCGCACGGGACCGCCGAGGGCGAACTGCGTGTTGCCCGATCCCCATGACTTTCGCGCATACTTCTTTTTGTGCGGCGCCGCCACAACGGCGATGGTGGTTTTGCGGGTTGCCGGCCGCGGCTTCGCGTCGACGGGCAAAACGGCGGGATTGGCGGCCGGATCGGCTTGAGCGACCGTCACCGGCAAGCTGCCTGTGACATCCTGGGACGGATATGGCGGCGCAACTGCCGCGACAACAGCCGGTGCTGGCGTCGTACGCCGAGCCACAAGCGTTGGCATCGGTTTTTCGGCCGCCGGCAGCTTCGCGATCGGCGTTACGGGCGCTGCCTTGATTGAAACCGTTGCCCTAGCAATCGACGCCACTGATGGTACCGAAGTGTTCGATGCAACCGATACGGCGGCAGCGGGAACGGTTGGCCGAACTGCGGCGCTTGCAACTTTTTCAGGCAGCACCGGCGTCAACTTCTTGGGCGGCGTCGCCACCAGGGCCAATTTCGCCTCGGCCACTTCTGACTTGGTCAGTGGCGGCGCGACCGCGACGACCGTCGGAGCCCAATCGTTGCCTGTTGTCTTGCTCAAGACCTTGGGTACGACGGCGACCTGCAACGGCGCGGCTACAGTGGCGACGGAACTTGTCTTGGCGACGTCGATCAGCTCGTCCAGAACCACCGGCGCGTCCGCCGTTTTCGACTGAACCTTGCCAAAATCAGCCTGCGCTGAGACGACCACCGTGTTGGTCAATCGCGCAACGACGGGCTTTGCCGGAGCGATCGGCGCCGGAATAGCCGCCGCGACCTGCTGCGCGGACGTGCAGATGCCAGACGCATTGGGGGCAGTTCCTGGAGCGCACGGAGCGCCGCAGGCACGATTGTCGTACTTCTCTACGAGCGTCAGCAGCACCGGATTTGGCGTATCGAGTGGCAGATGCGCGTTCACCTTGTCATTGAAGCGCGCCATCGCGCGCCGGGTTGCCGCGTCCCATTTGCCGTGGAAGCTGCCCTTGAAACATCCCACGCGCCTCAGTTGCTCCTGGAGCTTGATGACGATGCGATTTTGCGGTTCAGGCGGCCCACCGCTGCCGACATCGCCAAGCGCCTGAGCGCCCGCCGCCGCAACGGCCTCAGCCGCAATCATGTCTTTTTGGCGGGCCGCAACCACTGCCCTCGAGGCGTCACGCGGCGCCGCGACGGCCGGCAGGGGCTCTTCGCTGCCCTGGACGGCGATGTGGGTGAGCGAACGCAGCTGCTCTTCGCCATTGTTGGGCGGCAGCATCATGCTGGCCCCAGCAATCGCGATCCCGACAACACCAAGCGCTAACAGACGCCACATCGCACTCAACTCCTGACGCCAATTCAGCCGTAAAATCAAACGTTCGAGAGCAGCTTCGGTTCGCTCCGGCTGGACGAAATTCAGTCCCGCGACTTGCCACGTGCCGCAGCATCGTCTCTGGCCCAGACTTTATATCGCCACAATCACTCCCTGCCCAGACGAAAATTGGCTTTGGTCCTGCTTGTCTTCCCACTGCGACACCCGCCGGCCACACTCAAGCTGTCCCTAACGCATGTGGCGACGGGAAACGCCGACACCACCACCGGCATCTGCAACCAGCGCCAAATCAGTCAAAATTTCACCTGTGGATAATAATCCACAGTCAATAGCCGGCATGATCCCGGCAGGCCCAATGGTCGAAAAATCCACTTCCAGGCATTAGGGAGCTGAATTTGCGGCGGAAAAATGATAGCGTTCTGATTCGAGGGGGCAGAAATCGTGTCGAGTCAGATTTCTGCGCTGTGAGTCGCTCAAAACTTATCCACACAACCAATGGTTGAAAAAACCGTGGACGACTTGAGAGGCCGCAGACCCGCCGTTCGACGTCGGCTTTGCGTCTTGTAACGGATTGGGCGTTCGCGCGTTCGGGGGCGATTAGGGCTCCACGAGGCACCCTGCCAGTACATCTGCCATCGAAGGCGGGCCAGCCGGTGTTCCGGCTGACCACCTGTTGCGTTAACGCGTTGGCTTGAAGGAAAATTCGTTCCTCAGGTCAAATCCATGACGGGGGCAATAAACTATGCGCCACGCTCTAGGTGTACTAGGCGTTTTGGCAGCTTCAGTGCTGCTATTGGTGTCGGCTGCCATGAACTGGCGGTTCGGCTACAGTCTCGGGCATTCCGAGCTGGACTCGCAATTGTTGGGGGGAGCCAGTGCTGCGTCGGACTGTCTTAAAGCTCTCATTCCGTTCTTCCTGTTCGCTGCCCTACGCAACCGGCAGTGGTCGCAAGCTGCGGCCGCAACGTTGCTATGGACGGTCTGCCTGACCTTCTCGTTCGCTTCGGCAATCGGGTTCTCGGCGATCAATCGCGCCGACACCACGGGCCTGCGAGCGGCGGAGGCGGTGGCTTTCAGCGACATGAAGACCGAGCTCGACAAGACGCGCGAAAAGCTCAGCTGGGTGCCTCAACACCGACCTGCAGGTATGATTACGCAGGAGGTCGAGGTTCTGAAGCAGAACAAGCGCTGGGCGTCCAGCAACAGCTGCACTGATGCAACGAGTGGGTACTCCAAGGCCTTCTGCGCCCAGTACCACACGTTGCTGGCTGAACTAGGAGCCGCCCAGGAGGGCGACAAGCTCCAGACGAGGATCGATGATGTCCGGGCCAAGATCTCGACGGCGACGTCGGGGGTTGCGCTCGCGGCTGCCGATCCGCAGGTTGACGCGCTGTCGTCCCTGTCGGGCCAGAACAAGGCCCTCGTGCAGACCGGCCTCATCCTGATGGTCGCGCTGCTGGTTGAGCTGGGCTCATCGCTCGGCTTCTACGTCGTGTTCTCGAACTGGAAGATCTACGAGGACAAGGCCGTTAAGGTACCGGTTCCGGCCTCCAACGTCATCGCCCAGGCGATCACGATGGCCCCGATCGTGCCCGTTGTGAGTGTCGACACAGAAGTTCCGGCCTTGCCGCTGGTGGCAAGCGCCAATGACAATCTGAGCAAGCCTGCGGCCCGCCTGGCGGCGCCGGAAGGCAATGTGGCTCGCTACTACAAGGAGACTGTCGTTGCTTCTGAAGGCGCAAATCTCACAGCCACTGAGCTGTATGAAGACTACACCAACTGGTGCAACGACAACGGCAAGGAGCCGGAAGCACTGACCACGTTTGGACGCGAACTGAGTGAACTGGGCGTACAGAAGATCAAGTTCAACGGTAAAATGCGTTACATCGGCATCAAGGTGCCGGGACGTGAACGGGAGGCCTCTAGATACTCTCCCGAAAAAGTCGCAAACGCTGCTTAACGCGGCGTAACGTCTAAAGGAAACGGCCTCCGCCAAAAGCGGGGGCCGTTTTCGTTTGGGGACGAAGTGCGTGCGGTCTTCTCCTCTCCCCTTCGCACTTTCTTCGCGAAGGGGAGAGGATGTCGCTCCGAGGCGAAGCCGAGGAAAAAGGTGACAGGTGAGAATCTGTGTTTCCCGTCAAGCCATTTTCGGGGCCTCCGGTTGCCACAAACGATCTGCCGTCAGAAGCGTATTTGCCAGCACAACCAGCTTTCGCATGACGCCGGTGATGGCGACTTTGTAGACTTTTCCTTTGCCC
>JANMVX010000369.1:0-6856 GCA_031393505.1 Hyphomicrobiaceae bacterium | reverse complement strand
GCCATAGTGAGGTTGGCCGAAACGCTGCCACGTGCGAGCCGCTTGCCAATCAGCTCGCGCGCCGGCCCATCCAGCGCTTCGGACCCCGGCGGCGTACGCAGCCGCACATCCAGCGACTTGCCGTTGACGCTGCGCACTTCCCACTGCCAGCTCGCGGCGCCCAGCGCGCCCTGGCTGCGGGCAAATCCTGTCATGCTTTTGAGGGGCATTTTAGCGCGGATCCTTGCGATTTTGGGCGGACCTTAGACCATGGCCGGCGTAGATCGCAATGTGCGATAAGGGCGGATTTGAAGCGTAGGGAAGACCCGTGGGTCGCCCTCGGGCAGCATACCATGCCGCTGGAGGGCGACCCACGGGTCGCGCCCCTACCAACCGTCGCCGTCGCAAAACCCATCGTCACCCCGCCAGCACCTTGGCCAGGTTCTCCCGATGCACCGCCTCATAGGGCGCGAAATAGCTGATCCAACCGCGCTCGATCTCGTCGGCGACGAACTGGGCCAGCGTCTGGCGCCGATAGAGTTCCGACGTGCGCGCTTCCAGCAGGCGCTCGGTGTAAAGCTGCGTCGCCGTAATCAGCCCCTTGTCGTAGCTGCCGGCTGCGATCCGTTCGGGAGAACCGTGGTTGGGCAGGATGGTCTCGACGTTCCACCAGCTCATGCGGGCGAGATCGCGCAAATGGGTCTCCATCCCCTCGGGCTCCGAGACATAGGTGACGGTGTCTTCCAGCGCATCGCCAGCCAACAGCAGTTCCTGCTCGGGCAAGACCAACATCGTCCCGTCGCGGCTGTGGATGTCGACATGGCGCAGGCTGACGGGAAGTCTCCCGACTTTCAGCTCCAGTTCGTCGTCATAGAGCGTCATCGGCAATATGAGCGGCTTGATCGCCGGCAGGCCGTCGCGCGTTCCCGCTTCGATCGCCGCCTTGTGCAACGTCATGGCGTCAAACGTCCAGCGATGCGCGATCATTTCGCAATCGGAAAACACAGCGTTGCCCGCGATATGGTCGAGGTGCCAGTGGCTGAGCACGACGCGGATGCTTTTCACGCCGGCCTTGAGCAGCGTCGCGCGGATGATTTTCGCATGTTCGATGGAGATATGCGTGTCGTAGACCAGCGCCTCCGTCCCATCGACGACAGCGTAGCTCGCCACGCCCAGCGAATAAGCGCCATCGTCGACCCAGTTGGCCGCCTCGGAAAAAGCGCGCACGCCCGGCACGCGGCCATCGTAGAAGGCTATGACGTTTGGCGCCGGGCGAAGTATCCGCAACGTTTCGCCCATCGGCGCGAGTTTTGTCATGGGCAATCGGTCTCCGGGCGCCAAAGCCCGACACATATAAGAGATACGGGCGGGGCGCTTCCAGTACGAATTTGCCGTTCGGATCCCGCACGCTGTTGCAAGCGACCCCGCAGCTGATAGGCTCGGAGCATCTTGATCACCGGCGTATCCTGGAGGAGTTTGCGATGTACACCAAACAAGCCTTGCGCGACCTCGGCGTCACCAGGGCCGACTTTACCGACGACGAGCGCCGCCAGCTGGACGACAACGGTTTCTACGTCCGCAGCGGCGTGTTCAACGCAGCCGAATGTGCCGAGATGGCCGAAGAGTTTGACCGCCTGCACGCTGCAGAAGGGCCCAACAAGGGCGGCCACGAGGTGCACGTGGAGCCAGGCGCTCCCCGCGTGTCAAACATCTACAACAAGACCATGGTCTACGATCGCTGCCTCGCCATACAGCCGTTCCTGGCCGCCTCGCAACACCTGCTCGGCGAGTTCAAGCTGCATGGGGCCAATCTGCGCAACCCCGAGAAGGGCAAGGGTCACCAGGACTTGCATGTCGATGTGCCCAAGAAGTTCGATGACGACTGGTGGGTCTCCAACGCCATCGTCACCTTCGACGACATGACCGCGGACAACGGGCCGACGCGGGTAATTCCAGGCTCGCACAAATGGCAACCGATCAACGTGCCAGCGGTCAATCGCGGAGACTGGGAACCTGGCGCACTGACGCCCGAAGAGGCCGCGCGTGTGCCGAAAAGCCTGACCGATCCCTATCCCGGCGAGGTACGTGTCGAGGCGCCCAAGGGCTCCGTCATCATCGTCAATTCCTCGATGTGGCACGGCGGGACGACCAACGTCAGTGGCAAGAAGCGCCGTGTGCTGCATTTGACCTACACGCGCCGCGACCTGCCGCAGCAGCTGGTGCAGCGCCAATACCTGACCGAAGAGTTGTACCGGCGCATGAACCCCGCCCAGCGCTTCCTGATGGACATCGAGCCGATCTCGGCCGAGGCGGCCGCTCAAATGAAGTCTGCTGGCGCAGGGAACAAGGCGCAGGGTTGGTGGGCATGAGGAAGAAACTGCATGCTGAAAAATCTGCACCCGCATCTCTCGGCCGATCTTCTGTGGGCGCTTAAATCCATGGGCCATGGAGAGGACTTGCTTATATGTGATGCCAACCATCCAGCTGGCACCGTCGCCAAGACGACCGTCAGCGGCCGTATCATCGAGGCGCTGGGGTTGGACATTCCGGGAGCGGTCGCTGCGGTGCTGACGGTGTTCCCGCTCGACACTTTCGTCGAAGCGCCCGTCACGCGCATGCAGGTGGTCGGCGATCCTCAAAAAGTGCTGCCGATGTTCGATGAGGTGCATCGGCTCTGCGAAGCCGCCGAAGGTCGCCCGATCACGATGGCGAGCCTGGAGCGCTTCGCCTTCTACGCCGCCGCCGCCAAGGCCTTCGCGGTTCTGCGCACCAGCGAATTCCGCCCCTACGGCTGCTTCCTGCTAAAGAAGGGCGTGATCATCTCACCTTAGTCCTGCGGTCGGGGCGCCGACGATCCCAACCTCACTTCGCAGACGAGGTCTTGATGTCGGTGAAGCTCACGTCGGGATTGTGATCTGTCGTCCAACGCACATCGAAATCCGAAGTGGCCAGGAACACATGATCACCGTCCAGATCGAGGGCGACTGACGACCGTTTGCCCGTGATGAAACGGGCCATGGCGGCCGGATCCTTGGTCGAGATCCATCGGATGGTGTTGTGCGCCGCCGCCTCAAAGGCGATCGGCAGGCCGTACTCGGTCTTGAGCCGGTCCTCCAGCACGTCGAGTTGCAGCGCGCCAA
Organism: Hyphomicrobiaceae bacterium; assembly: GCA_031393505.1. GTDB lineage: Bacteria > Pseudomonadota > Alphaproteobacteria > Rhizobiales > Hyphomicrobiaceae > JANYHF01. The sequence continues at coordinate 3,737 of JANMVX010000369.1, read as the reverse complement.
TGACCCCGACCAGGGGCGGAGAGCCGTCCAGCGGCGAGAACAGTTGCACCGCCCCCTCTTCGGCCATTTCGTTCAGCGCATCACGCAATTTCTTGGCGCGGATGGCGTCGGCAAGCCGGACACGGCGCAGGATTTCCGGCGCGAAGCTTGGGATGCCGACAAATGACAGTTCCTCGCCTTCGGTGACGGTATCGCCAATTCTGAGCACGCCCTTGTTCGGCAAGCCCACGATGTCGCCGGCATAGGCCTCCTCTGCGACCGAACGGTCCTGCGCGAAGAAGAATTGCGGCGCCTGCAGGACAACCGTTTTGCCCGAACGCACAACCTTGACTTTCATACCGCGGGTGAGCCTGCCGGAGCAGACCCGCATGAAGGCGATGCGGTCGCGGTGATTGGGGTCCATGTTGGCTTGGATCTTGAAGACCAGCCCGGTCATGGCCGGCTCCTCCGCCTCGACGGTGCGTACCGACGCCTTCTGACTGCGCGGCGCGGGCGCATAGGCGATCAGGGCATCGAGCAGATCCTTGACGCCGAAATTGCGCAAGGCGCTGCCGAAAAACACCGGCGTCAGCGCCCCATGCCGGAACGCCTCGAGGTCAAACGTCCCGCAGGCGCCCTGCACCAGCTGCATTTCGGTTCGCCACGGCTCTACATCCTCGGGACGCATTACTTCGGCGATGCGCGAGTCATTCGGACCTGAGACGGACGTGTCTGCGTCGCTGCGATCGATCTGGCGAACGGCTGGCGTGATCAAATCATAGGTGCCACGAAAATCACGCCCGCGCCCCATCGGCCAGACCATCGGGGCGGTGTCGAGCGCAAGGGTCTTCTCGATCTCGTCGAGCAAGTCGAGCGGCTCGCGGCCATCCCGGTCCATCTTGTTAATGAACGTAATGATGGGAATGTCACGCAGGCGGCAGATCTCGAACAGTTTTCGCGTCCGCGCCTCGATGCCGCGCGCGCTGTCGATCACCATGATGGCGGAATCGACCGCCGTCAGGGTCCGATAGGTGTGGTCGGAAAAGTCCTCATGGCCCGGCGTGTCGAGCAGATTGAAGACCGCGCCGGCATACTCAAAGGTCATGACCGATGTCGCAACCGAGATGCCGCGCGCCTGTTCGATGGCCATCCAGTCCGAGCGGGTGGTGCGCTTGTCGCGCTTGGCTTTGACTTGGCCCGCCAGCTGAATGGCGCCGCCGAACAGCAGCAGCTTTTCGGTCAGGGTGGTCTTGCCAGCGTCAGGATGCGAAATGATCGCAAACGTTCGCCGCCTTGAAATTTCACTGTGCAGAAGGCTGGCAGGCGCGCCATGGGGGGCAGCCAGATCGGTCGTAAGCAGGTGCGGATCGGTGTCGGTCATGACCAGGCCCTCGATATTCCGTTTTGAGCCGCATGGCTCTAGGGCCTGGCTTTGCTTACATGCGCTGGAAAAAAACCAACGATCGACATTTTGGTGGGCCCGGCAGGACTCGAACCTGCAACCTGACGGTTATGAGCCGCCGGCACTAACCATTGTGCTACGGGCCCCGCCGCGACGCGCGGGCAGGCGATGGCTAGACGGTTGGGAAAGGAGAATCAATCGCGGTCTGGAGGCCACATCCGGAATCGAACCGGAATAAACGGATTTGCAGTCCGGTGCGTAACCATTCCGCCATGTGGCCAACTCAGACGCGATTGGCGGAAACTATAGAGGGACGGGAGCCGGAGCAAGCGATTCCGAGCAGGAATGTTAGCAAGCGGGCTGCCCAGGCGCGGCGCCGCTTGCTATAGCCACCTGGCACAGCCCCGTCCGCCGCCGCCATTGAGGCCGAAATGCCGCCATCCGCCCCGCTCCGGCTCGATCCGGGCATCGCTGCGAAAGCCCGTCTTGCAGCCCTTTCGCTCATCGATCTGGGCGCTATTCGGGAGAACTACGGCGTGCTGTCGGTTGCCTCGGGCACCGCCGAATGCGCCGCCATCGTCAAGGGCGACGGCTATGGGCTGGGCATGCTGCCGGTGGCCGGAGCGGCCTGGGCGGCGGGAGCGCGCTTGTTTTTCGTCGCGCACTTTGAAGACGCGGTTGCACTCCGCGCGGCATTTCCGGAGGCACGGATCGCGGCGCTTGACGGCCTTGGCGGTCACCTGCCTGCCGACTTCGAAGACGCCCGCGTGATGCCGGTGCTCGGCAGCCCCGCGGACGTACAGGCATGGTTTGCCTCGTCCAGAGTGACGCCCGTCATGCTCCACATCGATACCGCCATGAACCGGCTGGGCCTTAAGCCCAGGGAGTTGGCCGGGTTGGCAGCCGCGTTGCGCGCATCGAAAAACCCGATTGGCGCCTACCTGACCCACTTCGCCAGCGCCGACGACGGCAATCGCGCGCTTTGCCGGCTACAAGTTGAGCGTTTCCACGCTGCGCTGAAAGGCCTGCCCGCCGCCCCCCACAGCATCACGAACTCCTCCGGCCTCTATCTTGATGTCGCCTGGCGCGGAGACATCACCCGTCCCGGAAAAGCGCTCTATGGCATCAACCCCGCGCAGCCGGGCGATCCGATGCCAGTAACACAGGCTCTGACGGTCTTGGCTCCCATCCTGCAGATCAGCGACGTGCGGCCCGGCGACACCATCGGCTACTCTGCGACGTTTCGCGCCGAGCGCCCCATGCGCATCGCCACGCTCGGAATCGGATACGCCAACGGCTATCTGCGCGCGCTCTCAAACAAGGGGATCGCCGCTTTTGCGGGCGTACGCGCACCGCTGGTCGGCCGCGTGTCGATGGATCTTGTCACCGTCGATGTGACGACTGTGCCGGCTGCGGCGCTCAAAGACGGCTATGCCGAAATGCTCGGTCGCACCGTCGGCCTCACCGAACTCAGCACGCTCGCCGGCAGCAACGAATATGAGTTGCAGATCGCACTGGGCCGCGGCTGCCATCGGATTTATACCGGAGCAACGGGGCAGACCTGAGCGCAAGGCCATGTGGCGCGGCGCGAATCAGATGATAGTGGCGTCGATCGGTCGAACACCGGAGAGCCCTCAGCCATGCGCATCGAACGCCTCGAGATTCCCGACGTCATCGCCTTGACGCCAAAGCGCTTCGGCGACGAGCGCGGCTATTTCTCCGAGGTGTTCCGGCTCGACGTGCTGGCCGAGGCCGCGCCCAGTTTGATGTTTGTGCAGGACAATCAATCGGGCTCGGCCCAGGTCGGGACAGTGCGTGGACTGCATTTCCAGGCCCCGCCCTTCGCCCAGGCCAAACTGGTGCGTGTGCTGCGCGGCGCCGTTCTCGATGTCGCGGTGGACTTGCGGCGCGGCTCTTCGACCTTCGGCCGCCACGTGCACCACGTGCTGAGCGCCGAGAACGGCGAGCAGTTGTTGGTGCCTGCCGGCTTCGCGCATGGGTTCTGCACGCTCGCGCCAGATACTGAAGTTATTTACAAAGTCAGCACCTATTACAACGCCGCCGCCGACAAGGGCCTGGCCTGGGACGATCCCGCGCTGGGCATCCCTTGGCCGGTGCCCGCCGACAAAGCGGTGCTATCGGCGAAAGACCGCACACATCCCAAGCTGGCCGATCTGCCGGCCTACTTCGATTGACGCTTTTGGCGGGAGAGACGTGATGCGCATCATCGTAACGGGCGGGGCGGGGTTCATCGGCTCGGCGCTGTGCCGGCATCTGATCGCGGCGACCGGCCACGAGGTGCTGAACGTCGACAAACTCACCTATGCCGGCACGCTGACGTCCTTGCGCGATATCG
>JANMVX010000318.1:0-7394 GCA_031393505.1 Hyphomicrobiaceae bacterium | reverse complement strand
ATCTTCGGCAGCTCGGCGCGCAGCTCCTCGCGCAACTTATAGTCGAGATTGGCCAGCGGCTCGTCGAGCAGCACCAGGTCCGCACCCTTGACCAAAGCGCGCGCTATGGCGGTGCGCTGCTGCTGGCCACCCGATAGGCTGAGCGGCGTGCGGCCAAGATAGGGCTCCAGCCGCATGAGTTTGGCGGCATCTCGCACGCGGGCTTCGATCTCGGCCTTCGGCGCGCCGCGCACGCGCAGGGGTGAGGCGATGTTCTCGAACACCGTCATGGCCGGATAGTTTATGAACTGCTGGTATACCATCGCGACCGAACGGTTACGCACGGCCACGCCCGTCACATCCTTGCCGTCGACCAGCACCCGTCCCGCGGTCGGCGCATCGAGGCCGGCAAGGAGCCGCATCAGCGATGTCTTGCCCGCCAAGGTCGGCCCCAGCAGCACGTTGATCGAACCCGGCTGTAAGGTGATCGATACGTCGCGAATGTGCGCCGTTTCCGCCACTACCTTCGATACTTTTTCCAGAACCACCGTCATGGCGCGGCCCCTGTCTGTGGTCGCTGGCTGTTGTGCCCCAGGCGGCCGCGCATGTACGCGTCCAGCATCGCCACTTCGCCCGCACTCATCCTGAGGCCGAGCTTGGAGCAGCGCCAAACGATATCCTCGGCGGTTTGCGCCCACTCCTGCTCCACCAGATAGCGTACTTCGGTCTCGCTGAGCGTCGCGCCGAAGTCGTGACCTAGGTCAGCTGCACTTTGGGCGTCGCCGAGTATGGTGCGGGCACGCGTTCCGTAGGACCGGGCAAGGCGCCTGGCATGGGCCGCCGAAAGGAACGGATAGGTCTGCGCCAGTTCGCGTTCGAGGCCAGCTATGCCGTCGACGGCAAAATCGCCCCCAGGCAGCGCCGCTGTCGCGGTCCAACGCTTCGATAGTCCGTGGTACCCCGCAACTTGCGGCGCCAAACGATCCAACGCCTCCTCCGCCAGGCGGCGAAAGGTCGTGATCTTGCCGCCGAAGACCGACAGCACCGCCGGTTGTCCCCTCGCGGCATCGACTTCCAACACATAATCGCGCGTGGCTGCCTTGGCTTCGCTGGCGCCGTCATTGTAAAGCGGGCGCACGCCGGAATAGGCCCAGACCACGTCCGTCGGAGACACTTGCCTCGAAAAATTCTCCGACGCCGCCTTGCACAGGTAGTCGATCTCCTCCGGCATGGCCGTGACCTTGGCCGGGTCCCCCTGGTAGTCGCGGTCTGTTGTGCCGATCAAGGTGAAGTCGTCCTGATACGGAATGACGAAGAAGATCCGACCGTCCGGGTTCTGCAGAATGTAGGCGCGGTCATGGTCGTAAAGCTTGCGCACCACGATGTGCGAGCCCTGTACGAGACGGGTCGAGGCACGTGACGTAACGCCCAACTGGCCGGTCAGCACGCCGGCGACCCACGGGCCCGCGGCATTGGCGATCGTGCGTGCGGTCACCTTCTCCTCGACGCCTGTCCGTTCGTCGCGCAGCGTGGCCGTCCAGCCCGCGCCAGAACGCCAGGCCCCGATCACACGGGTACGGGTGCGGATTTCGGCGCCGCGATCAGCAGCGTCGCGAGCGTTCTGCACCACCAGACGCGAGTCATCCACAGTGCAGTCGGAATATTCAAAGCCCTTACGGAACACGCCCGGCTTCAGTGGCTTGCCGGTAGCGTGCGTTGTCAGATCGAGAGCACGGGTACCAGGGAGGCGTTTACGGCCACCTATGTGATCGTAGAGAAACAAACCCAAGCGCAGCAGCCAAGCCGGACGCGGGCCCTTGCGATGAGGCAACACCAAGCGCAGCGGATTGATGATGTGTGGCGCGATTTTCCAAAGCACCTCGCGCTCCATGAGCGCTTCGCGCACCAATCGAAACTCGTAGTATTCCAGATAGCGCAATCCACCGTGGATCAACTTACTGGACCAGGACGAGGTCGCGCTGGCTAAGTCCCCCATCTCGCAGAGGAGCGCGGAAAGGCCACGCCCGGCTGCATCCCGAGCGATGCCGCAACCGTTGATGCCGCCCCCGACGATGAGGATGTCGAACACCCGTCCCAAATGCGCAGCTCCCGAGATCGCCGATTTCATGACCAGCGATATTATCTTTCATAATACGCTAATACGAACGCTGAAACGAAAGCAAGCGCAATAAGGGATCGCGCTCCGGCAATGATCGAAAGCCTAACTCAGAACGCGGCCGAAGCGGGTTCCGTAGCCTTTAAGGCCAGGAGCGCCATTGCAAGCTGACCGCCTCCAATTCTCTGGTTGACCCAAAGCCGAGTTTGCGTTGGCTCCACGAACACGCGATGATCGTGTCCGCGAACGATCATCGTGTCCGACGGACACATGCATGCTGCCGCATCCACCGATTTGATCGCCCATGGTGCACCTGCGCGGCAAGTCGGCCGCGCACACGGCAAAAGTGGAGGTCCTGTCCTCGTTGCCAGTCGAACGTCTGCTGGTCACTGAGTTTCCTACTTGGCTCGACACCGCCATCGTCGATAACAAAATACCTACCGTGGCCGAGCGAAAGTTCGGCGCCGAACTCTCAGCCGCGTCTCAAGCGCGCGCTGAGTGGCTCATCGACAAAGGACTTGCCTATCGCGACCCGGCCGGTCGCGTCACGCCCAAGGCGAACACGCTCGACACGTTGCATGAGCGAAGCTGGGCAGTGCTCAGCCGGCGGCTTGAGGGAGAACTCGATCAAGTCTAACGGCCGATGACCAGAGGTAAGCGCATCACTGGCCGGCAAACGCGCGACGTCACGTTTCCAGCCGGACGCATCGCCGTCATCCAGGATTGCACGTCCTTCACGCTCATCCCCTGGCGACCGGAACTCGTCCAGATGCGCGGCAAGGAGATCGACGTCGCCATCAACAACCGAACCCTCACGCTTGCCATTTGCCGAGGACGTGATCGCGGATTGTCCCGATAGGCCCGACGCAATGCCCGATAATTTGGGGCCACCGGCCGCCGTCCCGCCCTATCGCTCCAGCCAGAGGCCTCCGCGACCGAGCCCCCCATCTTGCCGGAGGCTAAAAAAGGGGTTGGGGGTCTCGGCCCTGGCGGGTAACGGTCGGTAGGCCGCAGGTCGCAATCACAGTGTGTTGATGCCGCGAGCGCCCTGCCAGACCCAACACTGTCAACAGCTTTTCCAGACGATGTTGTCCTGCCGTTGCGGTTGGTCAATGCGGCTGCCACCCTTACGGGACTGCCGCATCTGATTCGCTGCCGATGTGCGCTGGCGCACCTGGCCAAACGACGAGGGGCTCATGTCACGTTCGGCCTTGCGCCAAGTCGATCTCTTCAAGGCGCCGCTCCATGCTGGCGAAATCTGGCTTCAAAAGCTGTATACGGCATTCCAGGACACTGGCGGCACGGCGGGGTACTTGCCTTTGGCGCAGAAGGCGTTGCAAGCCTGCCCGGGCGATCCGCAAATCCTGTTGATGGCCACCAACGCTGCGCTGCTCGATGGCGAGCCGGCGCAAGCGCAAGTCTTCCTGAAGCGGTTCACCAAGCGCGCCACGGCACCATCAGCCGAACTGCTGCGCGCGTTCACACTCCATGCCACGGGCGCGAGCGCAGCCGCCAAGGCGATCCTGGAGCGCAACGGCTTGGTGACCTGGATGGAGGCCTACAAGCATTTTCCAGCCGGGCGGGCCCATGTCGATTGGATGTTCCGCCAGCTGAACGAAATTCTGGATCACGACAAGCCAGTGCGCCGCCGAGCGCCTCTCGCCAAGCCGGCTTCGGCCAAGGCCAAGGCTCCGGCCAAAGCCAAGACCAAGCCCCCCGTAAAGCCGGCGGCCACAGATGCCAACCGCAACCCTACCGCAGCGGCTCTCGCCGAAGCGCCGTTGCTTGCCTCGCTGCACCTGCCCGCGATGACGATTCCGTTTGCATTGGACATCGACCTTTCGGCGCTCGCGACAGCTATGACGTCCACGCCTGAACCCGCAGGCCGGTGGTTCAATCTGCGCCAACAGCTGAGCCAACTCGGGCTCGCACAAGGGTTCGATGAATTGCTCTGCCTGCCCCAGCTGACCAACATCGAGCCGCTCTGGCACCAAGTCGAGACGGTGCGCAAGGTTCTGAAGCAATTCCGCGGCCGCGTCCTGCTCGCCGACGAGGTCGGCCTCGGCAAGACCATCGAAGCGGGCATGGTGCTGAAGGAATACGCCTTGCGCGGCATGGCCGAGCGCGCGCTGGTGCTGACGCCGGCTTCGCTGGTCGGACAATGGCGCGAGGAACTGGACACCAAGTTCGGGCTGACCTTCACCACCACCTACGATTCCCTTCTCCGTGACGATCCGGACGCCTTCTGGGCGCAACCGCGCATCATCGCCTCGATCGCCTCTGCGCGTCGCCGCGAACATGCCGAGCGTCTCGCTGCGAGTAAGTTCGATCTCGTGATCGTCGATGAGGCGCATCACTTGCGGGATCGTTCCAGCGCCAGCTGGAAACTGGTCGATGCGCTCAACAAGCGTTTTCTGCTGCTGCTCTCGGCAACTCCGGTGCAGAACGATCTGGTCGAATTGTACAACCTGCTGACGCTGCTGAAACCCGGCATCTTCAAGACGCTGACGGAGTTTCGTGCGGCGCATATGACACCGGGCAAGCCTCGCCAGCCGGCCAATCCGGAAGCGCTGCGGTCCCTGATGCGCGGCGTCATGATCCGCAATACCCGCGCGGTCGTCGCGCTGAAACTGCCGCGCCGCCACGCCACCACCATCAAGGTCGACGCTGCGCCCGAGGAGCGCGAGGCCTATGCGGCACTCGCCGAAGCCGCCCGCGGCCTGGCTGCCGAGGGTGGCGGCGCCGGACGCAACCGGCTGGCGCTGCAAAGCCTGCTGGGCGCCGCTGGCTCGTCCCCGGCGGCGGCCGCTGGCGCCGTGGCGCGCCACGCAGAGCGCAACCCGAAGGACAAGACGTGGCCAGCGCTCGCGACGCGGCTGGCCGCGATCACGACTGGAGCCAAGGAGACTGCGCTGCTGGACCTGCTGCACAAGAATCCGGAGGAAAAGAAGCTTGTTTTCGTGCAGTCGCGCGAGACGCTGGAGCATCTGGCGGATCGGCTGACTACGGAGCGTATCGGCTTTGCGCGCTTCGACGGCAGCCTGACCGGCCCGGAAAAAGATGCCGCGATCACGGCGTTTCGCGAGCACGCCTCGGTGCTGCTCTGCACCCAGTCGGGTGGCGAGGGCCGCAACATCCAGTTCTGCAACACGCTGATCAATTTCGACGTGCCCTGGAACCCGATGGCGATCGAGCAGCGCATCGGGCGTATCGACCGTATCGGCCAGGCGCGCGACGTCTTCGTGTTCAACCTGGTGACGCGCGGCACCATCGAGGAGCAGGTGCTGTTGCTGCTGGACGAGAAGATCTCGATGTTCGAGCTGGTGGTGGGCGAGGCCGGCGCCATCCTCGGCGGCCTCGACGAAGAGCGCGAGTTCCCCGACCTGGTCCTGGACGCCTGGCTCGAAGAGACCGAGACCGGCCGCACCGCTGCCTTCGATGCCCTGGGCGAACTGCTGGTCGCCGCCCGCCGCGACCACAACGGCGCCAAGGCGCTGGACGAGACACTGTTCGGCGAAGATTTCGAAACCGCGTAAGGAGCACTCATGGCCTCGCTGCGTGACTTTGTTGCCGATGTGCTGGACGCGCACGGCGCCGAGGTCGATCCCGTCGAGCCGGACGGCCTCGACGTGCTGGCGCCAGAACCTCTGCGTACGGTTTTTGGCTGGCAGGAGTTCACCAGGCTCGGTTTCGGCGCGGCTCAACCGGCCGGTGCGCTGCCGATCGGGCTCGAGGGCGATTGGCTGGAGCGGTTCGGCGCGCTGCTGGACAATCGCGGCCGCTTTGCCGAGCGACAGCTCAGTCTGGCGGAACCCGTCAGCCCGCCGGGCGACCCGACCGCCATGATCAATCATGCGCTCGAACTCCCGAACGCGGTCTGGCGATTGCAGGACGAGGCGGCTGCCGTGACCAGGCTGCTGCTGCTGACCTTCCGCTATACGGCGACATCGGATGAAAAGCGCGACGGCCTGATCACGCTCGGCTTCAATTGCGCCACCGGGTCGTCGCTCGGGCCGGATCTGCTCGGCCGGCTGCAAGCCGCGCTGGAGCGCCAGGACGCCTGGACGGCCCCGCAAGCGTCCGCGCTCCGTTCCGCTCCCACCCTCTGGAATGCCGAAACCATTGCGGCCCGCACCCGCCCCCTGCTGGACTACCGCGTACGCAATGACCTGGAGCCCTTCATCGCCGCCATGAGCCGCCGGCTCGACCGCGACCGTTGTCGTATCCACGCCTATCACGACGATCTGCACCGCGCCGCGCAGCTGAAACTAGCCGCAGCCAGGCGATCCACTGGCGACAAGGCCGAGACAACCGTTAAACGGGACTCAGCGCGCATTGCGGCGATCGAGCGCGACTACACCGCCAAGCTCGTCGACCTCAGCCACAACTACGCGCTCAAGGTCACGGTCGAATGGCAACAAGGGCTCGTTGTCCTGGCGCCGGTGCATCGCTATCAGCTGCTGATCAAGCGTCGCAAAACCGAGCGTGTGCTGCCGATCGACTGGCATCCGGCGGCACGGCTGCTGGAAGCCCCGCTCAGCGACTGGGGCCTCGGCCTCAGCCCGACCCGGACCGCCTGCGACGACTACCTGCACCTCACCGATCCGGCCGGCGCCGCGCCCTGCTCGTCCTGCGGCAAGGCCTATTGCCGAGCCTGCCATCCTGTCGCTTGCCCCCGCTGTCGCAGAACCTGCAAATGGGTCATGTCGAACGAGGCTTCGGTGCCCAGTTCGGCGCCACCGATGAGGCCGCAAATGCCGCGGGTGTCCTAGATGCCGCCAGGGTCGCAGAAGACTTGCTGGCTGGCCATCGACTCGATGGAAAGGCTGACGCCGCTCGGGATGGTCGACACCCACGGATCCCGATGTTTGCCGTTCGAGAGCTGCGGTTCCTTGACCTTCCAAAATGCGCGCCAACAGTCCTCGAACGTCGGACGGTCGTCGACGATCTCAACGACTTCGACCAGTTTGAGTGGTAATCGCTCGATGCGCCGTTCTGCCGCCGGGTCGCGCCCCTCTGAAACGGCCTTTCTGATCGCGTGCGCTTTCTCTCTGGCTTCGGCGAGCGACAGTAGCGCCAGTGAACCGAGGCTGATGTCGCGGCGGTGGCTATGGATGGTGATGCGCATGATCCAGGTGCGGCTGCCGTTGGACATAACGCGCAGGCGCAAGCCGCCGCCGTCCATGTAGACGCCTGGGGTTGTGCACGAGCGGACGAAAGACGAATTCAGACGGTAGTGGGTGCCAAGGTTCACCAAGTTGTTTCCCCTTCAGTTCCCCCTTTGAGGGTGAGATGAGGG
>JANMVX010000286.1:0-29525 GCA_031393505.1 Hyphomicrobiaceae bacterium | reverse complement strand
GCCGCTTGCTCCGTACCGCGCTCAATTTCGTCCATTCAGGTTGCACCAGGGCCGGAGCAAGCGGCTGCCCCTCACCCGCCCCTTCGGGGCACCCTCTCCCCCGCCAAGAGGCGGGGGAGAGGGAAAGGTTACGCCTTATGCGTCTTCAGCGCCTTCAACAGTTTTGGCGGCGACATCGGGATGTCGCCCATGCGCACGCCGGTCGCGGCCGCGATAGCGTTCGCCATCGCGCCCAGTGGCGGCACGATCGGCGTCTCGCCGACGCCGCGCACGCCGTAGGGATGGCCGGGGTTCGGGATCTCCAGGATCACGGTCTCGATCATCGGCAGGTCCGAGGCGACGGGGATGCGATAGTCGAGGAAGCCGGCGTTTTGGAGCCGCCCGTCCTTGCCGTAGATGTACTCCTCGTTCAACGCCCAGCCGATGCCCTGGGCCGCGCCACCCTGGTATTGGCCTTCGACGAACGAGGGGTGGATGGCCTTGCCGGCATCTTGCAGCACGGTGTAGCGCAGCACGGTTGTCTTGCCGGTTTCCACGTCCACTTCGACGTCTGCAATGTGGGTGCCGAACGAGACACCGGCGCTATCGGCAAAGGTTTCGAAGTGGCCGGCAATCGGGCCGCCGGTGTTCTGCGCCGTGGCCGCGATATCCTTCAGCGACAGCGGCGGGAATTTGCCGGCGTTGCTGCCGGCCGGCTTGGCAAAGCCCTTTTCCCAAACCACGGCGTCTTCGGCGATGCCCCAGGTTTTCGCCGCGCGGCCGCACATGACCTTGATGGCGTTGCGGGCAGCTTCGATGGTCGACATGCCGGCCGCAAACGTTACGCGGCTGCCATCCGTCACGTCATTGAAGCCGAGCGAAGCGGTGTCGGCGACGATGCAACGCACTTTGTCGTAGGGGATGCCCAACTCCTCGGCGCACATCAGGCTCATGGACGCGCGCGAGCCGCCGATGTCCGGGTTGCCGTAAGCCAGCGCCACCGTGCCATCGGCGTTGATGGCCAGCGAGACGCTGGTGTTGCCACCAAAATTGAACCAGAAGCCGCAAGCAATGCCGCGCCCCCGATGTTTTCCGGGTGCAACCGGCGCGTTCCAATGCGGCGTCTCTTTGATCGCTTCCAACGTGGCCTTCAGTCCGATGGGCCCATAGGTGGGGCCATAGGACGACTTCGTCCCTTCCTTGGCGGCGTTCTTTAGCCGCATCTCGACCGAATCGATCCCGAGCTTATCGGCGATCTCTTGCACCACGCTTTCGGTGGCGAAGGTCACGATGGGGGCCGACGGCGCGCGGTAAGCCGCAGCGCGCGGCCGGTTGCAGCACACGTCAAAACCTTCGGTCTTCACGTTCGGAAGATCGTAGCAGGCGAAGCAGGCCATCGCGCCCAAGTCCACCAGCGAGCCGCCGTAGGGACCGCCCTGGAACTTTATCACGGCGTGCGCGGCCGTAATCCGGCCGTCCTTTTTGGCGCCGATCTTCATCCAGATGCTGGACGACGCGGTTGGACCCGTGGCGCGGAACACTTCTTCACGCGACATCACCATTTTCACCGGCCGGTTCGCCAGGCGCGAGAGCTGCAGCGCCAGCGGCTCGACCCAGATCATGGTCTTGCCGCCAAAGCCGCCGCCGATCTCGGAGGCCGTTACGCGCAACTTGGCCACGTCCAACCCGAGCATTGCGGCGCACACGGCGCGCACGTTGTAGTGCCCTTGTGTGCAGACCCACATGTCGCCGACGCCGTCGGCACTGAGGTTGCCGACACAGGCGTTCGGCTCGATGTAGCCCTGGTGCGTCGCCTCGGTCTTGAACTCGCGCTCGACGATGATGTCGGCGTCCTTAAAACCTTTGTCGACGTCGCCGTGACCGAACTGGTGGCGGGCCATCACGTTCGACTTCTTGGCCGGCTTGGGCTCGACGCCACTGGTGATGTGGCCGCCATTGACCAGCGGTGCGTCCGGCTTCATGGCCTCGTCAACGTCAGTCACATGCGGCAGCACTTCGTAGACGACCTTGATGGCCTTCAGCGCGGCATTAGCAGCAGAAGCGCTGGTCGCGGCCACGGCGGCTACGGCGTGCCCGTCATAAAGCACTCTTTCACGCGCCAGCGTGTTGACGAGGTAGTCAAGCTGCCCCTGGTCGCCGCCCGACAGATCGGGAAAATTCTTCGCGGTCACAATCGCTTTTACGCCCGGTATCTTTTCGGCCGCAGACGTATCAATGCTCTTGATCAGCGCGTGAGCGTGCGGCGAACGCAGCACCTTGCCGATGAGCTGCCCCGGCATGTTCATGTCGGCGCCGAAGCGGGCGCGTCCGGTCACCTTGTCGATGCCGTCGGGACGGTGCGGGCGCGTGCCGATCTGGTCGAATTTTCGGCCCTTGGCGTCAAACTTCATATCCTGCGCCATGTTATGCGCTCCTTCGGTGGTCAGCGGCGGCGGCAACGACGGCTTTGATGATCTTGTCATAGCCCGTGCAGCGACAGAGATTGCCGGCGAGCCAGTAGCGAATCTCGGTTTCGGTCGGGTTCGCGTTGTGCTTCAGCAACGCTTCGGTCGCGATCAGGAAGCCCGGGGTGCAGACGCCGCATTGCAGTGCGACGTGGTCCAGGAAGGTCTGCTGAATCGGATGCAGCTTGTCGCCCTTGGCCATGCCCTCGATGGTGCCGATCTGACGCCCTTGCGCTTCGGCCGCAAAGGTCAGGCAGGAGCAGACCAGTCGTCCGTCCACGGTGACCGAGCAGGCCCCGCAGTCGCCCGAGCCGCAGCCCTCCTTGGTGCCAGTGAGATTGAGTCTATCGCGCAGGGCATCCAACAATGTCTCGTCGGCCTCGCACAAAAACTCCGTGGGATCGCCGTTGATGGTGGTGGTGACGTGAACTTGCGACATCAATGAGCTCCAACTTTCGCGCCTGACGCGCGGGCGTATGCGATTTCAGCGGCGCGGCGGGCAAGCACGCCAGCGACGTCGGTGCGGAATTCCTTGGTGCCGCGCTTGTCGTCGATGGGTTTGGCGGCCGCCGACGCGGCGGCCATGAGTGCGGCCTTGGCTTTGTCATCGAGCTTGCTGCCGATGATCGCCTTGGCTGCGGCCTCCACCAGCAACACCGTCGTGGCGACCGCGCCCAGCGCCACGCGGGCGTGGGTGATGGTGCCCGAACCATCCAGTGTCAGGAACACGCCCGCGCTGACAACGGCGATGTCCATCTCTGTGCGCGGAATGAAGCGCAGGTAGGCGTCAGCGGAATGGGCTGGCTTGGCCAGCAGATGGATGGACTCCACGATCTCGCCCTTGGCCAGAGAGTTCTTGCCGACGCCGGTCGGGATGTCGATGGCGTCAACCTCGCGCGCGCCGTTCGGGCCGACCACGCGTACTTTGGCGTTGGCCGCCACCAGCGCGGGAATGCTGTCGCCGGCGGGCGAGGCGTTGCAGAGATTGCCGGCCATGGTGGCGCGGCCCTGCACCTGCGTCGAGCCGATCAGCCGTGCGGCCTCTACCAGGCCCGGCCAAGTGGCCTTCAGGTCCTTGTGTTCTTCCAGCGCGAGACACGGCACGCAGGCGCCGATGCGGTAGCCACCACCTTCCGCCGTAATGGTGTTCATCGCTTTGATGCGCTTCAAGTCGACGACCAGCGCGGGGTCGATGCGGCCTGATTTCATCTGCACAATCAAATCGCTGCCGCCGGCCAGCACTTTGGCCATCCCAGGCTCGGCAGCCAGCAGTTTCACGGCGTCCTCGACCGTCGCCGGGCTCTCAAATCGCATGGTTTCCATCCCATTGTTTTTGTGATCACGCGGGACTTTAGCCGGTGTGGGCCCACGCACGCAAGGCCGCGATGGCGGGGCGAGTATGTTGATTGGGCACCGCTGCCAGCCGGTAGGGGCGGCTTGCGGCCGCCCTCGTGCACCATAACAAACGCTAGGCGTCTGACCCCATCTCGACGCGACGATGCCGTCAAATGCGTTTCCAGTCGGAACCACAGCAACACGCGCGGGGTGCCTTGGCGAGGCCGAGTTTGCCGATGCAATGGGGTCAGACCCCTAGTCCGCAAACGGATCGGTGACCAGGATGGTATCGGCGCGCTCGGGGCTGGTCGACAGCATGGCGACCGGCGCCTCGATCAACTCCTCGATGCGCCTCACATATTTTATGCACGCGGCCGGCAATTGCGCCCAGCTGCGCGCGCCCTGCGTCGACTCCGGCCAGCCGGGCATGGTCTCGTAAATCGGCACCACGCGCGCCTGTTCCGACTGGCCAGCGGGCAGGTGATCGAAGGTTTTGCCATCGAGCTTGTAGCCGGTGCAGATCTTCAGTTCGGCAAACCCATCGAGAACATCAAGCTTGGTCAGCGCGATGCCTTTGATGCCGGAGGTCTTGATGGTCTGGCGCACCAGGCAGGCATCGAACCAGCCGCAGCGGCGTTTGCGGCCCGTGACTGTTCCGAACTCTTTTCCGCGCTCGCCGAGCCGTTCTCCCACCGCATCGGTGAGCTCGCTCGGGAAGGGCCCGGAACCGACGCGTGTCGTGTAGGCCTTGGTGATCCCGAGCACATAGCCAATGGCCCCTGGCCCCATGCCCGAGCCGGTGGCGGCCTGTCCAGCGACCACATTGGACGAGGTCACGAACGGATAGGTGCCGTGGTCGATGTCCAGTAAGGCGCCCTGGGCGCCCTCGAACAGGATGCGTTTGCCCGCCCGCCTCTGCGCATCCAGCAGCAGCCAGACCGAGTCCATGTAGGGCAGGATGCTGTCGCGAATGGCCGTCAGTTCGCCAAGCAGCGCCCCCGCATCGATCAGCGCCGCGCCCAGCCCCTTGCGTAGCGCATTGTGATGCACCAAAAGCCGGTCGATCTTGGCCGGCAGTTCGGCCAGCGTCGCCAGATCCATGACGCGAATGGCGCGCCGCCCGACCTTATCCTCATAGGCCGGCCCGATGCCGCGCCCGGTGGTGCCGATCTTGCCAGTCCCAGCCGCCTCCTCGCGCATACGGTCCAGTTCGCGGTGCAACGGCAGGATGAGCGTGGCGTTCTCGGCCACACGTAAATTGTCGCGAGTGATCTTCACGCCCTTGGCCGTCAAGGCAGCGATTTCGTCCTTGAGGTGCCACGGATCGACCACGACGCCATTGCCGATGACCGACAGTTTTCCCGGCCGCACGATGCCCGACGGCAGCAGCGACAGCTTGAACACCACGCCATTGATCACCAGCGTATGCCCGGCATTGTGCCCGCCCTGGAAGCGCACCACGACATCGGCGCGCTCGGACAGCCAATCGACGATCTTGCCCTTGCCCTCGTCGCCCCACTGCGAGCCGATGACTGCGACGTTTGCCATTGGGTGTGCTTTCAGAGAGATGGATCGAATCTACGGGCGGGTTATAGCGCGTTACAGGGGAGTTGCCAGCAATGGCACGAACGCTGCATTCCTTTCAGCCGATACCCGGGGCCGAGTCATGCCAGCGCTGATTCAATTGCTGTTTTCCTTCAAGGGTCGCATCGACCGCAGGCAGTTCTGGCAGGCCAACGCTTGGCTTGGTCTGCTACTGGTCGGAACTGCCTTGGGTTTCGGGCTCTGGCTCATGGTCTATGACGCAACCGATGTACACAACCCGATCAGCCAATTGATGGTTTTCGAGGCGTTTATGAATTGCCTCACGCTATTGCTCGTGTGTGTAAACCTTTGGTGCATTTTGGCTATCGCCTGGAAGCGGCTCCACGACCGCAATCGGCATGGCGCTTGGTCGGTTGCCTTGGTACTCATACCACCGGTAGGCGTGATCTGGTGGGTGATCGAGCTGGGGACGTGGAAGGGTACGGACGGCCCGAACCGGTATGGGCCATCACCATCCAGGTCTTGACCGCCTCAATTGCTATGCGTCCCCGTCACCGCCTCTCCCTCCAGCTTCGTGAACGGCACGAAGTTCACGATTTTGCCGTCATAAATATCCGACCGCACCACCTTGAACGTGCCGTCGCCAGCGACCTCCTTGACGATTTTCAGCACGTGCTGCGCGCCGGGCGGGCCGACGGGGATGGTCATCAGGCCGCCCGGTTTCAGCTGTTGCAGCAGCGACGGCGGGACGTGATCAATGCCGCAGGTGACGATGATCTTGTCAAACGGCGCGTTCTCGGCCCAGCCGTAGTAGCCGTCCGCGTTCTTGCGCGTGATGTGGGAGAACTCGCTGTAACCGGCCTTGATCAGGCGCTCGTAAACGCCGCCGGTGCGCTCGAACAGGGGTTTGATGATCTCGATCGACCACACTTTGTCGGTGAGGTTCGAGAGATAGGCCGACTGATAGCCTGAGCCGGTCCCGATCTCGAGCACCTTGTCGGTGCGCTGCACATCCAGCACATTGGTCATGCGCGCCACCGAATGCGGGCCGGTAATCGTCACGCCAAAACCGATGTCGAGGTAGTGCGTCTGGTAGGTGCGCTCAAGGTTCTTGGCCGTCACGAACTCTTCGCGCGGGGTCATCAGGTAGGCGCGCTTGTTGCGGTCGTCCCAGACGTCCTTGTTGGCGATCAGGCCGAGGAACTTGTCATAGCGCTGGCCGAGGAATTTTGGGTCTTCGCCACGGTTAGCGACCATCCAGGCGACGAACCCCTCGCGGCTGTCCATGGGCGGGGCGGCGGCCCAGTCGTAGGGTTTGGGGACGGCGGCACGGGCGGTCCCCGTGACGAGGACGGCGGCGGACCCCAAAAGCAGCGACCGGCGGTTCATGGCGGCTCCCAAAACGTGCGGATTTGTCCCCGGAGTTGTTCCGGCAACCGCTTGCCTAACACGTCAGTGTGCCCGATAGTGGCAAAATCGTGGCATCCCCATGGAGTGCGCTATGCGATTGATAACGCTAATTACGGCGTCGGCGCTGCTGCTGGCGCCCGCCGTCTACGCGCAAGCCGCCGGGCCGGAAGTGGGAAAAACCTGCCAGGTCATCCGCACCTGCAATTTCGCCCGCAATGCCGAGGTGCGCGGCTGCCTGTCCAGCTACAGCTGCCGACAGTGCCAGCTGGTGAAAAAGGGGTCCGTCGTGATCAACGGCGTGCGGCGGACCGAATATCGCTCGGTCTGCGATTGGGGCGCGGGTTCGTGAACCGTAGGGCGCAATAGGAGCCTTTTCGCGACGTATTGCGCCGCAGTGGGTCGACCCGAGCACAGTACCCAGCGTTGACCCCCGGCGGCGCAATACGGCGAAGTGGCCTATTGCGCCCTACGCGCCCCAATCGATTTCACGGAATGTCCGTCGTAATTTTGCGCCGCGCGCGGGGTTGAGGTTTTCGACCCAGTTTACGCGCCCATCCAGATGCGCGCGAAAATCGGTAAGGCCGTCGCGGTTCTGGCCGGCCGGGCCGAGCTTGCGGCAGTTGTGCAAGATCGCTTTCAGCTGGTCGAACGTGGCCCGCTCGATATTCTGGTGCTCATTCACGACAATCCCGGTGACCTGCTGACGCCCACTCGCGCGCATGATCCGGAGCTTGCCTTCGTTGACGCGAAACCCCTCGTCGGTCACCACGTCGCGAACGGCTTTCAGCAGTGTGCCGACCCGGCCCGCCAAATCCGAGCCGCCGGAGAAGGTCAAATCGTCCGCATAGCGCGTATAATTCGCCTCGAAGGCGCGCGCCAAACCGTGGAGCCGGCAATCCAGGCGCCAGGCCACAAGATTGGCGAGCGCCGGTGACGTTGGCGCTCCTTGCGCTAGATGAGGCGCGAAATAGACCCGCCGCTCGCGCCAATCGGTGGCGTGCTGGCGCGGCCAAGCCGGTAGCGCCGAGGGCGGCGTCACGGTCGAACAGAGCCCGGTCAGGAGCCGCGCGATCGGCGACGCATAGCCCAGACTGCGAAAAATCCCGAACACGCGCGGTATCGGAACGGTCAGGAAAAAGTCCGCGAGGTCCAGCGTGACGACAATCTGTTCTCCGACGTGGATTGCGGCGCCGGTCTGGCAGGAGCGTCCACGAACAAATCCGTGCGCGGAGGGATGCGCGGGAACTTTGTCCAGAATCTCCCGAAGTATCCGGCGCTGGCAATTCTTGACTTGCACCTTTGGCGCTTCGATCAACCGAAAGGTTCCGTTCCGCTTCTCGCGCCAGGAGGTGGTGTAGTGATGCAGCGACGGTTCTCGCGAGCGGGCGTTGCGGCCTTCGGGATCGGCCAGCCAGTCAAGATGGCGCGGCGGCACTTCGAGCCAGTCGGCAAGCTCGGCCGGCGAGGACAAACTTGGAAGATCGAGTTCCGCAAACGGCGGCAGGGGCGCCGCGCGCTCGGGGATCAGCACCAACGGCGCGGACAGATGGCGGCGATCGAAATCGGCAACCACGTCTGGAAAGATCGGCGCGCCGCGGATGAAGGCCGCCAGCTTGCGGTGCGTTGGCGTCAACGGCCGCGCGATCAACTGCACCGTGGCGACCAGCGCCGCCACGCGAAAACTTCGCGATTGCAGCACGATGCGCGCGGCCTGATAGAGCGCGGCCTCGGTCCAATCGGTGGCCAGGAACGCCGACGCCAGGGCCCGGGAGAGCAGGTGATTGGTCGAGGCTCCGCGCAACTGAGACTCCGGGCAAACGGCGCAATTCGGCGGCGGACACCTTCAACCTGTCGTGTCTGGCCTGACCGATACTGGGTGGAACCCGGCGACGGTCAGGCTCTGTCTTTGGATCGTGTCAGTGCCTCCCTGGGGTAACCCCAGAGATTCCGGACAACGCAAAACAATGGTCCGGAACGTGCTTGAAGGGTCCGCCAACACGAGCGTCCCATTGCCCGGGACCCGGCGTCAAGTGGATGGAGACGTGGTCGTAACCGTAGGGCGCAATAGGCGCTTTTTCTTCGCGCCGTATTGCGCCGCAGGGCTCAACACTGGCACCTGCGTATGAGTTTACCCCCGGCGGCGCAATACGGCGAAGTGGCCTATTGCGCCCTACCAGCGTTTGGCCGCCGCATCATCGCTGGCCTTGGCCTCGACCCAAGTGACCGTGCCGTCGGCCAACTCTTCTTTTTTCCAGAACGGCGCGCTGGTTTTCAGGTAGTCCATCAGGAAATCGGCTGCCGCAAACGCTGCGGCGCGGTGGGCCGAGGCCGTCACCACCAACACAATGTCCTCACCCGGCGTCAGGCGGCCATGGCGGTGGATGATCGCGCTGCCGGTGAGCGGCCAGCGCGCGTTCGCCTCGCGCTCGACGCGAAAAAGTTCGCCCTCGGTCATGCCGGGATAGTGCTCCAGCGTCATGGCGAGCAGGCGCTTGCCCTCGACGTTGTCGCGCACCGTTCCCGTGAACGTCACCACGGCGCCGATATCCGTTCGCCCGCGTTTAATCGCGGCGACTTCGGAGGCCAGATCGAACGGTTCGTGTTGGACGCGGACGGCCACGCTCAGCCTCCCGTCACCGGCGGGAAGAAGGCGATTACGCGGGCGCCGGCCAACGCAGCCGATGGCTTGACGTGCGTCTGGTCGATGGCGGCGCGGATGACGGCGGCGCGCTCGAAGGCGCTGGCGTACTCTGGCCCGCGCGTTTGCAGCCAGGTCATCAGCTCGGCAACCGTGGCGACGTTGGCGGGCAACTGCACGCTCTCTTCGGCACGTCCGACCTTTTCGCGCACCCAGGCGAAGTACCGCAAGGTGACGGTGGCCTCGCCACTCATGACGCGGCCCCTTCATCCGAGGTGGTGGCGTGTTTCAGCGCCGCATAAAGATATTCATAGCCGGTATAGGCCGTAATCAGCGCCGAGGCCCACAAAAGCACTAAGCCGACAATCTGAAGTTGCGGCCACGTCTGCCCCGCAATCGGCCCAAGGATGAGAGCGCCCAGCGCCACCAGCTGCGCGGCCGTTTTCCATTTGGCCAGCCACGTCACGTGCATTTTCACGGCCAGCCCGGCGAGGTATTCGCGCAACCCCGACACCAGGATTTCGCGCGACAGAATGATCACGGCCGCCCAGATCGACCAGCCGCCGATGATGCCCTTGCCGACCAGGATCAGCAGCACCACGCCGACCAGCAGCTTGTCCGCGATCGGATCGAGCATGCGGCCAAGCTCGGATTGCTCGTTGAACCAGCGCGCGAACAGGCCGTCGAAATAGTCGCTGATGCTGGCGGCGGCGAAAATCGCAAAGGCCCACCACCAGGCCGAGGACGTCCCCGCCAGATCGGCGAAGGCGATCAGCCCCGCGATGGCCGGCACCGCCAGGATGCGCCCATAGGTGATGATATTGGGCAGGCTCAGCGTCGAGAAGCGGCGGGCTCGGCGCGGCGGGGCGGCGATGGTCATGGGCACTTGTCAGTCGGCTCGCCCCCGCCGTCAAGAGGGCGACAGGCCGCGACGGAAAGTTGACCAGTCCCTCGTTGAGGTTCAGACCAATTCCACATCCTTCAGGAAAGTACGAAAAACCATGGGTCACCCGTCGCAAGACCACCTTGACGATCACGATCGCGGCCTCGCGTTCGATCTCGGCACGCTGATCGAGCGGCGGCGCGTGCTGGGCCTTGTTGGGCTGGCCGGGACGAGCGCGTTCCTGGCCGCGTGCAATTTCAGTTTTGGCGGCGAAAAGAACAAGACCGGGACGGCGGCGGACGGTTCCGTATGCCTGAAGGACCCGGTCGAAACCAACGGCCCCTTCCCCGCCGACGGCAGCAACTCCAAGAACGGCGCGGTCCAGAACGTGCTGACCCAGAGCGGCGTGATGCGGCAAGACGTGCGCACCAGTTTTGCCGGCATGACGCCGGTGGCGGACGGGACGCAGCTGGATCTGACCTTCACGCTGGTCGACGTCGCAAAGGCTTGCGCGCTGAAGGCGGGGCACGTGGTCTATATCTGGCACTGCGACGCGGAAGGCCGATATTCGCTCTACGACACCACGGACCGCAATTATCTGCGCGGCGTGGGCGTCACCGACGACAAGGGCACCGTCAAATTCACGACCGTGTTCCCCGGCTGCTATGCGGGACGCTGGCCGCACATTCATTTCGAAGTGTTCGCCGATCAGAAGTCCGCTGTGAACGGTTCGGGCAGTCTGCTGGTGTCGCAGTTCGCGCTGCCGGGCGATGTGGCCAAGGCGCTGTACTCCGGCAATCCGATCTATGCCGCGAGCATCAGCAATTTTTCCGGCATGTCGATGGAGAAGGACATGGTGTTCAGCGACAACACCGCCGAGCAAAGGGCGGTGATGTCACTGAAGCTGGCGGGCGATGCCGCAGCCGGGTTCAAGGGAATGGGGACGATTGGAATCGTCAGCGCGTAGGCCGGCGCGGCTTTCCTTCTCCCCCAACTTTGGGGGAGAAAGTGGCCCCGAGCGCAGCGAGGACTCAGGGCCGGATGAGGGGCAGACGCTTGCTCCGTACACGTGGCGCTGAGTTCGGCGCAAGCTCCTGCCCCTCACCGACCGCGTGGCTCTTGCCGCAAAAAGGCGGCAGCGAGACGCGGTCTCCTCTCCCCCAAAGTAGGGGGAGAGGAGAGAACAGCCGCAGCGCAGCGCGTCAATTCGCCCGCATCACAATGCAGTCGAGCTTCTTCGACTTCAGCGTCGAACAGGTCTTGTCCGCCGCCGCGCGGTCAAAACCGGCGAAGCGGGCCCGGTACCAGACGCGGTCGGGGGCGGCGTAGGTGAGGGCGGCGGCCGCGTGGCCCGATAGGAGCGTTTGGCCCAGGCCCATGGCCACGGTCAGTTTCTGGTGCGCCTCGGCCTCGCTGGGATAGGCGCCGATCTGGATATGGAACGGGCCAGGCAGCGGATTTGTTGCCGCTTCGGCGACTTGCGTTTCGGCGATGGCTTGCGGCTTGGGCTTGGCCATCTTGGCGACGACGGCCACGGCCTTTTGCGCCACCGGAACCGGATCGGCTTTTACCGACTTCGCAACCGCCGCCACGGTCTCGACCTTTGGCGCCTGCAGTTTCGCTTTCGACGCCACCTGGGTTTGCATGCGCGCCGGAACCCGCGTCTTCTCGGTCGAAGCTTTCGCCAGTCCCGCCGTCAGCAGGCTGCGCATCTTGGCGTTGCGCTCGCCCACAGAACGGCCACCGAACACCACGCCGATCAGATGTTTCCCGCCGCGATGCACGGATTCGGCGAGATTGAACCCGGACGCCCGCGTGTACCCCGTCTTGATGCCGTCGCTGCCGGCAAAATTGAACAGCAGCCCGTTATGGTTGCGATAGCGCGCCCGGCCCCATTGGAAGTAGGGCGTCTTGAAGAACACGAAATGCTGCGGGAAATCGTCGTAAAGGCGCACCGATAGCGTGATGTAGTCCCGCGCCGTCGTGTGCTGGTCGGGATCGGGCAGGCCGGAGGCGTTCTTGAAGGTGGTGTCCTTCATGCCCAGCTTGTGCGCCTGCCAGGTCATGTAAGTTGCGAATTTTTCTTCATCCATGCCGAGGTTCTCGGCGATGGTGCGCGCCACGTCGTTGGCCGAAGCCGTCACGATGGCCTTGATGCTGTCGCGCACCGAAATGCTGTCGCCGATGTGCAGGCCCAGTTTGGTCGGTTGTGCGCTGGCGCCGTAAGCACTGATGACCAGCGAGGTATCGAGGCTGAGGCGCTTCTTCTCGATCATGTCGAAGGTGACGTAGAGCGTCATCATCTTGGTCAGCGACGCTGGGAACCGCGCCTCATCGGCGTTGGTCTCGTGCAGGATTTTTCCGGAATTGACGTCGATGACCATGTCGGAATAGCCGGCGGCCTGCGCGCGCACGGGGCCAAGCGTCAGCGCGACGCAAGCCAGCGCCGTCATACCAACGACCATACGCAACCAGCCGCGCGCCGGAACCATCATGCTATTAACCCACTGAAACGCGCCGCCTGGAATCGGCGGCGCGGCGCACTCACCAAGCGCGCCAAGCATCACCGTTTTTGGGCGGCTTTGCGGCACGGGCGAGACGCACGCGGGGATAGCTTTAGCCGAGCAGCGTTAGCGCGTGGTTAAGGGGTGGGGACATGATCTTCATGTTCGTTGCGCCGCTGCCAGTGGCGAAGTCCCGGCCTCGCCTCGAACATGAAGTTCGTGTCCCCGCTCTTTCCCGGCAGAGCGGGGACACGAAGTTCATCTTGCTCTACGCCTATGGGTCACCTTGGGGCGTCATCGAGCAAGATGAACATCATGTCCCCAGATGGCTAGGTAGCCTTGAACTCGCCCCGAAGACTGCGCATCTTCGCCATCGGGCGGCGCGTCACCATATCCGGCGCAACGTTTGCAGTTTCCACCCAGCTGACGTTAAAGTGAGTTGCAACGATCTTGTGCCACGATGGCGGCGCGGGGTCGAAACGGTGAGACGGCGAACGGACGGCGTAACAGGTGGGCCATGCGACTCATACATAAGAGCACGGTGACGGCGGCCAAGCAGCCGTTTGGGCGCGGCCCCGGTGGCGGCAACGACGGCAAGACCGACCTTGTCACCAAGACCCGCCCCAAGACCAAGAAGCCGAGCCTCTACAAGGTTTTGCTTCTGAATGACGACTACACGCCGATGGAGTTCGTCATTTTCGTCCTCGAACAATTTTTCGGCAAAAGCCACGAAGACGCCGTGCAGATCACGCTCCATGTCCACCACAAGGGCGTCGGCATTTGTGGCGTATACACATTTGAAGTCGCCGAAACCAAGGTCGCGCAGGTCATGGACTTTGCGCGGCAGCATCAGCATCCGCTGCAATGCACGATGGAAAAGGAGTAGAGACACGTGGCGTCACCGGTCCCCCACCTGTCGCAGAGCCTTGAGCACGCGCTTCGCCATGCCGGCGAGTATGCCAAGGAACGCAGCCACGAATTCGTTACGCTGGAGCACCTGCTCTTAGCCCTGATCGACGACAAGGACGCGGCCGCCGTGATGCGGGCCTGCGGCGTCGACATGGAAGAGCTGCGCGACCGAATTACCGACTATCTCGACAGCGAGCTGGATAATCTGGTCACGGACAGTGACGGACCGGCGACGTCGACTGTCAGTTTCAAGCGCGTAGTGCAGCGCGCCATGATCAATGTGCAATCGTCGGGCCGCGAGGAAGTGACGGGCGCCAATGTGCTGGTTGCTATTTTCTCCGAGCGCGAGAGCCACGCCGCTTTCTTCCTGAACGAACAGGAGATGGGCCGCTTTGACGCTGTGCAATACATCTCGCATGGCATCGCCAAACGGCCGGGCCTCAGCGAGCCGCGTTCGGTGCGCGGCATTGATGGCGACGAGCATGCCGGGTCGAACAACGGCAATGGCGAAGCTGGCGACGGCAAAAAACCGGTTGGCAACGAAGCGCTAGCGGCGTTCTGCGTTGATCTCAACGCCAAGGCCAAGCTTGGAAAAATCGACCCCCTGATCGGGCGCGAGATGGAAGTGCAGCGCACCATCCAGGTGCTGTGCCGCCGCTCCAAGAACAATCCGCTCTATGTCGGCGATCCCGGCGTCGGCAAGACCGCCATCGCCGAAGGTCTCGCGCGCAAAATCGTCGAGGGCGACGTGCCGGAGGTGCTCGCCAACGCCGTGATCTTCTCGCTCGACATGGGCTCTCTCCTCGCAGGTACGCGCTATCGCGGCGATTTTGAAGAGCGTCTGAAGGCCGTCATGAAGGAGATCGAGGCCCATTCCGGCGCCATCCTCTTCATCGACGAAATCCATACCGTGATCGGCGCCGGCGCCACGTCAGGCGGGGCGATGGACGCTTCGAACCTCCTGAAGCCCGCGCTGCAATCGGGCCTGCTGCGTTGCATCGGCTCCACAACGTACAAGGAATACCGCCAGCACTTCGAAAAGGACCGCGCGTTGGTGCGCCGCTTCCAGAAGATTGACGTGAAGGAGCCGACGATTGAGGATGCGGTGCAGATCCTGACTGGCCTGCGCCCCTATTTCGAAGAGTTCCACAAGGTCAAATACACCAAGGAAGCGGTGCGCACCGCCGTGGAGCTGTCGGCCAAATACATCAACGACAGGAAACTGCCGGACAAGGCCATTGACGTGATCGATGAGAGCGGCGCGAGCCAGATGCTGCTGCCCGAGGCCAAGCGCAAGAAGACCATCACTGTCAAAGAGATCGAGGCGACGGTCGCCACGATGGCGCGGATTCCGCCAAAAACCGTGTCCAAGGACGATGCATCCGTCATGCTGAACCTGCAGGCGGACTTGAAGCGGCTGGTGTTCGGCCAGGACAAGGCCATCGATTCCCTCGCGGCGGCGATCAAGCTGTCGCGCGCCGGCTTGCGCGAGCCGGAAAAGCCCATCGGCTGCTACCTGTTTTCGGGGCCGACCGGCGTCGGCAAAACGGAAGTCGCCAAGCAGCTGGCGTCCCTGTTGGGCGTGGAACTGCTGCGCTTCGACATGTCGGAATACATGGAGAAGCACACGGTTTCGCGTCTGATCGGCGCGCCTCCGGGCTACGTCGGATTCGACCAGGGCGGCCTGCTAACGGACGGCATCGATCAGCATCCGCACAGCGTGCTGCTGCTGGACGAGATCGAAAAGGCGCATCCCGATCTGTTCAACATCCTGCTGCAGATCATGGACCACGGCAAGCTGACGGACCACAACGGCAAGGCGATCGATTTCCGCAACGTCATCTTGATCATGACCACCAATGCGGGCGCGTCAGACCTCGCCAAGGCCCCCATCGGCTTTAACCGCGACACGCGCTCGGGCGAGGACGAGGAGGCGATCACCAAGCTGTTCACACCGGAATTCCGCAACCGGTTGGACGCCGTGGTGCCGTTCAATCAGCTCAGCATCGAGAACATTCTCGACGTCGTGCACAAGTTCATTTTCCAGCTGGAAGCGCAGCTGGCGGATCGCGGCGTGGCGATCGAGCTGTCCGACGAAGCGGCCAAGTGGCTGGCCGATCACGGCTATGACGCCAAGTTCGGCGCAAGGCCGCTGGCCCGCATCATCCAGGAGCACATTAAGAAGCCGCTGGCGGACGAGTTGTTGTTCGGAAAGCTGGCCAAGGGCGGCACCGTGCGCGTGATCGTGGTGACGCGCGAGGGCGAGAAGAAGCTCGGGTTTGAGTATCTGAACGCGCCGCAGAAGCAGGTCGAGCAAGTGCAGATCGAGGGGCCGAAGAAGAAGAAAACACCGGCTTTGGCGGGGGTGAAGAGCGAGCCGCAGAAGGCGCTGCCCAAGCCAACGGCCAAACGCGGGCCGAAGGCAAAAGTGGATGACGAGGAGTAGGGTTGGGGACATGCTCTTCATCTTCAGCCACGCACTGAAGCCAGATCATTGCTCACCTGCCTCCCGCTGAAGATGAAGTGCGTGTCCCCGCTCTGCCGCGAGTTCAGGGCAGAGCGGGGACACGAACTTCATGTTCAAGGTGAGGTCACGGGTTCACCTTGGGCAGCGGCGCAGCGAACATGAAGATCATGTCCCCAGCGCCCGTATTTTCTCCGCATGAGCCTTGAGCAAGGCCGGGTCCGCCATCTTGCCCGTATGTGGACGAAGCCCCACACCCTCCCACATCGGGATGATGTGGACGTGCAGATGGAACACCGTCTGCCCGGCGGCGGCGCCGTTGAACTGCACCACACGGAACCCATCCGCCCCCATCGCATCGCGCACTTTCGGCGCCAGTTTCTGCACGGTGCGGATCAGCCGCGCGACCACCTCGGGATCGGCGTCGTCCAATCCTGTTGACGGCGCCTTCGGGATCACCAGGACGTGTCCGTCGCTTTGCGGCATGACATCCATGAAGGCCAGCGTCGCTTCATCTTCAAACACTTTGGTTGACGGAATTTCGCCACGCAAAATCTTCGCGAAGATGTTGTTCGTATCATAGGCCATGGCTCAGTCCTCATCCGATTTCGTCTGCACCGGCCCCTTGCGGAATGGGCCCATCTCACTCATCGCCTCGCCCTGGCGCTCAATGTGCCGGCGCTCCTGCACCAGGAAATCGGCGATCGCCTTGCGGAAGCGCGGATCGGCGATCCAATGCGCGCTATGCGTGGTCATCGGCTCGTAGCCGCGCACCAGCTTGTGTTCGCCGCCCGCGCCGGCTTCGACGCGCTTCAAGTTCCGCGCAATGGCAAAATCGATGGCTTGATAGTAGCAGACCTCGAAATGCAGGAACGGGTGCTGCTCGATGCAGCCCCAATAGCGGCCGTAGAGCGCCTCACCGCCGATCATGTTCAGCGCGCCGGCAATGTAGCGGCCGTTGCGTTTCGCCAGGATTAAGAGGCAGTCCTTGGCTTGCGCCTGTCCGAGCAAACTGAAAAATTCCCGGTTCAAATAGGGAGAGCCCCATTTGCGCCCGCCGGTGTCCTCATAGAACTCGAAGAACGCGTCCCAATGTTCTTCCGTGATGTCGCCGCCCGTCAGCCACTCGATGGTGATGCCGTTGGCCAGCGCGTCGCGGCGCTCGCGTTTCAGGTTCTTGCGTTTGCGCGAGACCAGCGTGCCGAGAAAATCGTCGAACGATTCGTAGCCGGCGTTGGTGAAGTGATACTGATGGCCGAGCCGCTGCAACAGACCGTCCTTGCCCGCACGATCAAACTGCGCGTCGTCCAAAAATGTGATGTGCAGGGACGATGACTTGTGGCGCTTGGTCAGTTCGATGGCGGCTTTGGTGAGTGTGGACTGCAGGGCCGCCGCGTCGCCCGTCCCGGTCAGGAAGCGCTTGCCTGGCACGGGCGTCACCGGCACGGCGGCGAGCATCTTGGGATAGTACTCCACCCCCGCCCGCGCATAAGCGTCGGCCCAGCCGTGGTCGAACACGAACTCGCCCATGCTGTGGCCCTTGAGGTAGTTGGGCATGGCGGCCACGGGTTTTCCGTCGTCGCCGTCCAGGACCAGATGCTGCGGCAACCAGCCGGTGTCGGGTTGGATCGAGCCGGAGCGCTCCATCGACAACAAGAATGCATGGGTCGTGAACGGATCGTAGGTCGCGGGATCGGGGTTGGCCAACGCGTCCCAGGCGGCAGCGTCCACCTCGGACATGCTCGACAGGACCCTGACTTTGGCTGCTCCGTCCGCCTTGCTCATGCGCCGTTACGCCTCAAAACTTTCGAAAATGATCGCGTCGGCATAGAGCTTAGCACGTTCGCGCTGTTCCGGCGTGCGCACCGTCCAGGTAAGCAGCGGAATGCCGGCACGTTGCTTCAGGTCGAGGGGAGCGGGCTCGGGCAGATCGTCGATATCGTAAGCGATAAAGCTGGGCGCGACATCGGAATGATACGTAAGCGCGCGTAGTTTGGCTTTTTCGGCGGCTGGGAGCAGCGGCATCCAATCATCGTCCCACCGATAAGAGAGCAGCCCGCGCGGGATGCCAGGGGCCAGGGTTCGCAGAGTGACCATCGAGCGGTGGTCAAACGACATGACGGCGGCCGGCCCCTGATAGGTCCGCAGCCGGGCCGCGATGTTCTCCTCGAACCGCCCGGACGCGCCGAACATTGTCTTGATCTCGATCACCAGCGGCACGCGTCCGGAAACCTGCTCCAAAAACTCATCCAGGGTCTGAACGCGATCTGCCGTCCCACGTAACCTGAGCTGCTTGAGGCCGGCGACCGTATGCGCCGCCACCAGCCCGTCCGCCTCCATCAGCCTCTCTAGCCGCTCGTCGTGGAACACCACAGGTTCGTCGGCGTCCGCCGCCTGCAGATCGCACTCGATGGCGTAGCCCTTGGCGATGGCCGCCGCGAAGCTTGACGCCGTGTTCTCGATCCGCCCCTTGGCGGCGTCGTGCAAACCGCGATGGGCGATGGGGCCGAGTGGCCAACCCAGCGGGGGCGCCCGATCAGTTTTTGGTTCGGCCATCGATTACCCCCGATTTGATACAATGCTTGCGTAGTCATTTAGGGTCTGGGCCTTAGAGTGGCAACCGCACGGAGCCGCTCCGTTGCATCGTGCGGGGATTGGGGGCACCATGCGCCCAACCGGGGTTCACCGATGATCGAAGGGTTTGCAGCGCATGACCGGACGCATCCGCAGGTTTCTCCTCAGCGCCGCAGCTTGGCTCAGTCTTGCGCCCTTTGCGGCAGCAGGCGTGCTGCCGCCCGAGGCCCTGATGCTGGCCCCGCACCGCGCCGTCTACGACCTTGAGTTAGGTAGTGCCCGCGCCTCCTCATCGGTCGCTGGCGTGCGCGGCCGCCTGGTGTTCGAATTCACCGGCAATGTCTGCGAGGGTTTCACCCAGAACATGCGGTTCGTCATGGGCGTGAGCAACCGCGACGGCGGCGAGACCATGAGCGATCTGCGCTCCACCACCTGGGAGACGCCCAGCGGCGACAGATTCAAATTTACCGTTGATGATTTTCAGAACGCCGAACCGAGCGACGCCACCGCCGGCAGCGCCGAACGTCCGGCCGAACACGACGCGGTCGCGGTAAGCTTGGCTAAGCCGAAATCGGAGAAACTGTCGCTCCTGCCCGATACGATTTTCCCCGTGCAGCACACCATCCGCCTGATCGGCGCGGCCATCCGCGGCGAGCACGCCATGGCGGTCAACCTGTTCGACGGCTCGGACAAAGGCCAGAAAGCCAGTTTTACAAACTCGATTATTGGCAGGCTTCGACCGGCTCAAGCCAGCCCCGATACCGCCGCGGTCAAGAACGCCGAACGCCTAAACGCCCTGCGCTCCTGGCCGGTGAACATCGCCTATTACGCCACCGAAAGCGCCAAGGCCGAAGGCACGCCGGAACACGAAATGTCCTTCACGGTCTACGAAAACGGCGTCGTCAGCAAACTGGCCATCGACTACGGCTCGCTGTCGGTGAAGGGCACGCTGGCCGAGATCGAGTTCTATCCGCCGGCGAAATGCCCCAATTGATGCCGAACTGCCTCTCCTCTCCCCATACTTATGGGGAGAGGAGACCGCGTCTCGCAGCCGCTACTTCAGCGGCAAGAGCAACGCGGTCGGTGAGGGGCAGCAGCTTGCGCAGTCCCTCTCGCCTTCAGTACGGAGCAAGCGGCTGCCCCTCATCCGGCCATCATCCTCGGCTTCGCCTCGGCGGCCACCTTCACCCCGTAAGCACGGGGAGAAGAGTAAGGTGCGCCTACGTGTGACGATCAGAACTCCTCGACCACCCCAACCAGTTCACGCTCGGCCAGCGCAATGCGCTCGGCCTCGATCCCCAGGCGCGCCGCCAGCACCAGCAATAGCGACTCATCGCGCCGCACGTAGTCGAGCACCGCGACGTGGAACTCCGTTGTGCCCGCGATGTCGCGTAACTGCCCAGGATCGAGCCCGCTCAAATTGAGAAACCGCGCGGTGCGCTCCGGCTCTTCGGCGAGCAGCCCGAAGCCTGCCGTCGCGATCTCCTCGGCCTCGTCTTTCGTCATCTTGCGCTGGCGCATCGGCCGGCCCCCGGCAAATAAGGTTATCGCCACGCCGCCCGATTAAAGGCTTCCTAACCGCTTTGCGGCATGGTGGTTGTCATCGTGCAAGTCAGTACCACAAGAAACGGGCGTCTGGCATGATCTGGGATTGCGTTGTATGTGCCCCGGCTCCAGGCTCGGGCGATCCGGCGCCAACTCAGGGTTGAAGGCGGCAGACATGGCAAAGACAGTCTTGATCGTCGAAGACAATGAGTTGAACATGAAACTGTTCCACGATGTCCTCGATGCTCATGGTTACGCGACCTTGCAGACACGGACGGGCCTCGAGGCGCTCGCGCTTGCGCGAAAACATCGCCCCGATCTCATCCTGATGGACATCCAGCTGCCCGAGGTTTCGGGCCTGGAAGTCATCAAGTGGCTGAAGGAAGACGACAGTTTGCGGGACATTCCCGTCGTCGCCGTGACCGCCTTCGCCATGAAGGGAGACGAGGAACGGATCCGTCAGGGCGGCTGCGAGGCCTACATCTCGAAGCCCATCTCGGTTCCGATGTTCCTTGGCACAGTACGGCAGTTCATCGGCCCGGCATAATCGGGCCGTTGGTCCTGCCGCCGGCAAGCGAAGTGTAGAGGGTTGCGGGATGACTGCGCGCGTACTGGTCGTTGACGACATTCTGGCCAACGTCAAACTGCTGGAAGCCCGGCTATCGGCCGAGTATTTCGAGGTGCTGACAGCCAGCAACGGCCCCGATGCGCTGGAAATCTGCGCCCGCGACCGCGCCGACATCATCCTGCTCGACGTCATGATGCCGGGCATGGACGGATTTGAAGTTTGCCGCCGGCTCAAGAGCAATCCGCGCACCCAGCACATCCCTGTCATCATGGTGACGGCGCTGGACCAAACGTCGGATCGCGTGAATGGCCTGGAAGCCGGCGCCGACGATTTCCTGACCAAGCCGGTGGACGATATCGCTCTGGTGACGCGCGTGCGCAATTTTGCGCGCCTGAAGACGCTGACCGACGAAATGCGCATGCGCGCCTCGACCGGCGAGCAGATGGGCCTTTTGGAAACGTTCCAGCAGAAGCATCAGAACAGTAGTGAACCCGGCAAAATCCTGGTCGTGGACGATCATCCACGCTCATCCCAGCGCATGGTCGAGTCGTTGGAGACCGAGCACCGCACCACGCTGGACGGCGACCCGGCGTCGGCGCTGCAGCGCCTGAATAACGGCGTTTTCGACTTGGTAATGATCAGCCTGAGCCTGAACGGTTCGGACGGACTGCGACTGTGCTCGCAGATCCGCTCGGTGGATCGCCTGCGCCACATCCCGATTGTCGTCTTGGTCGAGCCCGGCGCCGAGGCCCGTCTGCTGCGCGGCCTCGATCTCGGCGTCACCGACTACCTGATGCGCCCGATCGACCGCAACGAAATGCTGGCGCGCGTCCGCACGCAGCTGCGCCGCCGTCGCTACACCGAATTTCTGCGCACCCGGCTGGAGCAGAGCGTCGAAGCGGCCGTGACCGATCCGCTCACCGGCTTGCACAATCGCCGCTACATGGAGAGCCACCTGCGTACGCTGGTGGAAGAGGCACTTCACAAGGGCCGTGCGCTTTCCATGCTGGTCGCCGACATCGACCATTTCAAGCAGGTCAACGACCGCTTCGGCCATGACGCCGGCGATGCGGTTTTGCGCGAGTTCGCCGACCGCCTGAAACGCAACACGCGCGGCATCGACCTCGCCTGCCGCATGGGCGGTGAGGAATTCGTCGTGATCATGCCCGATACCGATATCGAGAAGGCGTGCCGCGTTGGCGAGCGCTTACGCTCGGGCACGGCGTCGGAGCCGTTCAAGATCAGCACGATGGTCGAGGGGATTCCGGTCACCGCCAGCGTCGGCGTCGCATCGCTGGAGCAGGTGAACGACACCAGCGAGACAATTTTCAAGCGGGCGGACATGGCGCTCTATAACGCCAAGCGCACCGGCCGCAACAAAGTCGCGTCCGACGCTGCTTGAGGGACCGAGCCGATTGGATCAGGAAATAATGTGCATTGGCCCCATGCAATCCTGTGGACAAATATGATTTTGCCGTGGACTTGCCAAAATTAACTTGATTCGAAAGCTGCTACAGGCCTAAACCTGCGTTCAGAGCAGAACAGTCATGGACCTGCACTGAACATATCGAGAACTCTATATCACAGCAGCGCCTTAGAAAATGCGTTTTTTTGATTGACAGTGCTCTTGCTGCACTAGTGAAGAAGCGCTAAGCTTCATTCAAGAGAGATGCAGAACAGAGTTTTGGAGGGCCACTCGTCGGATCAAAAGCCGGATTAACGCTAGGCAGCCGCTGCGCTGGCCAATCCGAACACGGTCTGACATTGTACGGAATACACAGTTCAAGCAGTGACCAACGCCCTCTTTGGTCTAATGCTTGGAGAAGGGTCTGCGCTTCGCTCGGATTTACCCCGCTGCCGAGTGAGCGCGGACCCTTCGTTATTATAAGGCTTGGTTTGACAGGCCTCTCAGCGTAGGGGCGACCCGTAGGTCGCCCTCGATCAGCGAGTCCAGCCGCACGAGGGCGACCCACGGGTCGCCCCTAATTCCAAGGCACTTCTGATCCTCAAAAACCCGAGCAAACGCACCCCGCGTGCTGATTAAGCGCGCCGGGTTCTCAGCGTCCAATCCCTACTTGATCTTGGTTTCCTTGAACTCGACGTGCTGGCGCACGATCGGGTCGTACTTCTTGACGGCCATTTTTTCCGTCAAGGTGCGCGGGTTCTTCTTGGTCACATAGAAGAAACCGGTGCCGGCGCTGCTCAGCAGCTTGATTTTCAATGTTGCTGGCTTGGCCATGGTCGTTCCGTTCGTTTGAAGCTGATCGAGGGCCACGCCGCTCGCTGGGCCATCGCGAAATCGCGGGCCTCAATGAAAGTCGCCGCACTCTAGTCGGGGAGAGGGCGAAGTCAAGCGAAAGGCGGACAAGTCGCTGCCGGTACGCGAACCCCACTTGAGCTTGCAGCTGCCCGGACGACGAGGTCGAGGGATGTGACGTTTCGCACGCGGCGCGAAATGCACTAGCGTGCCGAAATGACAGCGCGGCCCCGATGGGCGCCGAAAAGGAACCGTGATGAAAGATCTGCCGCCTGCCGCCACGCCGTCCGCCTCGACAATCAGCGACGCGGATCGCTTCCGCATCATCATCGGTGTGCTGCTGGCCATGTTGCTGGCCGCGCTCGACCAGACCATCGTGGCGCCCGCCATCCCCGCCATGGGCGCTGCGCTCGGCGGCTCACAGTTCATCTCCTGGATCGTATCGGCCTATTTTCTCACGGCGACGGCCACCACACCGCTCTACGGCAAAGTCGCCGACATCTACGGTCGTCGGCCAGTGCTGTTCGCCGCCATCGCCATTTTCCTGGTCGGTTCGGTTGTATGTGCGCTGGCTCCAAACATGTGGACGCTCATCTTTGGCCGTGCGGTGCAAGGGCTCGGCGGCGGCGGGCTGATGGCGCTGGCGCAGACCGTGATCGGCGACCTGGTGCCGCCGAAGGAACGCGGAAAATACGCCGTCTACATCTCGGGCACCTGGGCCATCGCCAGCATCGCCGGCCCGATCCTGGGTGGCTTCATCACCCAGCATCTCCATTGGTCCTTGATTTTCTGGCTCAATCTGCCGCTCGCCGCCTTCGCAGTGCTGATGACGAACAACACCCTCAAGCGCCTGCCTTGGGCCAAGCGCGACCACACGCTGGACGTGTTCGGTTCGATCCTGGTGATGCTGGCGACCGTGGCGCTGATGCTGGCTCTGGCGTTCGGCCCCCAGCCGGGATGGGGCTGGACCTCGCCACTGGTGCTCGGGTTGTTCGCAGCGGCGGCGACGCTTGCGCTCGTCATTGCACGTCATATGAGGGTGACGCCGCAACCGCTGATCCCGCTCGACGTGCTCGGCAACCGTGTCGTTCTGACCGCGACCTTCTCGGTATTCTTTGCCATGGCGGCGTTCGTCGGGCTCATCGTGTTCATTCCGCTGTTTCTGCAGCTGGTGCTGGGCATGAGCACGTCGCAATCTGGCACGGCGCTGGTTGGCTACATGCTGGGAACGGTTTTTGGCGCGTCCGTCGCCGGCCAGACCATGGCGCGGATCACGCATTACAAACGCATGCCCATGGCCGGATTAGCTGTTGGCTGCCTGGGCCTGGCCTGGATCAGTTTTCGCGCGGCGACACTGGGCTTTGCCGAATGCGAGGCCGTACTGATCCTGGTCGGCATCGGGTCGGGCCTGCAGTTCCCGGTGACGACCGTCTCGGTACAGAATGCCGTCGACCCGCGCGATATTGGCGTGGTCAGCGGGGTATTGGCGTTTTTGCGGGCGCTCGGCAGCAGCATCGGCATTGCGGTCGTCGGCGCCGTCGGCGCTGCGAGCGGCATCGCCGTAGGCATGGGCGAGGCGACGACGGCGCATATGTCGGGAACCGCATTTTCCCCCGTGTTCGCTGCGGCGAGCCTAAGCTTGGCGCTCGGATTCGCGATGCTGGCGCTGATGCCGGAGTTGCCCTTGAGGGGACGGGCCGACGCGGCGGCGCAAGCGCCCAAGCCAGCGTGAACCAGCGCGCCAGACAGCCGATGCCGTCGCCGGACGACGGTCACACGCGGGCTCTGGCCTTATCCTTTGATGATCATGTGTTCCGGGCCGTAGGGGAAATTGGTGATGTTCTCGGCGCCCTTGTCGGTGATGATGAAAATGTCGTGCTCGCGGTAGCCGCCGGCGCCGGGCTGACCCTCCGGGATCATGATCATCGGCTCCATTGAGACGACCATGCCGCGTTGCAGCACGGTGTGGACATCCTCGCGCAATTCCACGCCGGCCTCGCGGCCGTAGTAGTGGCTGAGCACGCCGAAGGAATGGCCGTAGCCGAATGAGCGGTACTTTAGCAGATCCCAGCTGCGGTAGAGGTCGTTCAGCTCCAGCGCGATTTCCGAGCAGGTTTTGCCGGGTTTCATGAGGTCGCTGCCGACTTTCATGACCTCGCAGTTCTTGGTCCAGAGATCCATATGGGCGTTGGACACATGATCGCAGAATAGCGTGCGTTCGATCGCGGTATAGTAGCCAAAGATCATCGGGAAACAGTTGAGCGACAGGATGTCGCCCTTCTGTACCTTCTTGTTGGTCACCGGGTTGTGCGCGCCATCGGTCTCCAGGCCCGATTGGAACCAGGTCCAGGTGTCCATCAGCTCGACAAACGGAAAACTCTTGGCGATCTCGTTCACCATGGCGTTGGTGGAGGCCAGCGCCACCTCGTGCTCGGACACGCCCGCCTTGATCGCGCCCATGACAGCGCGCGCGCCGACATTGCAGATGCGCGTGCATTCGCGGATGTGCTTGTGTTCCTCAGCAGACTTCACGGTACGCAGCCACATCGCCGGCTCTGCGATGTCAACCAGTTCGACGCCCGGAAAAGCCTCCTCCAGCTGCTTTCTGAAGGCGATCGAGACGTGGTCGAATTCTATGCCGAGCCGCTTGACGCCCTTGGTCAGCGACTTCACCGCCGTATAGTAGTTGTCTTTTTTCCAATCCGTATAGGTGATGTTATCGCCAAAAGTGCGCCGCCACGGCTGACCACCATCAATCGCCGCCGTGACAGTGGTTGCCTTGTTCTGGTCTATGACCAGGCCGTACTTGCGACCAAAGTAGCAATAAAGGAAGCCGGAATAGTAGCAGATGTTGTGGTAGGACGTGAACAACGCCGCATCCATCTTGGCCTTGACCATGTGCATGCGAAAATCGTTCTGGCGCCGCGTCATCTCGGCGTCTGAGAAGGGCGACCAGCGCTTGTCGCCGTTGTGCCACTTGGTGACGTGCAGCATGTCTTCGGTGCTGGCTTTGACCTTGGCCATGTGTTCCTCCGCAGATGTCGATGGTTGCGTGGTGTTGCGTCGCGTTGCGTCCCGGTATGGATTACGTTGCGCCGAATTCGCGTTTCAGAGTGTCCGCGATGCCTTTGCTGGTCACATCGAACAGCACCGTCCCCTTCTCGGCCGTGGCGCGCTTTGGCGAGGTCAGGCTGCCCGCCTTCGGGGTGAGGTCCGTGTGCGGCGGATACACATCGTAGGGCGGGAACTTTGCCGGTGGATGATCCACGGCGCGGTCAAGCATTACGAGGTGAGGATGGGCAGCCAACATCATCGAGGTTTCCATGACCCCGGCGTGCTCCAGCTCCACGCCCGCAAAACCGTCGGGATAGATCTTGGCGATGGTGTCGGCTCCGATGAAATCCCAATAAGAGAGCAGGATTACCCGCGCATCGCGCACGCCGTCCCAGCGCATTTCTTTCAGGGCGAGGTCGACGGCCTCATGCAGGAACCAGGAGTTCTCGAAGTGGCCATTGACGATGCAGAATTTGCGCACGCCATGGCGGGCCAATTCGGTGAGCACCGTCTTGACCAGCCCGACCAGCGTCGCCCCGTCCAGGCTGAGCGTGCCCGGGAACCAGTTTCCGCCGCCGGCCCGCTGCTGCGATTTGTAGCCATAGGTCAGGGTGGGCGCGACCAGGGCCGACTGCATCGCGGCGACCCGGCGGCTGACCTCGGTCGGCAGCAGCTGGTCGGTGTTCAGCGGCAAATGCAGGCCGTGCTGCTCGGTCGAGCCCATCGGCAACAGGACGGGCCGCGTGCCATCCGCG
This sequence comes from Hyphomicrobiaceae bacterium, assembly GCA_031393505.1. GTDB lineage: Bacteria > Pseudomonadota > Alphaproteobacteria > Rhizobiales > Hyphomicrobiaceae > JANYHF01. The sequence goes on along the minus strand of JANMVX010000286.1, from coordinate 2,640 downwards.
ACCGCGTCCCGGAATCCATCCCAGGTCAGTTCGCCCAGCATGTTCGATGTGGTGGTCATGCGTTGCCCTCCAGGCAAATGAGGTCTTGCCAAGCCTAGGCCCGCCTGAAATCCTTCGTGAAATATATTCGGCCAATGCAGCCATAAGCAGGACCATGCGGCACCAGAATCTTCCAACCGACATGCTGCGCACTTTCGTCGCCGTGGCGGAGCTGAAGAGTTTCACCCGCGCAGGCGAACTTATGGGACGTACACAGCCGGCCGTCAGCCTGCAGATCCGGCGGCTGGAGGAAATTCTGGAATGCCGCCTGCTCGACACCAGCGGCCGCGTGGTCGCCCTGACGCCGGAAGGCACGGCGCTGATCCGCTTTGCCCGCCAGATGCTGGCGCTGAACGACGGCGCGGTCGCCGAGCTCAGCCAACAGCCGCGCACGGGACGCTTACGCGTTGGCCTGCCGATCGACTATGCGGTGGCGTTTTTCCAGGCGGCGCTTGGCAATTTCATGCGCACCCATGCCGAAGTCGAACTAGAGGTTTTTTGCGACCTGAGCCCCAGCCTGCTGCACAAGTTCGAGGACGGCCAACTCGACATCGCCATCGCCATGTATGCGCGGCAAGCGCCGGCCAATCTCGCCTTCGCCTGGGCCGAGCGACCAATCTGGGCTGGCGCCGCCGATACCGACAGCCACCTGCAGAACCCTTTGCCAATCGTGGCGCACCATCCCGGCTGCGAGTATCGGGAGCGTATGACGCGCGCGCTGGATCAGATCGACCGGCCCTGGCGCATCGTCTACAGCAGCCCCGGTGTCAGCGGGTTGCAAAACGCGGTGCTCGCCGGCTGGGGCGTGACGGCGTTGACACGGCGCACACTGCTCTCAGGCATGCGCATTCTGGCCGAGGCCGATGGCCTGCCCGCCTTGAGCGACGTACACGTCGGGCTGCATTACAAGCATACGGCGCTGTCGACGGCCGGCCTGATGCTGGCCACCACCCTCATGAAATCCTTGGCAGATTCCGGTCAAACCGATCTGATCAAGATCGACCGGCCGTTTCGCTCAGACGTTTGATAAGAAGGTTTCATCGAGCCATTTGCAGGTTCAATTGTGCAGCGCAGCAGGAGCGATCTAGCCTGTCGGGTGTGGGAGAATTTGACGTCGCGGTTTCAATCGTAGGTCGGAGGATCAGCATGACGAAGCGCCTTTCACTGCCAGCATCTCGCCGCAGCATCTTGAAGGGGGCAGCGGCAAGCGTCGCGGCGCTCTCGATGCCTTACGTCAACCGCGCCTGGGCCGAAACGGTCGAGCTGAACATGCTCTCCTGGTACGGCCATGGCGAACCCGACCAGGTCGCCGAGTTCGAGGCCGCCAACAACGTCAAATTCAAGCCGAAATACTATGCTGGTGGCGACAACATGCTGGCGCTGATCTCGCAATCGCCTCCCGGAACCTACGACCTCATCGATAGCGATGGCGAGTTCGTGCAGCAGCTGAACGCTGCCGGCTACATCGAAGAGCTGAACGCGGCCGACTACCCCTTCGACGACATGCTTCACCCGGACTTCGCCAAGTTCCCCGGCCACTGGAAGGACGGAAAACTGTTTGCGGTGATCCTCGGCTTCGGCCATCTCGGCGTGTCCTACAACACCGAGAAGGTCTCGAAGGAAGAGGCCATGAGTTACAAGGTGTTCTGGAAGCCGGAGCTGAAAGGCAAGGTCGGACACTTCGACTGGCATCTGCCCAATCTCGGCATGATGAGTCTCACCAATGGCAACGGTGCAAAGCTGTGGGATATCGATGCCGCCAAGTGGGACGCGGTCAAGAAGACAACCATGAGCTTGCGCCCGCAGGTCGGCGGGTTCTTCGATTACAACGGCACCTTCTCGTCGATGAAGAACGGCGAGATGCATGCCATGTGCGGCATCGGTGACTGGATCACCGGCGTGCTGGCCAAGGACGGCGCCAAGGTGGACAGCGTCGTACCGAAGGAGGGTGGCATCCAGTTCACCGAATCCTGGTCGATCGGCAAGGGCAGCAAGAAGGCCGACATGGCCAAGAAGTTCATCCAATACATGCTCTCGCCGGTCGGGCAGGTGCATCAGGCCAGGATGGCCGCCTATCCGATGTTCTGCGTCACCAAGGCGGGCATGAAGGCGCTGAACGAGAAGGATCCGAAGGAAGCGCAGCGTACCGGGCAGGTCGACGGCGCGGCCAACAATCCGATCTCGCTGATCAAGGATGGCCGCATCCACTATCGCAACACGCCGCAGCAGCAGGCGCTGGAAGATTGGAACGGTTTCTGGTCGGAGTATAAGAGCGCGAGCTGATCTTTACTTTCCTCTCCCCCTTCTTCAGGGGGAGAGGATGTCGCCCGAGCCGAAGCCGAGGAAACAGCGACAGGTGAAGGGCAGCCGCTTGCTCCGTACCGGCGGTGAGAAGGCTACGTAGCAAGCGGCTGCCCCTCACCGACCGCGCAGCTCTTGCCGCAAAGAGGCGGCTGCGAGGCGCGGTCTCCTCTCCCCCTAAGCAGGGGGAGAGGAGAGTACTGATTTTTCCTCTCCCCCTGCTTAGGGGGAGAGGATGTCGCCCTGAGCGCGATAGCGCGAAGGACTCAGCGACAGGTGAGGGGCAGCCGCTTGCTCCGT
>JANMVX010000274.1:0-4178 GCA_031393505.1 Hyphomicrobiaceae bacterium | reverse complement strand
GGTTGGGGGACAACAGGATAAAGGAACGGTGTCATACTGACGTCGGAAGGCTGAACTAACCTGATTTTCGTGACGTCACAAAAATTGTGATGACGCTACCCATATTATTTGCGCCCAGAGATCCGCCTTGATTCATGACGTCATTGGATCCCAGGCGCCTAATTTCCCTCTTCCGTTGCCTCTATGTGTCACCTCTGTTGCCTCGTAGCCGCAGGACCATTTGGAGCGGTCCGCGGCCTGAAGAGGGCCGCGGCCGGGTGCTATCCCACGGCCGAAATGGGCCGCGCGACCGAGCCCCGCCTGCCTGGACTTGCGGATGGTTTGGTGTTTGTTTCGGCGGGTCTCGGCCCATTCGGGTTACGCCCCCTCCGCCAAGAAAACGTTGGCTGAACCGGTAGGGCCTCTGTGCCGGTAGTGAAGACAAAGACCGGGCTCACCACAGGCAGGACATCGTGTCTGTCTTGTGGAGCCGCCCCTTCGGGGCAAGGGCGGCTCCACAAGGCAGACACTTCCAATTGTCCCATGCTGTCCAAACAAATTTTGGACTTGTCTCAATCAATACGGGTCGATCCAAATCGCAATGACGTCTGAGCTTGTTGTAACAGAGAATATATATGGCGCGCCCCCTTTACAAGCATCGTCAGATATACATATCGTGAACAAGCAATAAGCTTGTTGTTCCAACGGTGACTTCATGTCGCGTCCAAAACTTGCTCTTGTTCTGGTCGCTCTTTTATGTGGATCGGGCTCAGCTTTCCTGTTCGCCTCGGCGGTCCCGCTGTTCGACCAGATAATAGCCGTTCTCGCCACCGGTCTTGCGAACGCTGTTTTCGCCGCGCTCGCAATCGCGGTGTCCGCGATGACGGTGCTTGCCGCCAGTCTCGTTGTCACCGACCTGCGATCCGATCTTGATGCCGCTCAAGCTTGGCAGAGCATCAATAGCCAATTGATCTTGAGCGACCGGCCCTCTGGCGCCGGCACAGCGGACATTGATTGGCCCTACGCAACACTCCCTCAGGATGTCAGGGTCCGGCACATTTTCCTGGCTCAACGCCTCGCGATGCGCACGCTGGATTGCGGTGACGCCAACTCGCCCGATGGCAGCGCAGCAGAACACGACAGGCCGGCAGTGACGGACGGCGGCTCGACCTCGATGGCTTGGCAGGTGATCAACGACGCAACTCCGCTCGATGCCATCAGCTTCAGCAGCACGCCCCGGCTGATCGCGGAAAACACCAAGCTCCAACATTTCAGGACTACCGGTAACGGCCAAAGACGGACGACGGTGCGCGGGGCCAAAGAACGGCTCGTTGCCAACGCGGGTCGATGGCAATTGTGGGGCCTGCATCAGCCGCGGCCTGCGGCCCCCTCCGGAAACACCGCCGACGTGATAGTCCTCGGTGCCCGCATTGAACAATGTGACAGCCCCGCTGTCTTGCAGACAGGTTTCAAATCTGTCGAGCCACCCGAAACGAGTTGCCGGGGTCCACCGGCGCCCAGAACTCAACCGCTTTATCCGAAAGCCGATCACGTCGGGCCACACCACAATCTCGCGGTTTTCGACAATTTCGGCCAAACGGTGCCGGTCAACATTGCCGAGCTGAACGTGATCGAGACTTTTCTCGGCGACGTGCTGGACGACGTCCTGGCAGCCTCCGGCGCCGCCAAGGACCGTCAAACGGCCTGAGCCATGGCGCTGGCCCGCTATCGTGCACTTGCTCTGGCCACAGTGACTTCTAAGATCACAAGAGGAGTGTTCGAAACCTACGACAGGAGTGCCGCGACATGACCTCCCTTGGCGCACGTCGCGGCAATACCGAACCCGGCAGCAGTGCACCGCCGGCGTCGGCCTTGCGCGCCGCGATTTATCTGCGCGTCTCAACCGGACGGCAGGCCGAACACGACCTGTCGATCCCGGACCAGAAAGCCCAAACCGAAGCCTGGATCACGCAACGCGGCTGGAGCGTCGCGGCCGAATACGTCGAACCGGGCGCTTCGGCGACCGACGACAAGCGCCCGCAGTTCCAGCGCATGATCGAGCGCGCGTGCGACGGCGAGAACGCGTTCGACATTGTCGTCGTGCACTCCTTCTCGCGCTTTTTCCGCGACGCCTTCGGGCTGGAATTCTATTTGCGCAAGTTGGCCAAGCATGGCGTCCGGCTGATCTCGATCACGCAAGAGCTTGGCGACGACCCGGCCCAGGTCATGATGCGCCAGGTCATCGCACTGTTCGATGAATATCAGTCCAAGGAGAATGCCAAGCACGTCCTGCGCTCCATGAAGGAGAATGCCCGGCAAGGTTTCTGGAATGGGGCGCGGCCGCCTTTCGGATATGCGGCAATCGAAGTCGAGAAGCGCGGTATCCGGATCAAGAAGCGGCTCCACATCGATCCGGTCGAGGCTGAGAGTGTCCGCCTTATGTTCCGGCTGTTCCTCGAAGGCGATCGCAGCTCCGGCCCGATGGGCGTCAAGCGCATCGCAGTTTGGCTCAACGAACGTGGCTACCGCACCCGCAGCGGAGCAAACTGGGGCATCGGCCAAGTCCACGCCTTGCTGTCCCATCCCGTCTATGGCGGTCGCATGCGGTTCAATAAATCCGAAGCCCGCACCGGCCGCCGCAAGTCCGAGGCTGAACAGGTCTTCGCCGATGTGCCGGCGATCATCGATCCAGCGGTGTTCGGCGAGGTCCAGAGCCTGCTGAAAGCGCGCAGTCCAAAAGTCACACCACCACGAACCGTGTCCGGCCCGATCCTGCTGACGGGCCTTGCCGTCTGCGCCACCTGCGACGGCGGCATGACGCTTCGCACCGGCACCTCGAAAACCGGCAAGGTGCATCGCTACTATACGTGCTCGGCCTGTTTCAGATCGGGTAAGACCGCGTGCAAGGGCCGCTCGATCCCGATGGACAAACTGGACGCCCTTGTCACCGATCACATCGTGAGCCGGCTGCTCCATCCCGAGCGCCTCGGTATCATGTTATCGTCGCTGACCAGCCGCCGCGCCGCCAAGGCGGCAACGGTCGGTGAACGCATCAAGGTCCTTGCCACTGAAGTGTATGAGACAGATAACCGCCTGCGCCGTCTCTACAAACTGGTCGAGGATGGCGTCACCGGGCAAGACGACGTCCTGAAGGATCGCTTGGTCGCCCTGAAAGCAGACCGCGATCGCGCCCACACGGCCATGGAGAGGGCAACCTCAGCCACCCGCCCCACGGTCGACATCACGCCCGACGCGATCGACCGCTTTGGCCAACTCATGCGCGAAAAACTGACGTCGGGCGATGTGCCCTTCCGCAAGGCCTATATCGGTTCCATCGTCGACCGCATCGAAGTCGACGACCACCAGATCAGGATATTGGGCCGGAAGGACGTTTTGGAGCAGGCAGTGCTCGCGAACGGCGGCCCCATACCCGGGGTTCGCAGTTTTGTTCGCAATTGGCGCTCCCTACGGGCGCGAGTGACGCCGGAACTATGCCTATAACATATTGATTTATCTATATTTATTCGAACGACGTTTTCAATTTGTTGCACGGTTCGCTGCCTCTGCGTTCACGCGTCGTGCGGTTTTGTCGCGGCGCAGACATCGCGTCGGTGTTCATATCGTTGGTGGTCGATTTTGCCTCGTTCCCCCGACGGAAATCCGAACTCTTGAAACGCGTTGGGCACCAAAAGCCCGCCGCACCGCTCCGACGCCCAAATGTGTTTTCTGAGTCCCGGGCGAAGATGGCTGGCTTTATTTGAGGCTTTGCGACAATCGGGGAAGCCGCAACAGCGCCATTGCGGTCTCGATGTCAGGATGGCTCGCCTTTGCGGTTGCTTGGTCAGACGCGGCGGCGGTTCGCAGAAGAGCTGTTGCTGCTTGAGGAGCGATGCGCTGTGACAAGAGATCTGCGGCATCCTCAAGCGCCCCTGACGGCGCTGCACGGACAAGTGACGCGGCAACGATCTTGGACGCGACGTCTAAATCGGACTGTTTTGAAAGCCAGGTTTCCAAAGCCCGGTACGAGGCTGCCCGAGTATCCTTGGCAAAATCTGTCTTCGGTTTGGTGGTGGCCGCGCCGATATCGCCGACGATTGCTACAATGTCAGTCAAGTCCGCCAAATAGGCGGGTCCGCCCCTTTGGCGCGCATACCAAAAGGCTAGCAGCCTGTCGCTTATCATGTAGTAGGCCCGGCGCG
>JANMVX010000267.1:0-6828 GCA_031393505.1 Hyphomicrobiaceae bacterium | reverse complement strand
CTTGACCCAACCTACATTCCGGCCGTGAGTAAAAATGTAGGTTGGGTCAAGCGTTTCAGCGCGACCCAACATCCACGGGCAGAGCCGGCAAGTTCATTCGGCCAGAGCCGCCCATTCGGGCTGCACCGGCATTTCCCCCGTGCCCCAGGTCGCATCGCAAGCACCTCGCGCGACCCATTCGGCAAAGCTCGAATGCGGCCAGTCTCGCGTAGCCTCCACCAATTCATGCCGAACCGGATTGTAGTGGATGTAATCGACATGGGTGGCATAGTCGTCGTCATTGCGAACGACGTGCTCCCAGAAGCGGCGCTGCCACACCGGTTGTTCCCGTTTCGAGAGGCGGCTGGCGCTGCGCTCCAGCGGTTGGTGCGTCCGCACGAACGGCTTGGTGAATGCTTCCTTGATCAGCCGCCATCGAGTCGAGAAATCCGCATCGCCATTCGGGAGCGTCCAAATGTAATGCATGTGATCGGGGAGAATGACGTAGGCTTCGACATCGAACGGGTGTCGATGTTTGATGCGAGCCATGCCGCTTTGGAACAGCGCGACAGCCTCGGGGTTGCGGAAGATGGGGCGGCGCTCGTGGGTGACCACGGTGAAGAAGTAGGTTGCGCCGGCGACCTTTGCGCGCCGATAGTGCATGACATTTACCCGCGAATGTTGGGCGCGCAATGTTGGGTCGCGCTGAAACGCTTGACCCAACCTACACTTTATCTGTTCTTTGGCGTGCGCCTTGGCCGCTTCGGAGTGCGGGGGTGGGATCGGCTTTTTCAACACGGCCCGGCCAAGCAACTTGAGCTGACTGCCAAAAGCGTGGCGCACTCGGCCATGGTCGTGAGCCGTCCGACGTCCACCTGGTCCTGGAACACGTCCAAGAGGATCGACGTCACCCCATTCAGCTCTTTGACTTCGGCGTCGGCCAGGTAGTTCCTGGCGACCATGGCGTCGGATTGGATCGGGCGCTCCCCCTTCCAGGTTTGCAGACCCATGTTCGCTCTGCCGGCAGTCTGCATTGGCGACCACGTGGCCGGCCGGGGTGTTGCTGACGAGGGCGTAGAACAGCTTTGCCTGCATCTGCTGGTAGAACGTGCTCGCCGCGTCCGACTTCGGATCGTAGTCGGAGCACATGGAGCAGACGTCCAAGGGACCGCGTTCTGCATCCGCCGCCATGGTGGGCGCCTCGCTGATGTGCTGCTGGGCTGACGATAGCACGAGTCAGAGTTGCGGGGCTGGGCACGGACCCTCTTCTCCCCCTTCTTCAGGGGGAGAAGGTGGCGCGTTTCAGCGCCGGATGAGGGGCAGCCGCGATTCGGCTCGATCAGCGCGCACCTGTTGCCACCGGTACGGAGCAAGCGGCTGCCCCTCACCTGTCGCTTTCTCCGTCGCTACGCTCCGGGCGACATCCTCTCCCCCGCAAAGAGGCGGGGGAGAGGAGGGGGCCGCGCCAAGCGTCGCGCACCGTCTCGCCTCACCCGCACCGCCAACCCCCTCATCATCAGCTGAAACGCGCCACCTTCTCCCAAAGGGAGAAGGAAGATCGTTTGCGCTGCTAGGCCTGAGTGGCAGACAATGGTGGTCTGAGAAAGTTCTTTACCGCGAATTATCTTTAGACGGTGTAATCTGCTCTCTCAGTAATCGCGGAGCAGTGCAATGGCGCAACGAATTGGTACTGACGGGGATGATCATCTGAAGGGAACCACTCGGAAGGATGAAATATGGGCCTTCGCCGGGAACGACTATGTTCTAGGTGGCTCAGCAGGGGACTCGATTTATGGTGGCGCTGGTAGCGATCACCTAGACGGCCAACGCGGCAATGACGAAATCTATGGTGAATCAGATCGAGATACAATCATCGGTGGCACTGGGAACGACTACGTCGATGGCGGCGACCAGAATGACCGAATTTACGGCGATCAAGGGAATGATACGCTGAACGGCGGAGAAGGTGATGACAGAATCTATGGGGGCATCTGGGGCGACGAAATTGATGGTGGAGCTGGTGACGACATCCTTCAAGGTGGTGGAGGGAAAGGTAGCGACACTTTCTGGTTCGTCGGGACTTGGGGGTACGACGAGATAGTCGATTTCCAAAACGGAATTGACTATATTGCAATAGACGGAGTGAGAGATATGTCGGAAATAATAATCTCTGACAGCAAGGCCGGTGTCGTTATACATTCCCATGGGCAGGTGGTTATTATTGATGGAGTTCATAAATCAGCGATTGATTCAAGTGATTTCATTTTTTCAGCACTTTGAGGGACCTTCATGTGGGCTGGGCGATTGCTAACCGTCCCTACAAACTACCTCTGCCCATACTACAGTATGACAAAAACCAAACGGCCGCCCCAGTTCCCCGGGGCGGCCGCTGTCATTCCATCCGGTGCAGGACACGCCCGCACGGGCGATGCCTACTCCGCCGCCTCGCTCGACTCCGGCACAGCCACCGGCTCCACCTTCTTCGGCGCCGCCAACGCGGCCCGTTCCGTCACCACCTGCTGGCGCTGCTTGATGATCAGGTCGTCGCGTTTGGTCGCCACGACCTTCAGCCTACGCAGCATGCCGCCGGTACCAGCGGGAATAAGCCGGCCGACGATCACGTTCTCCTTCAGGCCTTCGAGCGTATCGACCTTGCCGGCGACGGCCGCTTCGGTCAGCACGCGGGTCGTCTCTTGGAACGAGGCCGCCGAGATGAACGACTTCGTCTGCAACGACGCCTTGGTGATGCCCAAAAGCACCGGCACGGCCACGGCGGGCCGCTTGCCCTTCTTCTCATACGCCGCGTTGTATTCCATGAACTCGATGCGGTCGACCTGCTCGCCCTTGAGAAGCTCCGTGTCGCCCGCATCGGTGACTTCCACCTTCTGCAGCATCTGGCGCACGATCACTTCGATGTGCTTGTCGTTGATGGTCACGCCCTGAAGTCTGTACACTTCCTGGATTTCGTTGACCAGGAACGCGGCCAGCTCTTCGACGCCCTTGATGGCGAGGATGTCGTGCGGGGCCGGGTTGCCGTCGATCAGGTATTCGCCCTTCTCGATGCGGTCGCCCTCCTGCACGGCAAGGTGCTTGCCCTTCGGGATCAGGTACTCGGACTTCTCGACATTCTCTTCATCCGGAACGATGTTGATGCGGCGCTTGTTCTTATAGTCCTTGCCGAATTCCACCGTGCCCGAGATCTCCGCGATGATGGCGTGATCTTTTGGACGGCGGGCTTCGAACAGTTCGGCCACGCGCGGCAGACCGCCCGTGATGTCACGCGTTTTCGCGCTTTCCAGCGAGATACGCGCAAGAACGTCGCCGGCTTTTACGTCCGTACCGGGATCAACCGAGAGAATGGCTTCCACGGACAATAGGTACCGTGCCTCGCCGCCGCGCTTCAGTTTTACCGGCATGCCCTTGGAGTCCTTGACCACCAGCGCCGGCTTGAGATCGCCGCCGCGGGGGTTGGCGCGCCAATCGACGATCACGCGGTTGGTGATGCCGGTCGACTCGTCATACTGCTCGTTGACCGAGATGCCTTCGACCAGGTCCTCGTATTCGACCGTGCCGTCGACTTCGGTGATGATGGGACGGGTGTAGGGATCCCACTCGGCCATGCGCTGGCCGCGTTTCACCTTGTCGCCGTCGTCCACTTTCAGGTGCGAACCGTGCACCAGCTTGTGCGTGGCGCGCTCCTTGCCCTCGGCGTCCATCACCGCAATGGCGATGTTCCGTCCCATGACAATCAGTTGGCCACCGGAGTTCTTGACGACGTTCTTGTTCTTGATCTTGACCGTGCCCTCGAAGGTGGATTCGACGAAGGACTGGTCGACCACCTGCGCCGTGCCGCCGATGTGGAACGTGCGCATGGTGAGCTGCGTGCCGGGCTCGCCGATCGACTGCGCGGCGATGACGCCGACAGCTTCGCCGAGGTTGACCGCCGTGCCGCGGGCAAGGTCGCGCCCGTAGCATTTGCCGCAGATGCCGATCTTGGTCTCGCAGGTCAGCACCGAGCGGATGCGCGTCTGCTGCACATGCGCCTTGTCGATCATCTCCTTGGTCAGCTCGTCGATCAGCGTACCCGCTTTGATGAGCAGCTTGCCTGAGGAGGGATCGCGGATGTCGTCGGCGATGGTGCGGCCGAGCACGCGGTCGCCGAGAGAGACGACCACTTCGCCCGAGTTCAGCACGGCCGAGGTCATGATGCCGCCGTCGGTGCCGCAATCGTTCTCGGTGATGATGCAGTCCTGCGCCACATCGACCAGACGGCGAGTGAGATAGCCCGAGTTGGCCGTCTTCAAGGCGGTATCGGCGAGGCCTTTTCGCGCTCCGTGGGTGGAGTTGAAGTATTCGAGCACCGTCAACCCCTCCTTGAAGTTGGAGATGATCGGGGTCTCGATGATTTCGCCCGACGGCTTGGCCATCAGGCCGCGCATGGCGGCGAGCTGGCGCATCTGCGTGGGTGAGCCGCGCGCTCCCGAATGGCTCATCATGTAGATCGAGTTGATCGGCAGGGTACGTCCGGCCTTGTCCTTCTTGACGGCCGAAATACGGTCCATCATCTCCTTGGCGACGCGGTCGGTGCAACGGGCCCAGACGTCGATGACCTTGTTGTACTTCTCGCCTTGCGTGATCAGACCATCGTTGTACTGCTGGTCGTACTCGCGCACGGTCTCGCGCGTGTCCTCGATGATCTTGGCCTTGGTCTCGGGGATGACCATGTCGTCCTTGCCGAACGAGATGCCGGCCTTGCAGGCGTGCAGGTAGCCGAGCGCCATGATCTTATCGCAGAAGATCACGGTCTCCTTCTGGCCGCACTCGCGGTAGACCGAGTCGATCATCTTGGAAATGTTCTTCTTGGTCAGCAGCTGGTTGACGAGGTCGAACTTTACCGCGACGTGCTTGGGCAGAAGCTCGCCCAGCAGCATGCGGCCCGGCGTGGTGTCGATGAGCTGCACCACCGGCTTGCCGGCCTTGTCGACGGTGACAAAGCGGCCCTTGATCTTGGCGTGCAGGGTGCAGGCCTTGGCCTCGAGCGCGTGTCGCGCCTCGTGCACGGTGCCGATCAGCATGCCTTCGCCCGGCTCGCCATCCGAGATGATGGAGAGGTAATAGAGCCCGAGCACGATGTCCTGCGACGGCACGATCACCGGCGCGCCCGAAGCGGGATGCATGATGTTGTTGGTGGACATCATCAGCACACGGGCTTCCAGCTGCGCTTCCAGCGACAGTGGCACGTGCACCGCCATCTGGTCGCCGTCGAAGTCGGCGTTGAAGGCCGAACAGACCAGCGGATGCAGCTGGATCGCTTTGCCCTCGATCAGCACAGGCTCAAACGCCTGGATGCCGAGACGATGCAGCGTAGGCGCACGGTTCAGCAGGATGGGATGCTCGCGGATCACCTCGTCGAGGATATCCCAGACCTCCGGCTTCTCCTTCTCCACTAGCTTTTTCGCTTGCTTGACGGTGGCCGACAGACCCTTGGCGTCGAGGCGCGAGTAGATGAAGGGCTTGAACAGCTCCAGCGCCATCTTCTTGGGCAGGCCGCACTGGTGCAGCTTCAGCTCGGGACCGACCACGATGACCGAACGGCCGGAGTAGTCGACGCGCTTGCCGAGCAGGTTCTGGCGGAAGCGGCCCTGCTTGCCCTTCAGCATATCGGCGAGCGACTTCAGCGGACGCTTGTTGGCGCCGGTGATGACGCGGCCGCGGCGGCCGTTGTCAAACAGGGCGTCCACGGACTCCTGCAGCATGCGCTTTTCGTTGCGGATGATGATGTCGGGCGCGCGCAGCTCCATCAACCGCTTCAGGCGGTTGTTGCGGTTGATGACGCGGCGGTAGAGGTCATTGAGATCCGAGGTCGCAAAACGTCCGCCGTCCAGGGGGACGAGCGGGCGCAGCTCCGGCGGGATGACCGGAACGACGGTGAGGATCATCCACTCCGGCTTGTTGCCCGACTCCAGGAACGACTCGACCAGCTTCAGGCGCTTGGCCAGCTTCTTGGGCTTCAGTTCGGTGGTGGACTCGGCAATCTCGATGCGCAGATCGACGGCGAGCTTGGGCAGATCCAGCTTCATCAGCAGATCGCGGATCGCTTCGGCGCCGATGCCGGCGGTGAAGGCGTCGGGGCCGAACTCCTCTTGGCCCTTCATGAAGGCGTCTTCGCTGAGCAGCTCACCCATTGCAAACGTCGTAACGCCCGGCTCGGTGACGATGTAGTTCTCGAAATACAGCACGCGCTCAAGATCCTTGAGCGTCATATCCATCAGCATGCCGATGCGGGACGGCAGCGACTTCAGGAACCAGATGTGGGCGACGGGGGCGGCCAGCTCGATGTGGCCCATGCGCTCGCGCCGCACCTTGGCCAGCGTGACTTCGACGCCGCACTTTTCGCAGATCACGCCCTTGTACTTCATGCGCTTGTACTTGCCGCAAAGGCACTCATAGTCCTTGATCGGACCAAAGATACGTGCGCAGAACAATCCGTCCCGCTCCGGCTTGAAGGTGCGGTAGTTGATGGTTTCGGGCTTCTTGATCTCGCCGAACGACCAGGAATGGATCTGCTCCGGGCTCGCAATCGCGATCCGGATCTGATCGAAGGTCTGGGCCGGTTGGGCCGGGTTGAAAACGCTTGCGACGTCGAGTTGGGTCATCGCGTGGGCTCCGTTTGGGTGGCAGGGGTGGCTGCCAGGCGTTTGAAATCGGTACGTTAAGAAAGACGTGAAGTCGGCAGGTCGCCAAGTCGCCAAATCGGGTCAGTGAAAACGCTCACGACTTCACGATTTGGCGACTTCACGATTTCACGCCTTCCTCTTACTCAGCAGCTTCCGCTGACGGCGCCGGCCG
>JANMVX010000234.1:0-5393 GCA_031393505.1 Hyphomicrobiaceae bacterium | reverse complement strand
AGGCCGCAGCCTCTACTGGACCGGGCTGAACAAGGGCAAGCGTTCCATCGCGATCGACATCCGCAGCCCGCAGGGGCAAGAACTCGTTCGCGCACTGGTGACCGCGCCTGGCGAGAATGGCGGCGTGCTGCTGACCAACATTGGCGTGCCCTGGCTCTCGCACGCAGCTTTGGCGGCGCAGCGGCCCGACCTGATTTCCTGCACGATCGAAGGCAACCCGGACGGTTCGACCGCGGTGGACTACACGGTAAATTGCGCAACCGGCTTCCCCAGCATGACAGGCGGCGGCTGCGAAAGTGCGCCCGTCAACCATGTGCTGCCCGCCTGGGACATCGCCTGCGCGTATCAGGCAGCGTTCGCTGTGACGGCCGCCGCGGCGCATCGCCAGGCCACAGGCAAAGGGGCAGAACTTCGACTGGCCCTCTCGGACGTGGCGTTCACCATGCTTTCGCACCTCGGCATGCTGGCGCAGGCGGAACTGCTCGATCAGGAGCGCCCTTCGCTGGGCAATCATCTCTATGGCGCGTTCGGGCGGGACTTCGCGACCTCAGACGGGGCGCGCATCTTCGTTGCAGCGATCTCGCTCGGTCAATGGAAGTGCCTGGTCAAGGCGTGTCAGTTGGAGGCGCAAATCGGCGCCCTGGCGTCGTCGATGGGTCTGGACTTCGCCAAGGAAGGCGAGCGATATGAGGCGCGGGAGGGTATCGCCGCCTTGGTCGAGGGCTGGTGTTCGAGCCGAACGAGCTTTCACATTGCCGACATCTTCAAGGCCAACAACGTCTGTTGGGGGCGCTACCAGACCGTGCGCCAAACGCTGGCCACCGACCTTCGGGTCAGCGCCAGCAATCCGGTGTTCGAGCGCGTCGAAACGGCGGGGATCGGACACCACCTGGCCGCAGGTACATCGGTGCGCATCGCCGGCGTGCCGCGCGGCCGGATTGAGCCAGCGCCCTTGCTCGGACAGCACACCGATCAGATCCTGATGGATGTGCTGCGGCTGGACGCTGCGGCGGTCGGCAAGTTGCACGACGCGGGGGTGGTCGCAGGCCCGAGCCGCGACCCCCTGGCGGGCACCGGATGACTCTGCGGACCTGCCATGACCATCGATGAATCAAAGCGCTGGATCGGCCGGAGCGAGATGAGCAATGACGCTGCGGTTGCGACGTCGTTGAGCGCGCTGGCTGCCACGTTAGGCGTCACGCAGTTGTTCGATCTGCCGCGGCAAGCGTTACCCGCGGCGTGCGTCACCGAATTCAGCTTTCGCGCGGTGCGACCTGTGATCGACACGTCAAGTTTCTCGGTCTGTGAAGACCGGCAAGACGACGGCTCCATCTGCCGGTGGGCTCAGGACGCCGCGGGCCACCTGGCAACGACAACCACGGCTCGAGCTGCATGAACGTCCCTTCCAACCCGGCGCCTGTTTCGAGGGGAACGACCGTGTCCAGCAAGGAGCGACACGGCAATTACTTCGAGGATTTTCGTCTCAACCAAGTCATTCGCCATGGCACCCCGCGCACCCTCACCGAGGGCGACAGCTCGGTCTACATGGCGCTGACCGGCAGCAGGTATGCGGCGCACTCGGCCTGCACGGCGGCGAAGCAGCTCGGCTATGCGAGCCGCCCGCTCGACGACCTTCTGGTTTTCAACGTCGCCTTCGGCAAGACGGTGCCCGACATCTCGTTGAACGCGGTTGCCAACCTCGGCTACGCCGAACTGCGCTTTCTCGCCCCGGTGTTCAGCGGAGACACGCTGCGCTGCGAAAGCGTGGTGATCGGCCTGAAGGAAAATTCGAGCCGCAAGACCGGCATCGTCTACGTCCGCTCGACCTGCTATGACAAGAACGACAGCGCCGTTCTGAGCTGGGTTCGATGGGTGATGGTTCACAAACGGCGGCCGCAAACGCACGTGAAGGATTCGCACGTTCCGAATCTGGCGAGTGCAGTCGCCCTGGACCAGCTTGTCGTCCATGCCCGGCTTGGCTCCAAAGAGGCACTCGATGACTGGTGCGAGGCCACCGCCTGCAACGATCTCTGGGATGCCTATCAGCCTGGGGAGCGGATCAACCATCCGCTCGGCATGACGATCGAGGAAGCGGACCACATGGCGGCCGCGCGCCTCTACCAAAACAACGCCCGACCCCACTTCGACGCGCTGGCCATGGCGGAATCGCCGGTCGGACGACGCCTCGTCTACGGCGGCCACGTCCTGTCCGTTTGCCGGTCGCTCGCCTACGACGGCCTGGAGAACGTGCTTGGCATCATGGCGATCAATGCGGGTTCGCACGTCGCGCCGACGGTCGCAGGTGACACGCTGTACGCGTACTCGGAAGTCATCGAAAAATGGAAGCTGCCGGGGCGCAGCGACGTCGGCGCGCTGCGCCTGCGGCTCGTCGGCCTGAAGAACGCGCTGCCTGCCAAGGTGTCAGCCGCCAGGCTCGAGAGTTCGACTCCGTCTGCGTATCACCCGGCCGTCGTACTCGACATCGACTACACCGTGTTGATGCCCCGGAAATCAGCCAACGGGAGTCGCCTTGAGTGACGCATCTAAGGGGCCCTGGCGCTGATCGAAGCACACCGTCTGCGCGAACGCGAGTAGCTGCACTCCGGAGTGCAGCTACTCGCATTCGCAACTAGCGATTGACCAGGCGAGCGGGCATCGACACGAGGGCAAGAATTGCACTCATGAAAACGACGCCAGCCAGAACGTACATGCCGACGTCGGTGCTTTTCGTCAGGTCTTTGACAAACCCGAGGGTATACGGACTCACGAAGCCGCCCAGATTGCCCAATGCGCCAATCAGCGCAATTCCGCCGGCAGCAGCGGAGCCGGTTAGAAAGGCCGGCGGGAAGGTCCAGAACAAGGGCAGCGAAGCAATGATTCCCGCCGCCGCCAAGGTCAGCGCGGCGAGCGCGAATGTCGTGCTGCCGGCAAATGTCGCGCTCAGAATCAGGCCGATTCCGCCAAGAATGGCCGGTATCGCGAAATGCCATCGGCGCTCACGCCGTTTGTCTGCACTGGCGCCCACGACAAGCATTGCCGCCACTGCGGCGATGTACGGGATCGCGGACAGAAAGCCGACGTCCAGCGGGTTATTGATACCCGTGGCCTTGATCAGGGTGGGGAGCCAGAAGCTGATACCGTAGAGCCCCATGACGACACCGAAGTACATCAGCCCCAGGATCCACACCTTTGGATTGCGCAGCGCTTTCAGGAATGAATGGTCTGCCTTGCTGCCGTTGTCGGCTTCGATCTTCTCTTTGAGCAGCCGCTTTTCGTCGTCACTCAGCCAGCGTGCCGAAGCGATCCCGTCGTCGAGGTAAAACCAGACCACGATGCCGATCAACATGGTCGGAGCGCCTTCGAGCAAAAACAGCCATTGCCAGCCAGCCCAGCCGTTGACGCCCGCAAAGTGCACCATGATCCAGCCGGAAAGCGGGCCGCCGACGATGCCGGAAACGGGGACGGCGGTCATGAACAGCGAAACGATGCGGCCCCGGCGCTCGGCTGGAAACCAATAGGTCAAGTACAGAATCATTCCCGGAAAGAAGCCGGCTTCCGCGATACCCAACAGAAACCGGATGACGTAGAACTCCGTGGGTGTGGTAACGAACATGGTCAAGGCAGATATTGCCCCCCACGTGATCATGATGCGAGTCAACACCTTGCGAGCGCCGACGCGGTACAAAAGGAGATTGGCGGGCACCTCGAACAGGCAATATCCGACGAAGAACATACCGGCGCCCAGCCCATACACGGTATCGCTCAACTTCAGATCGTTCACCATCTGCAGCTTTGCGAAACCGACGTTGACGCGATCAAGGTACGCCACGACGTAGCACAGGAAGAGCAACGGGATGATCCTCCACGTGACTTTGGCGTAGGTACTGTCTTCGAATGTGCGCCCACCGACGATGGCGGCACTGCTGGCAATACTCATGGGATGTCTCCGGAAAATTCTTCTAAGTTTCGCATTGCGCTGGGACTAATTCTCGTCGATCTGCCTGGCTCCACGGTGCTGTCAGGGCCAAATCTGGTGGTACTCGTGGCTCAAGATCGGATAAATGCGCTCGGTGAAATTCGGCAGGTCTTCGAGCAGGGTTTTGCCCTCGGGGCTGGTCAACGATGCAGTGAGGGCCGCTTCCGAATCGAACCAGAGTTCGGAAAACCCGTCGTACCCGAACTCGGGAAATCGATTCCGATCCACCAGGTTGACCGAGTAGCGGCGCATGTTCGGCAATTTCTTGCAGAGATCAGCATGGACCGTTAGCCAGTGGCGGGAAAATTCTTCATGGGACAAGCTCGCCTTTTTCACAACGAGCCCAAGGCGTTTGACGCAGTTGGGTGACATGGATCAGTTCCAATAGGCGCCCGGAGCGAGCGGTTCAGGTTGCGTACCGAGACAGGTCGCGTGTCTTGGCCTTCGCCAAGTCGAGCGCCCTGTCCATCGGAACCCGATGCTATGAAACCAGTCGCCATCGCGACATTAGATTCTGGGCAACAGCGACTCTCGGAATATCGAACTCGGTAAAAACCCGAGGCATGCCGAGGCGAACATGCCAATTCCATCCAGTTGCCGCCGACTTGAGCGCTCACTCACCACGACCCTGGCTGCAGGGTTACCCCCGCACAGCGCATCAAACACCGCGCATGCGCTACAAATCGCGGAGCGAACCCTCCACTCAGCGTCGCGAAGGCATCCTGTACCTCGCTGGTGAAATATCCGGGCTGGGGCATCGCGGCCCGAACTCAAGCGTTGGCGCGACACGCTTCTGCGCTGTTCACAAATCCGCAGCAACCGGGCCGACTGCAGTGGCCGTGGGCGCCGGTGCGCTCGTTGGTCGCGCGCTCATGCCGGGGCTCGGCGACGTGATTTTGGGCGGGCTGATTCGAAGCCTGTTCGACGGATCGAGTGTGCCAACGCTTTGATTCGGCGCTAAACTACGCTAAACGTTTGGCCACCCAAGGAGGAGACATATGAAGCAAGCCCGTTCGGCACCGCGTAGTCTGGGAGTGTTCATTATCATGATGGCGGCTTTTCTGACCGCCCTCGGCACGGCGCACGCCAAGGACGAGGACATCCGCCTGTATGGTTTCAGTTCCGGTGCCTTGACGCTCGGCAAGGGTGCCCTGCTGAATTTTGCGCCGATGGAACCGCAGATAGTGGTGCCAGTCGGCTTCTATGTCATCAAGCATCCGAAGGGCAACGTGCTCTTTGATACCGGCAACAACGACAAGCTGATCACCGATCCGAACTGGTGGGGCAAGGCGAACCAGGCGTTGAAGCCCGCGATGACCCCCGACGTGGCGATCGATGTCCAGTTGAAGAAGATCGGACTGACCCCGGACGACATCGCCTATGTCGTGCCCAGCCATCTGCATCTTGACCACGGCGG
>JANMVX010000231.1:0-1506 GCA_031393505.1 Hyphomicrobiaceae bacterium | reverse complement strand
TTCGGCGAGCGCCAAGGCTGTGAGCGGCGTCTCGGAAGCCGGCTTAACCACCGCCGTGCAACCCACGGCCAGCGCCGGGCCGACTTTGCGGGTGATCATGGCGGCGGGAAAATTCCAGGGCGTGATGGCGGCGATGACGCCAATCGGCTGCTTGATGCAGATAGCGCGCGAATCCGGCCGAAAACCGGGGATGGTCTCGCCATAGATGCGGCGCGCCTCCTCCGCGTAGAACTCGATGAACGAGGCCGCATACATCACTTCGCCCTTGGCCTCCGCGAGGGGCTTGCCCTGCTCGGCCGTCATGATGGCGGCGATTTTGTCGGCGTTCTCGACGATCAGGTTGAACCAGGTGCGCAAAAGGTTCGAGCGGTCCTTGGCCGTGCGCTTGGACCACGCCGGGAAGGCGGCGGCGGCGGCGTCGATGGCGGCGCGGGTTTCCTTGGCCCCCATCATCGGCACTTTGGCGATTTCCGCGCCGGTCGACTTGTTGATGACCTTCAGCGTTCCCTCGCCAACCCAGGCGCCGTCGATGTAGTTGCGTTCGCGAATGAGGGTATCGACGCGCTGGTCCATGGCGGAGGTGTCCTTTGGGGGATGGGGGGTATTGGTTGGCGGGCAATATCCACTATTGCGGGGGCAAGCTCAAGCGGTGGGTGCGGGTGATCGACTTGGCCGGCTTTAGGCGCCAGCCAAGTCGTCCATCAGCGCCGCCAGCGGTACGGCCTCGATACCGCCTCCCAAGGAAAAGCGCTCCGTGCCGGGATAGCAGACGAACCGTTTCTCGATGCCGAGATCGGCGCAACCGATCCTGAAGCCTTTTGCCACCGAAGGGGCGGAAGACCGTTTCACGTCAATGGCAATGCTGGGCTTGCCGCCCCGCTCGAAGACGAGGTCGATCTCGGCGCCATCGGCTGTCCTGTGGTAGAAGGGTGTCAGCCGTTTGCTCGCGGCGCCGATCAAGTTCTCGATGACAAAGCCCTCCCAGCTCGGCCCGACAATTGGGTGGCCAAGAACATCATCGAGGGTCTCGAGTTCAAGCAACGCGTGCAGAATGCCGCTATCGCGCACATAGACTTTTGGCGCCCTGACCAAGCGTTTGCCGAGATTTCCGCTCCAAGGCTGCAGCCGGCGAACCAAGAGCAGATCGACCAGGAGATCGAGGTATCGGCCGACCGTCGGCGCAGCCGTACTGAGGCTGGTCGCCAAGCGGGCTTGGTTCAGTTGGCTGCCTTGCCCATTCGCCAGCATTTTCCAGAGGCGTCCGACCGTCTCTGCCGGCATGCGCGGCGCAAACATCGGCACGTCGCGCTCAAGGTAGCTGCGGATGAAGCTGGTGCGCCAATCGAGGCTGTCCTGGTCAGACGGTGCAAGGACGCTCTCGGGAAAGCCGCCTCTGAGCCAGGCGCGATTGAGCGCGATCCCTGCGTTCGCCGTCTCCTGGGCATTGAGAGGGAGAATGTCGAGATAGGCGACACGTCCTGCCAGCGTCTCGGAGCTTTGGCGCAT
>JANMVX010000208.1:0-4751 GCA_031393505.1 Hyphomicrobiaceae bacterium | reverse complement strand
GGTCGTGCCCCCGGACGTGGTGTAAGATCAACGGCATGAGCCGAGCCACTGCTGCTCGGGGTCAGGCGGCCGGGATGGCTGTTGGCCTGACGTCGGTAGTATTGCCCAGTCCGGCCAGCGTTTCCAGGCTCATGTAGCGCCGGCACACCGCCCACTCGTCGTTCTGTTCGAGCAGCAGAGCGCCGACCAGACGAACGATGGCGGCCTCGTTGGGGAAGATCTGCACCACGTTGGTGCGGCGCTTGACCTCCAGGTTCAGCCGCTCGATCGGGTTGGTCGAATGGAGCTGCGGCCAATGGGTCTTGGGGAACGACATATGGGCGAGCACGTCGTTCTCGGCTTCGTCCATCAGCTTGGACAGGCGCGGGAAGCGTTCGCGCAGACGGTCGGCGACGGCGCGCCATTCTGTATGCGCTTCTTTCTCCGTCTCCTGCACGAAGGCGGTGCGGATCGCCGCCGCCACCATGCCGCGCTGCTTGACGCCAGCGTGCGCCATGGCGTTGCGCATGAAGTGAACCCGGCATCTCTGCCAGGCCGCGCCGAACACTTTCTTTGCGGCCGCCTTCAAGCCTTCATGCGCATCGGAGATCACCAGCTTGACGCCGCGCAGTCCACGGGTCGTCAGTGAGCGTAGGAACTTGGTCCAGAACGGCTCGGCCTCCGATGGGCCAACCGCCATACCCAGAACCTCGCGGCGGCCATCCGTATTCACCCCAACAGCAATTATCACAGCAACTGATATGATTCTGCCGCCTTCGCGCACCTTGATGTAGGTGGCGTCGATCCATAGATATGGCCACGATCCTTCGATGGGACGCTCAAGGAAGGCGCCGACGCGGCCATCGATATCTTCACATAGCCGCGACACCTGACTCTTGGAGATGCCGGTCATCCCCATCGCCTTAACTAAATCGTCTACGGATCGTGTCGACACGCCGTGCACGTAGGCCTCCTGGATGACCGCGACCAGCGCCTTGTCCGACGAGCGGCGCGCCTCCAGGAAGGAGGGGAAGTATGAGCCCCGTCTCAGCTTGGGGATGGCGACAGGCACGGTGCCGGCGCCGGTGTGCCAGTCGTGCGTGCGGTAACCGTTGCGATGCGTTAATCTGTCGTCGGATCGTTCGCCATGGGCGGCGCCGGTGAGGCTCTCGACCTCCATGTCCATCATGCGGCTGGCGACGAAGCCGATCATCTCCCTGAGGAGATCGGCGTCAGAGCCCTTCTCAACGAGCTGCTTCAGCGTCATTCTGTCAAAGGTCATGGGTCGAGGGTCCTGTAGGTCTGAGTGTGGAAACCCAAACAAACAGTGAGTCGGCCCATGACCGCTCTTTCAGGGGCTGTGGATAGCGGGGACAACAAGCGCTATCCGGCGGTGTTGCGCTCCGGTCGGCCTACGGGCCTCCCTACGCGCAACACTGCCGCCCCGTCTCCTACACCACGTCCTGGGACGCCAGCATTGGTGTCGATTGCGCATCAGTGATTTTGACAGTCTGAACCGTTCAAGCGCTGTTAGCATTCGAGCAATGGCTTGGCGCGAGATCGTCTCTTGTGTACCAACAAGTAGGCTTGCGGATGCCGGATGGAGTGGCGAATGCGCCATGGTTTTGCCTGGCTGACCGTCGTGGTGGCGTTGCTGTCGCTAGCACCGCCCTGCGCGCCGGCTTCGGGTCAGTCGAATGACCGGGCAGCGCAGTTCCGGCAGATCCGGCAAATGTATCAGCAGGGCAACTACAGCGAGGCCCTGCCGCTGGCGCGGACCTACGCCGAACTTTTGCGCGCTCAGTTTGGCGAGACGGATGTTAGGAGCCAGATCGCACAAAGGAATCTGATCGAGATCCTCGAAAGCGCGGCGGCGGTGGCCGAAGCGCAGAGCGCGACAGATGAGTCCATCCGCCTCCGATTGCAGGCGCTGGCAGTCGCGGAACGGGCGTTCAGCGCCGACAGCCTCGATGTCGCTTCGATCCTCGCCGTGATTGGCCAGCAGTACCAGCGATGGATAAACTCGGCCCGCACGAACGAGGATAGTCAGCAAGCCATCGAGCAGGCCATCGGCCAGATGCTGGCCAAGGTCGATCCCGGCCTGGGAACGAAGCTCGCTGAGGCGGACTCGCAGACTCAGCACGACCTGTCATCGGCGTCCGAAGCAATGCTCCGAAGGGCCCTCGCCATCCAGGAGAAACACCTGCCGCCCGACGATCCCGATGTGCTCGCCAGCCTCAAGCAGCTCGGCGATCTGCTGGCGCTTGAGGGTCACTATCGGGAGGCCGCCGAGTTCCATCAGCGCCTTCCGCTGCCGCCCGCACCGGTACTTGGACTGCGTGTTGAGTTTGGCGAGGCATCGGCGCCTGGGACGGTCGTCTTCTTTGGTACGAACCGTCGGGCCGATCCGACCCGTCCGGGCAGTTACGGAAGCGAGCGCGGTGATCGAAATGTCTTCGGCGCTGCCGTTGTCGATCTGCTCGCGGCCCCCGCGCGCCTGGGAGCGACCACCGCGCATAACGGACTGCTGAAGACGGTCGACTCACGGCGAATGAAGATCGCCCGCATCGAAACACGTGACGAGAGTACCTTGCGAAATGACGTCAGGTCCAAAGTTCAACTGGCGACGAGATACCCACGCCAAGCTTTGGTGTTCGTGCACGGCTTCAACGTCACGTTCGACAATGCGCTCTTGCGCACCGCCCAGTTGGCCCATGACCTCGATTTCGATGGCCCGGCATTCCTCTACAGCTGGCCGTCGCACGGCAAACTGGCGGAGTCCGACTACTTCGCCGATCAGAAGAGCTCCCAGGCCGCTGCCGACGATCTGCGCGTTTTCCTCGAGTTCGTCTTTGCCAAGTCCGGCGCCAGCCATGTGCACCTCATCGCTCACAGCATGGGAAATCCACTCCTGTTGAGGGCCCTTGGCTTGCTGAAGTCGGGACCCGGCTGGGCCGACCTGCACATCGGCCAAGTCATTCTGGCCGCGCCTGACATGGATGCGCAGGAGTTTGCCGCCGCGATCTCGCTGCTGCGCGACGTTGCAGGCGGGATTACGCTCTATGCTTCAGCGAGCGACAAAGCGCTCATCGTGTCGCGACTGGTCAACGGCGCATCCAACCCTCGCGCCGGTTATGTTGGGCCCCAGGGGCCTGTCGTGGTCGAAGGTGTCGACACAGCAGATATCACAGCTACCAGCCCCGACATCCTGTCGCTGAACCACAATGCCTTTGCCGAAAGCCCGGTGCTTCTCGAGGATATCGGCAAGCTTCTGCATGGGTTACGTCCCCCTGATCAGCGGGAACCCGAGATGCGGCCCGTTCATGGCAAAAATGGCGCCTACTGGCAGTATCAGCCAAACAGCGAATGAGGGCGCTCCATTCAGCCGACCCCGGAACAACTCTATTGCGCCCGTCACTTGATCAGGAAACTGTCTTTGTGCTGCGGTTTCGGCGCAGCAAGGCGCTTGCGTTCGGCGTCATCATGTTCGGCATCGGCAGCATGATCGGGTGGGTGGCCTGGGACGCTCTCGATCCCGGTTGGCGTTCGCCGAGAGATGACGGCGCATGCTTCAGGTCTTGCCGGCATTCGTCAGGGTTCCGCTCTTTGTCGCAATCAGCCTGACTGTCCTGTCGCCCGGCGCGACCCTGCCTTGGGCCGGGTTGGCACATCTCCTTACCGCGCGGATCGTTGGCCGTTGCATCAGTGGTCGCACCATCTCCGGGCGCCGCCGCAAACCGTCTTGGCGCTCGATCGGGACTGTCGCGCGATTGCCACGGGAAAACCAGATCGTGGTGTCCCAGTTCCGCCGCAGTGGCCAGTCCGAATTGCGCTGACTCGTTTGGCCGAAGATGGTCTCATCGAAATCTACCCACAGCGCGGCAGTTTCGCGGCGCCGATCAAGCTGAAGCAGGTGCGTGAGGGCCAGTTCGTGCGCGTCGCCCTCGAGGTTGGCCACTCAGGCCATCAGCAACTCGCGGGCGCCGTCAAAATATCTTTGGTCGTGTCCACCAGCTTCCAGCCGTATTTTCTAACGTGACTTGGCAAACTGATCAAATGCCACGGCGAGCACGATGATGACGCCGATTATGATTTGCTGAATGTAGGGCGAGACGTTCAACAGCACGAGACCGTTGATCAGAACTCCGATCAAGATCGAGCCGATGACGGTGCCGATCACGCCGCCGACGCCGCCAAACAGGCTGGTGCCGCCGATCACGACCGAGGCGATCGCCGTCAGTTCATAGCCGATGCCGGCCACCGCTTCGGACGAGTTGAGGCGCGCTGACAGGATAAAACCGGCCAGGCCGCAGAAAAAACCAACAATCGTGTAAACCGAAACCAGCACGCCACGCACCGGCAAGCCGGCGAGCCGCGCCGCTTCGACATTGCCGCCGACGGCATAGATCTGGCGGCCAAAGCGGGTGTAGGCGAGCACGACATGGGCGGCTGCGGCAAACAGCAGAAAGACGATGACCGGCACCGGTACCGGGCCGATGCGGCCCTGGCCCCACCAGACATAGCCCGGATCGAAACCGCTGATCGGTCCGCCGCCGGCGATCAGCAGCGCCAGGCCGCGGAAGGCAGAAAGGCCTCCGAGCGTGACCACGAAAGGGGGCACTTTCAACCGTGTAATCGAAACGCCCTGCAGCCAGCCGCCCGCGGTGCCGACCAGCATCGCCACCAGCATGGCCGCGAACCAGCCATAGCCGGCGGCTTCTGTCTGTGTGCCGACATTAAAACGGGATTCGACGCCTCCCTTGGCGGCGATG
>JANMVX010000116.1:0-3277 GCA_031393505.1 Hyphomicrobiaceae bacterium | reverse complement strand
TGGTTCGCCGCCTATGCACCGGCCGGCACGCCGCCCGACGTGGTGGCCACGCTCAGCCGGCTGATGGCCGAAGCCGTTCAGTCCGAGCCCGTTGGCGTGTTCTTCAAGAGTGTGGGCATGGAAGCCTTCCCGACGTCGCCGGCCGAGCTCGGCGAATTCACCACCGGCGAGATCGCAACCTGGGCCAGGTCGATCAAGGCCGCAGGCATTGAACCGGAGTAAGCGCTTGACCTCCATCACCATCCCCCCTCGGCGCCAGCGCCTGCACCGCTCCGAACTGGCCGTGCCTGCCACGTCCGAACGGTTTTTTGAGAAAGCCGTGCGCGGCGACGCCGACGTCATCTTCATCGACCTGGAAGACGCCGTCGCGCCCAGCCACAAGGTGCCGGCACGCAAGCTGGCCATCGCCGCGCTGAACGACCTGGACTGGGGCAACAAGACCATGGTGGTCCGCGTCAACGGTCTGGACACCGAATGGGGCTACAAGGACATCGTCGAGGTGGCCGAAGCTTGCCCGCGGCTGGACCTGGTGCTGCTGCCCAAGGCCGGAGGCGCGCGCGACATCGAGTTTGTGGACACGCTGCTGTCGGGCGTAGAGCGCGCCATTGGCCGCAGCAACCCCATCGGCATCGAGGCGCTGGTGGAGACGGCCCTGGGCCTGGCCAACGTCGAGCAGATCGCGGCAGCATCAACGCGGCTGGAGGCGCTGGTTTTTGGCGTGGGCGACTTCATCATTAGCATGCAGGCGCCCGACCGCATGGTGGGCGCAATCAATACCGACTACGCCGTGCTGACCGACGCGGACGAGAACGGGCAGCGCCACCGCTTCTACAACGACCAGTGGCACCATGCCCTCGCTCGCATTGCGGCGGCCTGCCGGGCCTATGGCTTGCGGCCCATCGACGGCCCTTACACCAATTACAAGGACGCGGCCGGCTTTCGCGCCTCGGCGGCACGCGCGCGTTCGCTTGGCTATGACGGCAAATGGGCCATTCACCCGGACCAGATCGCGCTGGCCAATGAAGTGTTCAGCCCCACAGTGGATCTGGTCGCCTGGGCGCAAAAAGTGTCCGACGCCATGACCGCCGCCTCGGCCCGCGGTCAGGGCGCCATAAGCATCGACGGCGAGCTGGTTGACCTGGCCCATTTAAAGATGACTCAAAATATTCTTGAGCGCGACCGCGCCATAAAGGCCCATGCCGCTGCGGCCGGAAAGCAAGCATCATGATCGACGCCATCGCCAGTGAAAAGCCGCTCGCGGGCGTGCGCGTGCTGGACATCGCCACATTCATCGCAGCCCCCTTCTCAGGCTCGACGCTGGCGGAGTTTGGCGCCGAAGTCATCAAGGTCGAGCAGCCCGGCGTCGGCGACCCGCTGCGCTACTGGGGCACGCAGACCGAGTGCGGCGACTCGCTGGTCTGGCTGAGCGAGGCCCGCAACAAGAAGTCCATCACGCTGGACCTTCGGCTGGAAGAAGGCAAGGAGCTGTTCCGCAAGCTTGTGGCCAAATCGGACGTGGTGCTGGAAAACTTTCGCCCCGGCACGTTGGAGAAATGGGGCTTGGGTTTTGAAGACCTCCGCGCCATCAATCCGGGCCTGGTCATGCTGCGCATCAGCGCCTACGGCCAGACCGGCCCGTACAAACACCGTCCAGGCTATGCGCGCATTGCCCATGCTTTCAGCGGCCTGTCGTTCCTCGCGCGCGAGCCGGGTGCCAAGCCGGTGATGCCGGGCTCGACCTCTTTGGCGGATTATTTCTCGGGGTTGTACGGGGCTCTCGGCGTGCTGCTGGCCCTGCGGTCGCGCGACAAGAGCGGGCGCGGCCAGTTCATCGATATTGGCCTGTACGAGCCGATCTTCCGCATCATGGACGAGCTGGCACCGTCCTATGGGCGCACGGGGTTCATCCGCCAGCCCATGGGCGCGGACACGGTCAACATCGTGCCGCACAGTCATTACCAGTCGTCCGACGGGCGCTGGATGGCCATTGCCTGCTCCAGCGACAAGATGTTCGCGCGCCTGGCGCAAACCATGGGCATGCCAGAGCTGTCCAGCGATCCGCGCTACAAGACCATGGGCGAGCGTGACAAGCGGCGTGACGAAATGAACGCCATGGTGACGCAGTGGGCCGGCTCCCTGACGGCAGAAGAAATCCTAAAGCGCTGCGAGGCCGCCGAGATGGCTTGTGGCCCGCTCTACGATATTCGCGACATCTTTGAAGACCCGCAGTATCAGGCGCGGGAAAACATCAAGCAGATGGAAGACGGCCGTGTCGGCACCTTCCACGCACCCAACGTCGTGCCCCGCCTGTCCGAGACGCCCGGCTCGCTGGACAATTTGGGCCCCGCGCTCGGTGCCCATAACGCGGAGATTTACAACGAACTGCTGGACATGTCGGCGGCCGACTTGGCTGAACTGCGGGAGGCCGGCGTGATTTGAAGTTTGCATTGAAGTTTGCCAATCCAAGGGCGACGCCCAGGCCCGGCATTGCGTGAACCCTGCGCGAGCGGGCGCCGGCGAATGATCGATCAGCGGGTCAACTGCAGACGCGTCCAGCCGTGGAAGATCTATCGGCACGGCGTGCTGGCAATTTGTCCACACTGCCGTGCATTGTGCGCTGGCTGGCCGCAGGGTCACGCGCATTTATTTCAAATATTTCTGGTAGTCAGCGTAATTGCCGTAGGACTTGAATTTCCTGCTTTGATAGTCGTAGCGGTAGGGTCGCGCCAAAGCCGGGCCGTAGTGGTCGTCCGGCGTGTATTTGAGTGGCGGCGAAATTCCCCTGGTATCGACCACGAAACCCTTGCCCATCGACTCGACCAGTTTCTGCCGGGTGGGCTCAGTCCCCACTTTGGCGACCGATTCGGCAACCATCTGTCCAACCACCCATCCGCCCACGTAATTGACGTCGTCCTTGAACGCCGAATGGCCGTACTTGTCTGCAGCCGCCGACATCTCCTTGACGCCAGCCGACTCATCGGCCCCGCCAGGCGTGAAGCAGCTCACGAAGTAAAAATTGCTGCCCGCTTCCGCACCTATCGCCGAGTAAACCACGGGAGAGCCTTGGTACGTCCCGGCGAACGCCGGTATCTTCAGCGCGTACTGGTGCATTGCCTTCATCAGCAGGATGGCGGTGGTGGGCGCACCATGGATGGCAACAAAGTCAGGCTTCATGGCGATTATTTCCAGCACCTGGGGTGTCGCATCGATGGCCGCGACCTTGATCGGCAGCGATTTGGCACTGCCTCCGTTCTTGGTGATGGCGTCCTCGATAAAC
>JANMVX010000108.1:0-5443 GCA_031393505.1 Hyphomicrobiaceae bacterium | reverse complement strand
CGTCCATGGGCATGGCTCCGCCGCCGGCGCCGGAAGGCAGCGTCGCGGTTGGTTTCAAGAGGAAAGGTCAGCTGGCGCTCAGGTCATGGTCCCGCCGCGTAGGCTGGACCGGTGCCGAGGAAGGTCTTGAAGCGCTGCCGGGCTTCGTTCTCGGCAGCGAGATCGCGGGCGCGCCGGACGGTTTCGGCGCGGGCCTGCGCGGCGAGTAAACTTTGCAATTGCAGTGACTGCTTCACGCCGAGTCCGGAAAGCTCATTGCCGGCTTGCGCGACTTCGAGCGCACCGCCTGCGTTGCGTGAGCGGGCCATGGCGTCATCAAGCAACCCGGTGTCGGCGCCGACGCTGTCGGCGATCTGGCCCTGCACCAGGGCCGAGCGCTGGAGGCTGGCATAGTCCTCATCCCATCGGGCTTTGGCGTTGCGCAATACGTCATTGGTCGAGAGCGCCGAAGAAACCTCTTTGGGAAACAGTTGCGCATAGCCCGCCTCGGTCTCGCGAAACTTCAGGGCAAGGCCTTGGCCGTCCTGGAGCCGCGATTGGATATCGGCCAGCGAGCGCTGAAGATCGGCCGACAGGCTCGATCCGAGCGGTCGCAGGTTCTGATCCATGCGCGTGATCATCTGCACCTGGTTTTGCAATTGCCGGACCTGGTTGTTGATCTGTTCGAGAGCGCGAACGGCCGACAGCAGATTTTCCTGGTAGTTCAGGGGATCGAACACGGTCAGGGCGCTCGCGGGTCTTGGGATCGCGTTTGCTAACAGCAGCGCGACGGTAAGTGACGTCAACACGCCGTGGGCCGCTTTTCTGCGGGCAGCCCGGTTCGGCTTGGGAGGCACACGGAAGGGCGAGAATCGCTCCGGCAACGCGCCATCAAAGCTAAGGCTTGATTGGGCTGCAAGCGCAGCTTTCGGTGGCGCCACGGCTGACGGCGCTACTTGAACCGCTTCCGTTCCCGGCATCCGTCTCGGCACATCGAGCGCGATGACCGCTTCCGCGGATGCTGCAAGAGCGTCGGCGGCCCACGATAAATCCTTGGCGCGCAGAAAGGCGTCGGCAAAGTCGTGCGGTTTGGTTGTAGCCGTGAGACGATCGATCAGGCGTTGATCGTCAGGTGATGACGATCCGCAAAGCGCCAAAGCGACTGGCCCCAGAGCGAGATCAAACAGCCGGTTGCCGCGAGCCGTCTGGGCGTAGTAGTCGCGCTTCGGCGTAGCGGTCGCCAGAATCTCAATCTGACGGTCGTTCAGGCCAAATCTGGCGTAGACGGCACGGGCCTGGGGTTCGAGCGCCCTGTCATTGGGCAGGAATATCCGCGTCGGACAGCTTTCGATCAGCGCCGGTGCGATCGACGAGCGTTCGATATCTGCCAGCGACTGGGTCGCAAAGACGACGGCAACGTTCTTCTTGCGCAGCGTCTTCAACCATTCGCGGATACGGGCAGCAAACAACGGGTCATCGAGAAAGGTCCAAGCCTCGTCGAGTATGAGCAAGGTAGGCCGGCCGTCGAAGCGCGCTTCGAGGCGATGGAACAGGTAGGTCAGCACGGGCGGCACCAAGGCCTTGTGCTGCATCAACGGTTCCATCTCGAAATGCAAAACTTCAGACAGCGTCAGCGTTTCGGATGCCCCGTCCAACAGTCGGCCATAGGCTCCTTCGAGCGTGTAAGGCGACAGCGCCGCCATGATGGCGTTGGATTGCACCAGCACTGCCAGACCCGTCAGGGTACGCTCGGATTTGGGTGCGGAGGCAAGGCTCCGCAATGCGGTCCATACCGCTTCCTTGATATCGGGCGTGATCTTGAGGCCCTCATGGGCGAGCAGGCCCGTCACCCAGTCCAGTGCAAACGCCATCTCGGTCAGATCGTCGATACGTGCGAGCGGCTGAAGGGCAAGAGTGCCGCCGAGCCCGAGCTCGATGGATGTACCGCCCATCGCGAGTACGGACGCGCGGGCCGACCGGCCACGATCAAAGATTGCGACCTCGGCATCAATGAAGCGGCGGAACTGCAGGGCGAGCATGGCGAGCAGGACGGATTTGCCGGCGCCGGTTGGCCCGACAATCAGCGTGTGCCCGACATCGCCGACGTGAAGGTCGAACCGGAACGGCGTTGCGCCGCGTGTTTGCGTCAGCATCAGGGGCGGCGCGTTCAAATGCGCATTGGTCTCCGGCCCGGCCCAAACCGCTGATACCGGCATCAGATGCGCCAGATTGAGCGTATGCACGATGGGCTGGCGCACGTTGGCATAGGGGTTG
This sequence comes from Hyphomicrobiaceae bacterium, assembly GCA_031393505.1. Taxonomy (GTDB): domain Bacteria; phylum Pseudomonadota; class Alphaproteobacteria; order Rhizobiales; family Hyphomicrobiaceae; genus JANYHF01. The sequence continues at coordinate 3,190 of JANMVX010000108.1, read as the reverse complement.
CCGGGCAGGCTGCCGAGCCAGGCTTCAACGGCGTTCAAGCTCTCGCGGATGGTGACGAAGCCACGGCCATTGATGATGCGCTCGACCGCCAAGAGCTTGTCGCGGGCGCGACCGGGATCGGGATCGCTCACAACAATCGTCGTTGTGATATGGCCGAAGGCAACGTCGTCGGCGCCAAGTTCCTGAAGCGCCTCATCTGCATCCAGGGCCTTGTTTTCGGCATCGGGATCGATCAACACGGTTTCGCGGTTGAACATGATCTCACGCAACACTGCGCCCACGGACTTGCGCTTGGCGAACCACTGACGGCGCAATTTGGACAGGTGCTTGTTGGCTTGCGCCTTATCGAGCGCGATCCAGCGCGTGGTCCAACGGTACGAAAATCCGAGATCGTTGAGGGCGTCGAGGACGCCCGGTGTGGTGACATTCGGGAACCCCGTGACCGTCAGCATACGCAGGTGGGCATCGCCGAGCTTTGGCTCGACACCGCCGAGGAACGGCGTGTCGCTGAGGACGCAATCGAGGTGCGCCGGGACGTCAGGCACGACCACCCTATGCCGCTTGCCAGAAATCGTGCCGTGCAGATAGGTCAGCGTCTCCTCATCATCGAGCGCCTGCGCTTCCGGCAGGATCGCCGCGAGCATTCCAAGCGCACGCTCGGTCTCAGTCTGGAACCAGTCGAGCTGCGAGAACGCATCGGCCTCGACGTCGCCACCCTCGGTGCGCTCGTAGAACATTCGCTCGGCCCGGGCATTGCCATCGGGCGGTGGCAGATAGAGAAACGTCAGGAAATAGCGGCTTTCGTGATGCGCGCTATCAGTCTCGAACGCCGCCCGGCGCTCCTCATCGACCAGCCAGGACGCGGCGTCGGCAAATCTCGCGCCGGGATAGTCTCGTGCTGGAATGCGCTCGGCCTCGAAGAACAGCGCCCACCCCTCGCCGAACCGCTTCAGGATGTTGTTGAGCCGCGCCGTCACCGAAACCAGTTCGGCCTCGGTGGCGCTGTCGAGGTCGGGACCACGATAGCGGATGGTGCGTTGGAACGAGCCGTCCTTGTTCAGCACAACGCCCGGCGCCACTAGAAAGGCCCAGGGCAGATAGTCGGCAAGGTAGGCGGTGGTCTTGCGGTATTCGGCGAGATTCAGCATGAGAGCGCTCCTTTGTGGCGCGAGTGACGGGACAGAACGGTGAGAAACGCCGGGTCTTTGCGGGTGACCCAGACGGCGATAACGTGGCCGGCGAGCCAGATCAGCAGCCCGGCGATCCAGAGCCGGAGGCCGAGGCCGATGGCAGCCGATAGGGTGCCGTTCAAGATCACAAAGTTGCGTGGTGCCCCCGCGATCAAGATTGCTTCGGTCAACGAGCGGTGCAGTGGCACTTCGTAGCCCGGCATGGTCGATGGTTGCTGCAGCATGATGGTGTCCTCAGTTGATCAGTGCACCGCCGGCGAATGCGAAGAACGACAGAAAGAACGACGTCGCGGCAAAGGCGATCGACAAACCAAAGACGATCTGGATGAGCCGCCGGAATCCGCCGGACATGTCGCCGAAGGCTAGACTGAGCCCGGTCATGATGATGACCATCACCGCCGAGACTTTCGCGACAGGACCTTCAATCGATTCAAGGATGCGCTGCAGCGGCGCCTCCCAAGGCATGCCCGACCCGGCGGCATGGGCCGGGATGCTGATCAGAAGTAATATGCCTACGGCATACAGAGCCGCCTCCGGCCACCCTGTCCGTAGAGAAGTCCAAATCGAACGGGGCTTCGGGGGTATCCCCCGAGCCGGTGTGGGCGGCAGCCCGCTCGCGAAGCGACCGTTCATAGCGCGACAGTCCTCAGAGTAGGCTTGTCGATCTGCTTGAGCCGGTAGATGCCATCGTCATCGAGCCCGTTGAGCTCGTGGATGGAACTGACGCGGCGTTTGCTGCCACGGCCGTCGAGGAAAACGATGATGTCGATGGCGAGCGAGATGAGATCGCGCGGTACAGTTACGACGGCTTCCTGGATGAGCTGTTCGAGCCGATAGAGAGCCAACGTTGGCGAACTGGCGTGCAGCGTTGAGATGCCGCCGGGATGGCCGGTATTCCAGGCCTTGAGCATATCCAGCGCTTCAGGCCCTCGAACCTCGCCCACGATGATCCGGTCAGGACGTAGCCGGAGTGTCGATCGGACCAGATCGGACAGATCCGCAACCCCCGGTTTGGTGCGAAGCGACAGGGTATCTTCGGCGGCGCAGCGCAGTTCGCGCGTGTCTTCCAGGATGACCACGCGTTCGTCGAGCCTTGCGACTTCGGCCAGCAGCGCGTTGACCAGGGTCGTCTTGCCCGTCGACGTGCCACCCGCAACTAGAATGTTCTTGCGTTCACGGACGGCTGTGGCGAGCACGTCGCACTGGATCGGCGTCATGATGCCGGTGGCGATAAAATCGACGAGCTTGTAAAGCACCTCGGCGGGCTTACGGATCGAGAAGCAGGGTGCGGGCGCAATAGGCGGCATGACGCCCTCGAAGCGCTCACCTGACTCCGGCAATTCGGCGGAGACGATTGGCGCTGCATCATTGACCTCGCGGCGCATATGAGCGGCAACTAGCCGGATGATCCGCTCGGCCTCCGCGGCCAGGATGCGTTCGCCGGAGTCCTTGCGGCCCTCCGTCGTCCGGTCGATCCAGAGCCGTCCATCGGGATTGAGCATCACCTCCAGTACGGTTGGATCGGCGAGAGCGGCGGCGATGGTTGGGCCAAAGGCGGTGCGCAACATTTGCCGGCGACGGCTATTGGCCTCTTCAGCCGCGACCGCGTGGAATAGTTCAGTCATAGCTGTCTTGCTCCTCTGGTTCATGACCGTTGGGTTGGGTCGTGGGTTTCGGGGTTGAGGTTGGGGTTGGCTTCAGGGGCGCATCGATACCTGCCGATGCCAGAAGATCCGGACGCTGCGCGACGATGATTTCCAGGACCTCGGAGACAAGACGCTGGCTGCCAGCGAGTTGCCGGCCGACTTGGACGACAAAGACCTGAAACCGCTCTTTCCCCAGCAGTCGCGCCGATTCCTGATCGTCGGATGGCAGGGGCGGCGTGACGGTGAGAAAGTAGCGGACGAACAGCGCCAGCGTTTCTGTGGCCACGGCCACATCACGCTCGATGGTCTTGATGAGCGTGCCGAGTTCGTCGAGCCGGCGCGCCAGGACATCAT
>JANMVX010000100.1:0-15062 GCA_031393505.1 Hyphomicrobiaceae bacterium | reverse complement strand
CGCCCATGTGCTCGGCGCGGCTGTGCGCAACACCGGCCACGTCATGCATGCCATCGAGGATGGCGGTATCGATGCGCCCGATGCGCTGTGCCATCATTTCGGCCAATGCCAGGAGCGGCTGAGCAAGCTGGTGATCGAGCGGGCGAGCGTGAAAGTGGCGATCGACGAGGGGTTGGCGATCTCGCTGCGCCTGACCGAACTGGTCGTCGAACTGAAACGCACCGCGCAAGAGTGAGCCTGTGGATGATCGCCGCACGGACCTCGGCGACCGGATTTGGTCACAATGGCCTGCCACTCAGGGCGTTTCGAAACCGGGATCAACACCATGATTTTGCAGCGCTTCGGCAAGACTGCCGCCGTCCTAGCAATTGCCGCCGGCGCTGTGCTGGCGTCGGCCACCGCATTTGGCGCCGCGACGCCCACCTCCGGCCAACTGGTGACCAGCATGATCGGGCGTTGGGCCGGCCCCGGCGAAGCCGTCTACAAGGACGGCAAACACGAGGCCTTCAAATGCGTCGCCGTCTACCTCGCCGACAAGGCCGGCGAGAAGGTGAAGCAAACCATCCACTGCACCAGCACAGGGCTTGAGCTGTCGCTGGAAAGCGCCTGGGCGGTGAAAGACGGCAGCATTTCAGGCACCTGGCTCGAGACCAAATATGAGCTGAAAGGCACGCTGCTCGGCTCGCTCGATCCGGACGGCTACAGCCTCTATGCCGAGAACGAGTTTGCCAACGCGACGATTTCGGTGCGCACCTCAACCTGCCAGCAGGATATCGTGATGAAGTTTTCCAAGCAGGTGGATCTGCTTACCGCGAAACTGAAGAAGTGCTGAGTCCGGAACCACGACGAGGTCTAAAAGTCGCCAATCTTTAACTCCCCTCGGGCACAGTTCCCGATTGGAAGCTCTAGCCGGACGCCCGAAAGCCGATATGCATATGCTCATGCGACACTTTGCGACGGCTACTCTGGCATGGGCAATTGCCTGTGGTGCAACGTTTGCGTCCGAACTGGACGCGACCGGGGTTCCTGTTCCTGCGGCCGTGACAGCGCATGACGCCTTCCATGACACCTCGCTGATCGAGGATCTGGCGGGACGCTGGGCCGGCAATGGCACCGCGGTCTATCCGGACGGACGCAACGAGGCGCTGCGCTGCGTCGCCCTCTACAAGCGCGACCTTGCCCCTGGCCAGATGCGCCAGGCGATCCGTTGCAAAGGCGCCGACATCGAGCTGAAACTGGGCGGCAGCTGGGTGGTCAAGGACGGCGCCATCAGCGGCACCTGGACCGAGGACACCTATTCGCTGTCGGGCAACCTCAGCGGCTCGGCCGTCCCCACCGGCTTCGACATCAAGGCCACCAGCACCTTCGCCGACGCCACCGTCGCCGTGCGCATGTCCGGCTGCCGGCAGGACATCGTCATGACTTTTACGCAGCAAGTCGACCAGATGAAACTTTCCCTGCGCAAATGCTGACGGCGCGCGGAAATACGGGGACAGTATACCTATTTCTCAATGGCCTTTGTAGCCATCGACACCCTTTCGATGAAATAGGTATACTGTCCCCGTATTTCCCAACTTACCGATTTGCAAGGTTGGCCGATTAGGCTTCCCCAGGACACAAATCGCGGCTAGGCCGGTCTCGGTTGCAGCGCTCACACGGATGGCCGCGATGTCCGAGCAGATCGAACTTCCTATCTCCGACAATGGCTTACCCGCCCATGGCGATGGCAAAAAGGTGCTCTGCGCCCTGTCTGGGCGGATGATCTCGCGCCGCAACGCCATACCACTGGAATCGGTGCGCCCGACGCTGGTCGACCGCATGATGCGCGATCATCCGGGCCTGTCGCCGGACGCCCTGATCGGCCGCGACGAGGTGGGGCGTTACCGCTCGCTCTATGTCGAGGAAATCCTTACTGCGGAACGCGGCGAGCTCAGCGAACTCGACAAGCAGGTGGCCGACAGCCTGCACAACCACCAGACCATTTCCGAGGACGTGGAAGAAGATTATGCCGGGGACCGCTCGCTCGGCGAGCGCATGTCGGACCATCTGGCGTCCTTCGGCAGCTCGTGGTGGTTCCTGATCAGCTTCGCCGCCGTCATGGCGGTCTGGATGATCATCAACTTCGCGCTCGGCGAGAAGCGCGCGTTTGACGTTTACCCCTTCATCCTGCTCAACCTGATGCTGTCGACCTTGGCGGCCATCCAGGCGCCGATCATCATGATGAGCCAGAAGCGCACCGAACAGAAAGACCGCCTGCGCTCGCGCAACGACTATCAAGTGAACCTGAAGGCGGAGCTTGAGATCCGCCATCTGCATGAAAAGTTCGATTACATGCTGACCAAGCAATGGCAGCGCCTGGCCGAAATCCAGCAGATCCAGCTGGAGATCATGCAAGAGCTGGTGCCGAGGCGGAAGGCGGGGAAGTAGGGATGAGGGATGAGGTAACAGGGATGAGGTAACAGGTAACAGTAAGGACGAAGCCTCCAACTGTTCCCTCATCCCTGTTACTTCATCCCTCATCCCTCAATCACCGGCACGCACACGCCACATCCGACGTCACCTCGCCGCTGACCACGGGAGCGAAGCCGCCGCCGGCCGTGCGCATGTTGGTGGTCTGGCCCTGGTAGAGCCGCGCGGCTAGCAGTTGCACCTCGCTGCCATAGCAATAGTTGCGGATATCGACCTTCATGTCCTGGCGGACGCCATCGACATTGACGCCGCGCCCGCTTGGGCTCACCAGGTCCTGAGCGACATAGTCTCCTGCCAGAACATCCGCCCACACGCGTTTGGTGATCTTGTCACCGCGATAGGCCGCCTTGCTGCCATGGCCGCGCGCCGGCTTGAAGAACAGTTTTGCACGGTCCCGCCACAGCGCCTCAGCATCGGCGGTCGCAACCGTGGTGGTTTTGGCGATGCCTGAAACGATCAACTCGATGTCGGCGTCGCTGGCGCCAAAACTCTGCAGCGTCCCGCGATCCGTCAACGGAACAAGATCGCGTTTGTCGGCAAACAGGGCGTGCGCGCGTGGGTTGGGCGTCACGGCGGCCGCCCCGGCGAGATAGGCCGCGCGAAGCGCTGCACAGGCGCCGCCAGAAAAGTCAAAATCCGTCAGCCGGTTGTAGATCAGATCGATCCTTGCCCCGTCATGGCTCAAAGCCCCGTCCCGCCAGCGCAATTCCGCCGGATCGGCGATAACCGCCGCAATGCCGTGCCGCTCAAACAGGCGCTGGAACAGCCGGAATTCAGGATAAAGGAATTGCGTCTGCGGCGCTTCGTCAATGATCGCAATGCGCACGAGCGGTCGATCAAGGCTCTGCTTTCGCCATTCCGTCGCAAAGCTCGCCAAAAACCGCCGCTCCATCTCGGCCATCCCGGGCGGGCGCGGAAACGCCGCGTCCAGCGTCTCGCAACACGCCTGCCGCGCCTCGGCCAGATAGGCGTTCAGCAGGGCGCCGCCCGCATTGGTATTGATCTCGATCAGCTTGGGACCAGCGGGGCCGAGGTGAAAATCATAGCCCATGAACACGCCGGTTGGTCCGGGATCGAAGCGGGCAATTGCGGGAGCGGGCGCCAACACGGCCTCGCGATAGGCCGGCAACAGCGCAACGCGGTCCACCGCGCCGATAATCCGGGCCATGGCCCGCGCGTGCCCCGTCGACAGATAGACCGGCTGGCGGGACGTCAGGCCAGGATGCGTCCGGCTAAGCTCGGCGGCGAGGCTGGCGTCGCCAACTTCGGCCGCCAGCGAGGCTGGCAGCGCGCCGAGATCGATGGTGCGGCACAGGCAATCGGCGTTCAGCCGCTCGACGGCGTTCTGGCTGCCCGTTATCATGCCGGCTCCTTGCGCTGCGACCCCACGTCCCAACCTATATAGGAACGGCCCGCCATGACCTACACCCTCTACACCAACACCGGCTCAGGCGGCTTTGCCGTCGAGGCCGCGCTCACCAAGTCCGGCGCTCCCTTCAAGCTGATCCTCATCGACTATAACAACAACGAACAGCAGTCTGCGGCCTACGCCAAGATCAACCCGATGATGCAGGTGCCAGCCTTGACGCTGCCGGACGGAACGCTGATGACCGAGTCAGCGGCCATGATCATTCACCTGGCGGCGGCTTTTCCGAGCGCCGGCCTCGCCCCCGCTCCCGGCACGCCTGGCCACGCAAAATTCCTGCGCTGGATGCTGTTCATGGCGGTGAACCTCTACGAGGCGGACCTGCGCTATTTCTATCCCGAACGCTACACCACCGATGCGGCCGGGGCGGCGGCGGTGAAGGCGTCGGGTGCGGCGCATATGGCCAAGAGTTTTGCCGTGATTGAGCAGACCCTCAATCCATTCCTGCTCGGCAAAGATCTGTCTATTGCGGACGTGTATCTCGCCATGCTGGCGAAATGGTCGCCAGTGCCGCTGACGCAACCGACGTTGGTTGCGTTGCGGGAAGTGGTTGTGAACCACCCGGTTTACGGCCCGATCTACACCAATCACTTTCCGCCGGCGTGACGAGGGCCGTGGGCGTAGGTTGGGTTAGCGCGCTACGAACCCATCAATGTGTCCCGCAGATCATTCGCGCGTAACCAAACATTCAGGGCACGGACGTGTTGGGTTACGCGCGAACGACCTGAACGGCAAGAGCCGCAGGTTAAGGGGCGCGCTAACCCAACCTACAGCCTTCCTCTCAACCCCTCACCCCGGCCCTCTCCCCAAGGGCAAGGGGGCGCTGGCATTTGGGATCAGAGCTACACATCCAAGTTCGCCACGCTCAGCGCGTTCTCCTGGATGAAGTCGCGGCGCGGCTCGACCACGTCGCCCATCAGCTTGCTGAAAATCTCGTCCGTCTCGGTGAGATCGACCAGTTTCACCTGCAGCAGCGTGCGGGCGTCCCGGTCCAGTGTGGTTTCCCAGAGCTGCTCGGCGTTCATCTCACCCAGCCCTTTGTAGCGTTGCGTCGAGCCGAGGCCCTTCTTGCCGGCGACGAACACCGCCTCCAGCAATTGCGTGGGCGCGTGGATGACGATCTCGGCGTCCTTGCGCCTCATCTTGGCGGGAGCGCCGTAAATCTCGGCAAGCTCCTTGTGCATCTCATTCAGGCGGCGCGCGTCGAGGCTGGAGATCAGTCCGCGATCGAGCACATGGGCCTCTTTTACGCCGCGCAACTCGCGCACGAACGACAGGCCCTGGTCGGCCGTCATGCGCCCGGTCCAGCGCCCGTCGGTTTCGTCCGCCAGCAGATCAAGCCGCTTGGCGATGGCGGTCGCGACCTCGTTCGCCCTGGCTTCGCTGACGAACGTGGCGGGATCGAATCCGCCTTCAATGGTCGCGTGTTCAATGAGAAAACGCGGATAGCGCGAGTGCATCCCGGACATGAGTTTCTGCGCGATCCGTACCCGGTCGACGATCTGGCGCAGGTCTTGCCCAGAGCGCACTTCGCCGGACGCCAGCGTCAGGCTGCACTCGTCCAGCCCCGCCTCGATCAGATAATCGTCCATGGCGTTCTGGTCTTTGAGATAGGTCTCGGAGCGGCCGCGCGACACTTTGAACAGCGGCGGCTGGGCGATGTAAAGGTGCCCCTTGTCGATAAGATCCGGCATCTGACGATAGAAGAACGTCAGCAGCAGTGTACGGATGTGTGCGCCATCGACGTCGGCGTCGGTCATGATGATGATCTTGTGGTAGCGCAGTTTTTCGAGCTTAAAGCCGTCCTTCTCGTCGCGCCCGATCCCGGTCCCGAGCGCGGCGATGATGTTGGTCACTTGCTCGGAGCCGAGCATGCGGTCAAAGCGCGCGCGCTCGACGTTCAGGATCTTTCCACGGATCGGCAGCACGGCTTGGTACTCGCGCTTGCGGCCCTGTTTTGCGGAGCCGCCGGCGCTGTCGCCCTCGACGATGAACAATTCCGTATTCGTCGGATCTCGGTCCTGGCACTCGGCCAATCCGCCCGGCAGCGAGAACGCGTTCATCACCCCTTTGCGCGAAATTTCGCGCGCCTTGCGGGCGGCTTCGCGTGCGGACGCCGCCTCAATGACCTTGCGCATAATGATCTTGGCTTCGGTCGGATGCTCTTCGAACCAGGCGCCGAGTTGATCGCCGACGATGTTCTCGACCACGGGCCGCACTTCCGACGACACCAGCTTGTCCTTGGTTTGGCTGGAGAATTTCGGGTCCGGCACTTTTACCGACAGCACGCAGGTGAGCCCCTCGCGGCAATCCTCGCCGGTCAGGTCGAACTTTTCCTTCTTGGCCCCGCCCGAACCATTTTCGGCCGCATACTTCGTAATCATGCGCGTCAAGGCCGCACGAAAACCAGCCAGATGGGTGCCGCCATCGCGCTGCGGGATGTTGTTGGTGAACAGCAGCGTGTTTTCATGATAGCCGTCGTTCCAGGCCAGCGCGGCTTCCAGCGTGATGGTCTTGGACGGGATGTCCTTGTTCTCGGACACCAGCGTCTGCGTGCCGGTGATGACGATCGGATTCTCGATCAGCTGCTTTCGGCTCTTGTCGAGATGTTTCACGTAAGCGTTGAGGCCGCCGTCGTAACACATGCTCTCGAGTTTTTGCGGCGCATGCCGATCATCCGTGAGCACGATGGTCACGCCAGAGTTCAGGAACGCCAGTTCGCGCAGGCGGTGCTCCAGCGTGTTGAAGTCGAACTCCACTTTGGTGAAGGTGGCGGGCGAGGGCAGGAATGACACCTGCGTGCCTTTCTGGCCCTTGGCCGACCCGCGCTGCTTCAGCGGCGCATCCGGCACGCCGTCGCGAAAGCGCATGTTGTGCTCGATGTCGTTGCGCCAGATGGTGAGGTCGAGCCAGGTCGAGAGCGCGTTCACCACCGTGACGCCGACGCCGTGCAGGCCGCCGGACACCTTGTACTCGTTCTGGTCGAATTTTCCGCCGGCGTGCAGCTTGGTCATCACCACTTCGGCGGCCGAGACGCCGGATTCCTTGTGGATGCCGGTCGGGATGCCGCGGCCATTGTCGTTGACCGTGCACGAACCATCCGCATTCAACGTGACCAGCACGCGGTTGGCGTGGCCCGCCAGCGCCTCGTCGATGGCGTTGTCGACCACCTCATAGACCATGTGGTGCAGCCCCGAGCCGTCGTCGGTGTCGCCGATGTACATGCCGGGCCGTTTGCGCACGGCGTCGAGGCCCTTCAGCTCCTTGATGGAGTCCTCGTTGTAGCTCTCGACGGGGGCCGTTTTGGCGGCGGCTGACGTGCTCATGGGTGCTTTCCGGAAGGGCCGTTTGACGGCGGAGATTCTCTGGAAGTTGTATAGCACGGGACGGGGTGGAACCGAAGCAAATGCGGTAGGTAAATGGCGGCATTTTGCCTGTATTTTCAGGGGATAAAGGGCATGGTGCGAGCATGGCCGGAAGCGTAGGGGCGACCCGTGGGTCGCCCTCGGGCAGCGAGCACGTTGATGGAGGGCGAGGCACGCCTCGCCCCTACGCCTTCGACCCCGTCAATTTCGCGACATCGAGAAAACACGCGTCGCCATCGAGCGCCTGGAATGGTTCCGGATCCGTCCCCGTCAGCCAGGCTTGCGAGCCAAGCGTCAACAATTCGGCAAACAGCGCGGCGCGGCGCTCCATATCCAGATGCGCGGCGATTTCGTCCAGCAGCAGGATCGGCGCGAGGCCGTCCCGTCGTTGGCGCAGCAGCGCGGCGTGACCCAGCACGAGGTTGATCAAAAGCGCCTTCTGCTCGCCGGTCGAGGACAACCGCGCGGGCATGGCCTTGGGGCCGTGCCCGACGATCAGGTCGGAGAGATGCGGCCCCTCCAGCGTGCGGCCAGCAGCGCGGTCGCGGGAGCGCATGTCGCGGAGGGTGCGGACATAGGCGTCCTCGACGTCGACTGCGGGACGGGTGCCGAGATCGTCCTCGAGCCGGCCCTCGAGTGCAAGATCGGCCCAGGGGAACGGGGAGTCCGGTGCTGCGGCCCGACGCGACGCGATGGTGGCGATGAGTTGCGCCAGCGCCTCGCGGCGGGCGGCGGCGATGGCGACGCCCACTTCGGCCATCTGCAATTCGATGCCGGTCAGCAGCGCTGTGGGCGCCCCATCCTCCAGCGCCTTGTTGCGCTGGCGCATGGCGCGCTCGAAATGGCCCATGCGCGTGCGATAGGCGGGATCGAAACCGGCGATCAGCTTGTCGAGGAAACGGCGGCGCTCAGAGGCGGGGCCGGTGAACAGGCCGTCCATGGCGGGGGTGAGCCAAAGCACTTCGACGTGCTCGGCGAGCGCGGCCGGCGCGCGGTTCTCGCCGTTTATGCGCACCACGCGCCCAGTGGCGGCGGCGGTCGTCCCGATGCGGACGGTTTCTTCACCCGAGTGGACAAGGGCGGAAATGGTCCAATCGCCGGCCGAGCCGATGCGCGCCATATCAGCATACGGAGCACGCCGCAGGCCAGGGCCGGGGGCGAGCAGCGAGACCGCTTCCATGAGGTTGGTCTTGCCCGCGCCATTGGGGCCGGTGAGCACGATGGGTTCTGGCCCGAGCGTCACGTCGAGCGTGGTGTAGCTGCGGAAATTGGCGAGCGTCAGCCGCTCGACCCATTGGCCGGTCATTTCGAAGCCGTCGCAATCGTAGGGCGCAATGGGCCCCTTTTACTGTCTTGGGGCCGTATTGCGCCGTTGCCCGCACCGCCGCCCGTGCACGGCGCAATACGGCGCCGAAAAAGAAAGAGGCGCCTATTGCGCCCTACGATTTTGGCGAACGCGCGCGTCAAAGACGTAGGGCGCAATAGGAGCCACTTCGCGACGTATTGCGCCGCAGGGGTCAACACAACCGCCACCGTTTGCAATATCCCCCTGCGGCGCAATACGGCGCGAAAAAAGAGCGCCTATTGCGCCCTACGAGCATTATCAAACCCGCATCGGCATCAGCACGTAGAGCGCGCCCTCGTCGCTCTCGTCGCGCACCGTCGTCGGCGAGCCGGCGTCGGACAGGAACAGTTTTACGGTGGAGCTTTCCAATTGCGCCGTGATGTCGAGCAGATAGCGCGCGTTGAAACCGATCTCCAGCTTGTCGGCGTCGTAGTCGACAGGGATTTCTTCGGTCGCGTTGCCGCCGTCGGGATTGGTGACCGAGAGCACGAGCTTGCCCTGCTCGATGGCCAGCTTCACGGCGCGGCCGCGCTCGCTGGAGACGGTCGCCACGCGATCCACGGCGGCGGCGAATTCGGCGTTGCCGACCATCATGACCTTATTGTTCGCCTGCGGAATGACGCGCTGATAATCCGGGAACGTCCCATCAATCAGCTTCGAGGTCATGACCACGTGGTACTGGCCCTTGGCGATCGAGAATTGGATGCGCGTATTGGACAGCGACACTTTCACGTCGCCATCGACGCCTTCGAGCAGCTTGTGCACTTCGTTGACGGTTTTGCGCGGCACGATCACGCCCGGCATGCCCGTCGCGCCAGCAGGGGCGTCGGTCTCGATCTGCGCCAGACGGTGGCCGTCGGTGGCGACGGCGCGCAGCACGGTTTTGCCGCTGGATTGCGCCGTGTGCAAATAGATGCCGTTGAGATAGTAGCGCGTCTCTTCCGTTGAAATGGCGAAGCGCGCCTTTTCGATCAGGCGTTTCAGCTCATGAGCCGGCAGTTCGAACTCGTGCGGCATCTCTCCCGCGCCGATATCGGGGAACTCGTCAGCCGCCAAGGCCGGGAGCTGGAAGCGGGCGTGGCCACACACGAGTTGCATACGCTCGCCGCCGCCGGCCGATTCCAGCGTGATTTGCGCGCCGTCGGCCAGTTTGCGAACGATGTCGTGCAGCAGATGGGCCTGAATGGTCACGGCGCCAGCTTGCGTCACGTCGCCGTGCACGCTTTCGAGCACCTCGCGTTCGAGGTCCGTGCCCTTCAGCGAAATGGCGCCCTCGGCGGTGGCGCGCAAGAGGACGTTCGACAGGATCGGAATGGTGGTGCGCCGCTCGACCACGCTCGCCACATGCGAGAGAGCGGCGAACAGCTGGCTGCGTTCAATCAGTAGACGCATCGAAAAAGCCTCGGGTGTGAAAGCTGCGCACGCCTCGGGCAGGCCCGAACGGCTCGCAATATCGTGGCCGTTTGTTTAGCAGGCGCGCTGGCATCGGCCAAGGGGTGGGGACATGATGTTCATCTGCAGCTTTGCTCCGCATCCTTTGGGGACTTCGGAGCCCAAGCTGCAGATGAACATCGTGTCCCCGGTATTCCGGCCGCGCTAGACCGGGGACACGATGTTCATCTTCGGCACGTCGGCCGGTATTTCAATCGATAGGTTGGGGCTGGCCGAAGATGAACATCATGTCCCCAAAAAAATGGACCGGCCCGGCGCCCGAAAGCCCGTGACCGGTCCACGCTTGCACCAAAACGCGCGCCCGAGAGCCGATGCCCTCTTCCCCCGGACGCGTTTTGACGCTCCCCGCTAACTCGTACCGAGGCGCTGCCGTTAAAACCGGGCGAGACATGTCTCGCCCCCTACAACGGCGCGCTCGGCGTAGGGGCGAGACTTGTCTCGCCCGCTGCCGAGGGCATCTCAGCCCGCCAACATCTTCTTGAGGTCTTCGATCTCGGCGCGAAGGCGCGAATTGGTCTTCAGCTCGCCATCGATTTTGCGGATGGCGTGCAGCACCGTGGTGTGATCGCGGCCGCCAAAGCGCCGACCGATTTCTGGCAACGAGCGGGCCGTCATGGCCTTGGCCAGGAACATGCCGATCTGGCGCGGCCAGACGATCGAGCGGTGGCGGCGCTGCGAAAGAATATCGTTCTTGCTGACGCCAAAGTGCTTGGAAATCACGCGCAAAATGTCCTCGACTTTTACGCGCTTGGGCTCGATGCCGCGCATCAGGTCGCGAACGATATATTCGGCAGTCTCCAAGGTGATTGGCGTTCCCGCAAAATGGCAGGTCGCCTGCAGGCGCGTGATGGCGCCGTCAAGTTCGCGGCCGCCCTCGGTGAGGCGCTCGGCCAGGAATTCCAAGACGTCGCGGCCGACATTGAAGGTCGGGTCGCCAACGCGCTTTTCTTCCAGACGCCGCTCCAGGATTTTCATGCGCAAGTCGTAATCGAGCGGGCTGAGCTCCACCACGAGGCCGCCGGACAGGCGCGAGCGCATGCGCTGGTCGAGCGATTCGATCTGCTGCGGGGCGTGCGCCGAGGCCACGACCACCTGTTTGCCATTGTCGAGCAGGGCATTGATGGTGTGGTCGAATTCCTCGGCGGTGCGGTCACCCTGCAGGAACTCGAGGTCGTCGAGCAGCAGGAGATCAAAACCGCGCACGCGCTCCTTAAAGGAGATGGAGGCGTCCTTCTTCAGAGCCTCGACGAACTTGTAGCGGAAGCGCTCGGCCGTCAGGTACACGACCTGCGCGGTCGGCGACTGGCGCTTCACTTCCCAGGCGATCGACTGCAGAAGATGCGTCTTGCCGAGGCCCACCGCGGAGTGGATGAACAGCGGATTGAAGCGCAGCGGCTGCTCCAGCACGGTCTCGGCGACCTGCTTGGCGGCGGCCTGGGCGAGGCGGTTGGACGCGCCGACGACAAATGTGTCGAAGGTTGCGCGCTTGTCGAGTGGTGAACCCTGAAAACCGTTGGCGTCCGAGTTGCCGTCGTTGCCGCCGGCATTTCCGACCACCGACTGCAGTCCCGACGGATGGCCGAAGGGCTTGCGCACCGGCTCCGACGGCGGGACAGGACGCGCCTCGACGACGCCGGCCTTGCCAGGACGGCCCGGCGTGCGGATCGACAGGGTGATGGTTTCGACGCCGTCGACTTCGGCGCTCAGGCAGTCCTTCAACAGGTCGGCATAATGGTTCTGAATCCAGTTCTTCAGGAAAGGCGTCGCCACCGAAAGGCTGACCGTGCCTTCTTGCATCGACACTGGTTCAACGCGGGCGAACCAGCTGGTATAAACGTCCTCGCCCAGCGCGGTGCGCAGGCGCGAGCGCACGCGCTCCCAACGGCCGTTCAACGGGCCGTCCGACTTGCCAACCATGCCGCTGCCAACGACCGGCAACTTGGTCCCGCTCTGCTCGCGTTCGTGCATATCCTAAACCCCACAAGTTTTGTTCGGACGGTTACGCCAAAGTCGAAGAAAAGGCCCTCAAGGGCTGCCCGTCCTGGCAACCCAACCTTGAACCTTCGACACATTTTACTGAACGAAAATGCTACTTTTACTCGGCACTATTCGTCCGCCAACAACACAATAGAACACCCTCACAAGAGCACGCAGCTAAGCGGGTCTTTTGATGGGCAAACCTAATGCGTCGCCGTCAGCGACAAACGAATAGCTTCCATGACCTCGCGGCCAACAGGACCGTGTGTAGCGGTACGGCCCTTGGGGCCATGCCAGGCAAAATCGGCGGTCCAATCGGACAGCTGCCGCTCAATGCCATCTGCCTGCAGCTGCTCCCGGGCGGGAGCAGGCAAAACGCTGACAGCTCCGGCGCCAAAGGCGACGGCAGATATCGGCGTCACTATGTATTGGTCGATGGGCGACGTGGCGCCCGCGTCATGACCTAGCTTTGACAACTCTCGAACCCCTCTACTGCGCGCAACCGACCCCGACGCTTGGGATCGACGCTACCGGCAACGACTGCGGGCAAAACCTCGCAACGTTTCAGCAGCGGCGAACGCCACAGGCCCGGAGCAATGAACTCCCGACTGGTGACGCCAACTTACGCAACACTGTTTGAGCTACCGGCTGCAGTTTCAACCAAGCTGTTTTGGTCAGCTTTTGTTTGACGCTGCATCCTCTTGCCGGCGTGCCCTTAGGGCTCGCGCCCCGCTGAACCAAACCATAGCACCGGTCGTTAACCTGTCAACACGGCGGGGACGCCCTAACCCCTGCCCAGGAATTGTCACATTTGCCCGGCGCGGCCCTGTGGAAAGCTCTCAACAGGTGTGGATAAAAAGCCGGAAAATCGAGTTATTTCAGTTTGGTTGTAAATGCCTGGGGATTGGTTCGCGGCGCTGGGGACGAGCGGTGTGTTTTCGTTTGCCAGGCGGTGCGCCCTGGTCCTCTTTGGCTGCCGCGACGGCCGGTGGGGGATGGGGTCAAGTCGTTGACTCTTGGTCGATTCAAGCCAGACTCGGGACCCCTCTCCGCACCCCTTCCAGACACCCTTTTTTGACAATTTTGTCACAGGGTCGAAATCTGTCCGGAATAATTTTCCAGGGCCTAATGTGACGCTGGTGTGGCAGCCAGTTTGCGAATGGCGGCGGTCAGGCGGCCAACCTTGCGAGCGGCAGTGTTCTTGTGGACAAGTCCCTTCTGGGCCGAGCGCGCCAGCGCCGGTTCTGCCAGCTTCATGGCCTCGGCGGCCTTGCCAGCGTCGCCAGCCAGCAGCGCGTCCTCGACCTTGCCAACCTGCGTGCGCATCGCCGAGCGACGGCTCTTGTTCATTGCCGTGCGCTTGACGGCGCGACGGGTAGCTTTCTTTGCCGATTTGGTGTTTGCCATGCCAGTCTCCAAATGACGCAACACCGGCGTTGTCCGGCCCATGCCGGAGACGCCGATGGCGATCCTGATCAATTCAATGGGGTTTCGCCGTGCGCGCGCGCCGATAAACAACACGCGTCAGTCCAGCTGATGCGTATATCGGCCTCGCGCGCGCCGGTCAATTGCCCGTGGACGGCGTTCTAACACGCTGGCATGCTACTGGTTTCGCCGTTTTGGCGATGCTAGACCGAAAGCATCTCAATCACGCATGCAGGATTGTCCATGGCCCAACTGCCCAACCTCAGCGACGTTCGCATCGCGATCATTGGCTTGGGCTATGTCGGCCTGCCGCTCGCCGTCTACATGGCGCGGCATTTTCCGGTGGTTGGTTTCGACATTGACAAGCGCCGCGTGGCCGAGCTGAACGCTGGCACCGACCGCACGCGCGAAGTGACGACCGAGGAGCAGGCCGCCGCAAAGGGCAATATCAGCTTCAGCGCCGACGAGGCGGACCTGGCGTCCTGCAACTTTTTCATCATCACGGTGCCGACCCCGATCGATGAAAGCCGACGCCCCGATATGACGGCGCTGCAGAAGGCCAGCGCGACGGTGGGGCGGTCCATCAAGGCCGGTGGCGTGGTGGTTTATGAATCGACCGTCTATCCCGGCGCAACCGAGGAAGTCTGCCTGCCCATTGTCGAGAAGGCGTCCGGCCTCACCTTCAATCGCGATTTTTTCGCCGGCTACAGCCCCGAGCGCATCAATCCGGGCGATCACAAGCACCGGCTGCCAAGCATTCTGAAGATCACCTCTGGCTCAACGCCTGAGGCCGCCGATCTGGTCAATGCCGTCTATTCCAAAGTCATCACGGCCGGCACGCATCGCGCCAGCTCCATCCGCGTCGCGGAAGCCGCCAAGGTGATCGAGAACATCCAGCGCGACGTGAACATCGCGCTCATCAACGAACTGGCGATGCTGTTCAAGCAGATGGGGCTCGAAACCCGCGACGTGCTGGCGGCGGCCGGCACCAAGTGGAATTTCCACGGCTACCAACCGGGGCTGGTGGGCGGTCACTGCATCGGCGTCGATCCCTATTACCTCACCCACAAGGCGCAATCGATCGGTTTTCACCCCGAGATGATCCTGGCGGGACGGCGCATCAACGACGGCATGGCCAACTACGTCGCGCAGGACCTGATCAAGACCATGCTGAAGCGCAAAATCCGCGTCGATGCGGCGCGCGTGCTGGTGCTGGGCTTTACGTTCAAGGAGAACGTGCCCGACACCCGCAACACCAAGATCGCCGATCTGGTGCGCGAGATCGGCGGCTTTGTCGAGCATGTAGACGTCTACGACCCGATGGCGGACATTGAGGAAGCGCATCACGAATATGGCCTGACCATCAGCAATGTTTTGCCCGCGGGGCCTTATGATGCGGTGGTGCTGGCGGTGAAACACGATCCCATCGTCGCCTTGTGTGATCGGGGCTTTGACGGGCTGCTCGGGCCGAGGGGCGTTGTCTACGACATCAAGGGACTGGTGACGCCGGACCGCAGCGATGCGAGATTGTAAAATGCAGGCGCCGATGGCGTAGGGGCGACCCGTGGGTCGCCCTCTCACGGCACGGTATGCTGGACGAGGG
>JANMVX010000085.1:0-1530 GCA_031393505.1 Hyphomicrobiaceae bacterium | reverse complement strand
TCGCCGAGCTTGATGAGCTTGGCCAGATAGCCGTCAAGTGAATGCACCGGCACGCCGGCCATCACCACCGGCTCGCCGGCGCTCTGGCCGCGCGAGGTCAAGGTGATGTCGAGCAGGCGGTTCGCCTTGCGGGCGTCGTCGAAAAACACCTCGTAGAAGTCGCCCATGCGGTAGAACACCAGCGTGTCGGGGAACTCGGCCTTGATGTGCAGGTACTGGACCATCATCGGCGTGTGGCCAGGCAGGGTGGCGGGCAAGGGGCGGGGCGGCGGCGCGTCGGTCATCGGGCAGGGCTGGGCGTGTCGAGCTGCGATTGTGCAGGCGGCCTTGACGGCGCCTCACTTTTGGAGGCAGGGACGGCGGCGCTGCGGAACGCTTCGTCCGCGAGCGAAACGACGGGCCGCCAAGCTGATGCAGACTTCAGTTCACACCCACCCGACCACCACGGCTGCCATGACCATCACCTGCTTCATCCGCTATGAGATCGACCCCTTCAAGCGCGAGCTCTTCAAGACCTACGCCGAATCGTGGGGTCACATAACCTGCTGGGTTACTTCCTTCCCTTTGAGGGCAGCAACTTCGAGGCCTGGGGCCTGATCTCGTTTGCGTCGCTGGCCGACTACGAGGTCTATCGAACCCGCTTGAAGACCGACGACGCGGCGCAGGCGAACTTCGCCTTTGCGCAGCGCGAACGCTTCATCGTGAAGGAAGAGCGCAGCTTCACTGAAGTCGTCGAGGCTGCCTATCAGCGGCCCGCACTCGCCTCGCCGACAACACGAACAGCTTGAGACATTGACCTCAAACCTGGAGCACTTCGCATGCCGTCCATCAGCACGACCACGGGCCCAAGCCCAAGCCCAAGCATCAACACCGCCGACAAGCGACGGGCATTCCGCCAGCTTCACGAGGCCGGTTGCTTTGTCATTCCCAACCCCTGGGACATCGGCAGCGCGCGCCGGCTGCAAGGCCTCGGGTTCAAGGCGCTGGCCACCACCAGCTCGGGCTTCGCCTGGTCGCGCGGCCACCCGGACAACGGCGTCACGCGCGACATGGCGCTGGCCCATCTTCATGAGATCGTCGAAGCGACCGAAGTGCCGGTGAACGCCGACTTCGAACGTGGCTTCGCAGCCGACGCCGCCGGCGTCGCCGAGAGCGTTCGTCTTGCCGTCGAGACCGGTGTGGCCGGGCTGTCGATCGAAGACTCGACCGGGGACGAGGCGCATCCGCTTTATGCGCTCGACGAGGCGTGCGAAAGGATGCAGGCGGCGCGACGCGCTATCGACACGATGGGCAGCACAACACGAGACGTGGCGGTGCGGCTGGCTAGAAACGCCATCCCAGCGCGTCGATGAAGTCTGCTAGCTTCAAACAACGAATGCCCTCGGCACGGCACACGTCTGGGATACGAGGACTATTCTTCTTGCCGAAGTCCTCCTCGCTCACAACAACGATTCGATTGATCCTTGATCTCGCAACCGCGATCACAAACGGATCGGCACCGGACCTGCCCTTAACAGTGTCAACTAGGCG
>JANMVX010000065.1:0-5606 GCA_031393505.1 Hyphomicrobiaceae bacterium | reverse complement strand
TCACTGTCCTGCGCTTTGACTGGGCCAACGCGCGATGGAAACGTCGTCGGAATTATCGTTTTCGATCAGGTGCGATCAAGTTCCGGCGTCATCTTCAGTGTCTGAGCCAGTTCGAACAGTGACACCACGGTCGGATTGCGGGCACCGCGTTCCAGGCGGATGGTGAACTGCCGGCTGCCGGGCGGCTCGCCGTCTCGACATTGCTTGCAATTCTCCCGTGCGGATTGCCGATCAGAATGGTGAGACCAAGCCACACAACCGTTCGGTCGAGCAAGCGGCAAGTGCTTTATTGTGGGCGCGGCCACGCGTTGTTCGAGCGCAGTCAATCAGTTGCGATCGCCGAGCTGAAAGGCCAGCAATTTGCCAGGCGCGCTTACGTCTCACCCGACCATTTTCCGATTGGGATGAGCCTGCCGTCAACTGCGGTTGCTGACCTTATGGAGAGCGTTGCGGTCTTCATTTTGTCGGGGCGCTATATTGGCTTTCTACCCGAGCACTTCGCCCGTCAGTGGATCGCCCAGGATCTCATGCGCCCGCTGCTGGACCGCGAACTAGGATACAAGAACCCCATCTACTTGGCGATCAGGAAGACAGAACAGAACAAACCGATTTTATCGTTATTTCTTCGTGAACTGTACAAGGCTCACGGCTTGGTGATTGCCAACAGCACGCGGATTGCATCTGAAGCGGTGAATGCTTAGTGATCAGTGAGTTGACATTTGACGATTTCGTCAAATGTTCAGTGCCGGACCAAATTGTTGATCGGATCCTTTCCGCATGCCCTAGCCCGAACTATTCACGGCGCGGTGTAAACTGAGGCGATGGGCGAGGCCCAAGTGGTTGGAATCGCGTATGGTTTTGGGTGTCGAAGCCAAGCCGTGCGCGCAACCCGGGACCATCGCCCATCATGACCGACGCTACGCCCTTCCTGCCCGGCCTGTCACCCCTCGCCGGCAAACCGCTTACAGCCGCGATGGACGCGGGCAATCTCTCGGCCAACGGCGGCCTGGTGGTGCTGCGCGAGGTTGCTGATCGGCTCGGCCTCGCCCGGGCCATCGCCGGGGCGATCCCAGATGCCCGCAATCCGGTGTTGGTTCGGCACAGTTACACCGA
Organism: Hyphomicrobiaceae bacterium; assembly: GCA_031393505.1. GTDB lineage: Bacteria > Pseudomonadota > Alphaproteobacteria > Rhizobiales > Hyphomicrobiaceae > JANYHF01. Next base: position 4,493 of record JANMVX010000065.1, on the reverse strand, counting down.
CATGATCACGGCACGCATGATGATGATCGCGGCCGGCCACGAGGACTGCGATGACATCGATGCCTTGAAGGCCGATCCGGCGCTGAAGATCGCCTGTGGCCGCGCGCCCGAGAGCGGCGCTGATCTGATGAGCCAGCCGACGCTGTCGCGGCTCGAGAATGCCCCCGGCGCCGCGACGCTCTTCCGGATCGACAGTAGGCTGATCGATTTCTTCTGCGACAGCTATTCGGCCCCGCCGCGCCAGATCGTGCTCGACATCGACGATACCGACGACCTCGTGCATGGCGGCCAGCAACTGGCGCTGTTCAATACGCACGCGGGCGGCCACTGCTTCCAGCCGATCCACATCTTCGAGGGCAACTCCGGCAAGCCGATCCTGTCGCTGCTCAGGCCCGGCAAGCGGCCGTCGGTGGCGGAGGGCGCGCGCGTGCTCCTGCACGTCATCAGACGGATCCGCCGCAACTGGCCGAAGGTGCGTATCCTGGTGCGGGCCGACAGTCACTACTGCGGCCCCGAGATGTTCGCGGTGCTGCGCCATTTCGCCTGCGATTACATCCTCGGCCTCTCGATCAACCCCAAGCTCGACGCAATAGCCGAGCCCTGGCGCCGGCAGTGCAAGGCCCGCAAACGGGAGACCCGGCCGGTGGTACGCCGCTTCCACGTATTCGACTACCGCGCGGGCTCGTGGGGCCGCAAGGAGAAGGTGATTGCCCGCATCGAGGCGACGAGCCTGGGCGAGGACGCGCGCTTCGTGGTGACCAACCTTTCGGGCCGCGGCAAGCATCTCTACGAGCAGGTTTACTGCGCACGCGGAAAGATGGAGAACCTGATCAAGGACATGAAGCTCTACACGCGTTCCGACAAGACGGCGTGCCATCGCTGGCAGGCCAACCAGTTCCGGCTGTTCCTGCATATGGGTGCATACTGGCTATTGCACGGCCTGCGGCTGGCCGCGCCAGCCAAGTCGCGCTGGCGCACGGCCACGTTCGCCACCATCCGCCTGACCTTCGTGAAGATCGCGTGCCGCATCGAGGAACTGAAGACGAAAATCAAGCTGTCGTTCGGGGCGCACCTGCCGCAGGCCGATGTGCTCTGCCACCTCACCGCGCGACTGGCCGCCCTGGGTCCCTGACCGACGCGGCCATGCGGCCGCCTGCCCCCTCCCGTCTACTCCAACGCGTACCCCAGCGTCGCCGTCCGCAAGCCACCGTCAACCCGGCCGACCTCGCGCGCCCGCTCCTGCGGTCGAGATCGACGTTGGATGCGGTGAATAGTTCAGGCTAGGACCTGAACTGGCGGTCGCAATGGCCGCGATCTGAGCGTTTAGATTGGTCGCCCGGGCGTTAGCAATCACCGTTTTCGATCAGGCGCGATCAAATCCACCGGCGTCACCTTCAAGGCCTGCGCCAGTTCGAAAAGCGACACCACGGTCGGATTGCGGCTGCCGCGCTCCAGGCCGCTGATGTACTGCTGGCTGTGGCCGGACTTCTCGGCGAGCTGCTCCTGAGTCAGGCCGCTTGCGAGCCTGAATTTCTGCACATTCCTCCCCACCAGTTTCCGCATGTCCATGCGGAATGGCTTGACGGATAACGCTGCGCCAATTTATCAACTATAGTGTGTAAATGACGGCTGGGCAGAAATGATACAACTTCAGGTGCCCGCCCGATATCATCTTGCTGAGCACGACGATGACGCTTCCGATGCCTACTGAGAGTGCGCTGGTGACCGAGTATGATCGCGCCCATTTTGCGGTCTACGCCAGCCTGCTCGACGCTGTAGCGGCAGGGGCGGACTGGCGCCAGGTGACAGCCACGCTGTTCGGCGTCGATGCTGCGGTCGACGAACAGGCCGCCAAGCAGGTGTTCGACGCCAACCTGACGCGCGCCCGCTGGATGACGACCGACGGCTACCGGGTGCTTGCGGGGTTACGGCGCTAGCAGCGGTCCGCGCGCTGGCGCCATTAACGCTGCAAGCCAATTGTCCGTGTACTCAGCCGGAACCTCTGACAAGCTGTGAGTACGGGAGCTGTCGCTTTGATTGTGATGCAGGCCGACTAGGCCGGAGACGTCGTCTCGCACCACAGATCCAGCGCCAGCGGACTAATTAGTCGACCACGCCTCCGCGACTGCCTGGCTGCCAAGACCCTCAAACACCTTGGCCCCAATGCGTCCAAATCCATCTCTTGCGCCGATCTGGCCCCCACTTGACGGCGGCTACGATTATTTCCTTGAGCTGAACGACTCTGAGGTGGCGTGGGAGTTCCTGCGGCGCAATCCGGGCTATCAGCAGGATGTCCGTCCGCACCAGGAGGCGCTCCCGCGACCTCGCGCCATCGTCTCCGGCCAAACGGTATGGTGCGGCGACCAGAACACACTAGCATCTCATCGATGGGGCTTGTCCTGCTTTGTCGATCCAGCGTCGCGCGCGCCTGAAGCCCCCATCGATTGGATTGAGGACTTGGGCGCCGCCAAGATCGATGCGGTGTCGCGAGACCCACGCCAAGGCGAGCGCCCGGATGTGAATCTCGCCGAATTGCAGTGTGTCCGTCATATTGTCGTTTCCGCCGACGGCGGAGAAACAGCTCTGATCAACACCTCCGATAGGGCCTTGACGCTGAGGCTTCGCGGCACGACCGCCCTGCGCGGTCCGGTTTGTCTCACATTTCAGATTGCCGGCATGACGGCCTTGCCGGGCGCGGGCCGCGCTCTCCAGAGTCTCCCGGATCTGATTGCCGGCCGGCCCCGAACACCCAATCGGTCCCGGCGCCGGCTGCTCTTGCGAGAGGCCCTGATCGCACTCGACGGCAGAGCGGCGGGAGCCACCTACCAGGACGTCGCCGTGGTCATCGCCGGCGCCGAAACGGCACGAACGGCGTGGAAGAATTCGGACCCTACGCTGAAAGACCGCATGCGCCGCGCCCTGAAAGCAGGCATGCTCTTGCGCAACGGTCGCTATCGGATATTGATTGAGCAGAAGTAGGTCGCATCGCTCCGGACGCGCCGTCCAGTGCGGCTTTGTTTGAGCTTTCCCAGCCAGTCGCGACTGCGAAATCCTCGGCCTCTTTCGGTCATCACCCAGCACCGCTTGGGGTGGTTTTTCGCGGCTCGTAAGTTCGCCACTCCCCAGCACACAGAACATCCGGCATCGTCTCGCGAGTTCACATCGAGAGGCCAGCCGTCCATGTCCCGACCATCCCGTTCGCCTTTTCTCACCGTCGCCGAGGCCGCCGACTATCTGCGCTTGAAACCGCATACCCTCGACAACATGCGCTGGCGCGGCACTGGTCCCAGGTTCCGCAAGCATGGCGGCCGCATTTTCTACCATCGTGACGATGTCAAGGAGTGGTCCAAAACCAACCGGCGCAAATTGTCGTCGGGTCTCAAGACATGACCAGCCGCAGGACGCTGATCATCGGCGCGCTCGGTGTGGCCCTGATTGGCGCATCGACCGGTTCGGTTCGCCCCTGCCTGGTCTGGAACCTGTCTGCAAGCGTCCCAACCGGTCCTTACGCGATCGATGCGGGCGTACCGAAGCTGAATGACTATGTGCTGATCCGATTGCCCGTGAGCGTGGCCGAACTCGCCAGCGAACGCGGCTACCTGCCGGCTGGCATAGCGCTCTTGAAACAGGTCAGTGCGGCCCAGGATGATCGCGTCTGTCGCGTCGGACTGCAAATCCTCATCAATGGGATTGCAAGAGCGCGCGCGGCGGCAACAGATGTGCTTGGCCGGCCGATGCCGGTTTGGACCGGCTGCCAGCATCTCCAAGCCGGCGAGGTATTACTTCTCGGCGGCGGCCCCGACAGCTTCGACAGCCGCTATTTCGGTCCTGTGCGGTCCGGCGCCGTCGTCGGGCGGGCGACGCCGCTCGCAACATGGCTGTTCCGGCGCCACGGTGTTCGGTGACGGTTGCCGTCACCTCCGACTCGAGCTTTCCGCGCCGCTGACGCGGCGTATCTCACTGAACAAGATAAAGAATCGCCTCCGGCAACGTCAATTCTCAAGTGGAGTCAATGCGACTCCTGACGTCAAGACTATCAGTTCGTTTCAAGGCTGGTACAGCGTTTGGGCGGGTCCCACCCAACGACCAAATGTCGTTGCGCGGGCCGGGCTCTATCGCTCCGGCGAATGGCCTGCGCGACCGAGCCGCCGGTGAAAAGCCGGCGTCTCGGCCCATGCGGGTTACGATCCCTCCCGCAGGAGACCGCCGCGATCACACGGCGTCCCCCACCGTCCATGAAGCTGGGGGCCTCTGACGGTCTGAAGTGGCGGACAAAACCAGGTCAATGCCGATGGGCTCAGTCTGGCTGGCTCCGGATTGGACGGCTTGCGTCCCTCGCAAGGGGCGACGTACCGGCGGCATCCTTGTCTTGCGACAGCCGGCGCAGTTGCTCGGCACCGCTCTCCTTCCTCACGGACGATGTCGTGGCTCATGATCGGCCCACCGTGACCATCGGTTGACTGACCGCACGAGACCGGAGCGGATCACGCCAA
>JANMVX010000335.1:0-11942 GCA_031393505.1 Hyphomicrobiaceae bacterium | reverse complement strand
CACATCCACGGCCGCCTCATGGGAGCCGTCCAGCTTGCGTTCAAGCTTACGGTCAAACGTATGGTCAAATCGATCGCTCATGGGTTGGCATTAAGCCACCGGCAGCGGCGATCCGGAATGTGGGATCGGGACACCGCTTACGCTGGAACGACTGGCGCATATTTCAGGAAAAAACTGAAAGAACTTATGCAACACCATGACATCATTGGAGACATAAGAGGGGCCGGCCAAGCATTGGGGGTTGAGCTGGTCGCGGATCGCAACAAGAAGTTGCCTGCACGGGCAGAGGCCAAACGGGTGCTCGACCTGACGCGGGAGGACGGTGTGTTGATCGGCAGTGATGGCAAGCTGGGCCATGTGCTGAAACTCCGCCCGCCACTCGTGTTCAGGCCAGAAAACGCGATCAAGCTGTCGCGGCCCTCGGTCGTGCGCTGAAAAAACTCTGACACCCGACTCTGTTGTTAGGCGCTCACAGGTCGCCCCCTTCCCCGCGATCCTCGGAGTGCCGTCGATCAGGACCACCGGGAAAACGCAAACAGGATGCCGACGCGATGCCCCTAGCTACGGACGAAGCCACTGGCGCTTGAACTGTACCGACGGGTCAGGAAGGGCCCTCCCGTGCCCAACGTCAAATTTCTCTTGTTGGATCGGAAAACGGTCATAGGGCAACCCGGATCGCCGATCGCCGGCCTGTCGCAATCGGAACATCGTGACGTAAGACCTCGATGGAAGGGATCTCGGCCGGACCGACAATCACCACGTCGTTCGCATCATCCCACAAGGAGACATCGTCCTCCCCAAATTCATCAGCGCCGAGGGCGCCGCCGGTCACGTCCGCAAATGGGGGATCGCGCAATTGAGTGCGCCTTCGGTTAACCGCTCACCTCGATGCCGAGCCGCTCGGCAGCATACGGTCCACGCACTGAAGACATTAGTGTGTATTGTTGAACTCCATCGGTTTTCGGAATTTCTTTATGAGCATGCTGTTCCACGATACAAGGTCGTCGAATTGCAATCGAACCAACACCAGCCCAGGATCGATGTCGATCTCTCGCGCGAAGGTGGATATGACGTTTGCCGTGTAAGAGTTCTTCGCTCGTCCATAACACTTGAAAAACTGTTCCAGAGCACCTTTCGGAATCAATGTGTCCGCAGCATGCTGGTTGGCCTCGCGTTCTTCCTCGGCTTCGCGATCGTTATGATTGAGATAGTCGATGAACAGCGCTTTTTTGCTGTGCAGAAGAATGTGCATCGCCTCATGGAAAAGCGCGAACCAGAACCTGCTCTCCTCTTTAAGCCTGTCGCTCATAACGATGACAGCCTTATCCTTGGATGCCCAATACGCGGCACCTCGCAAACCGAGACCATGCAGATCGGGAATTAGCGCAACCGCCACGCCAGCTGCGGCGAATGCTGCCACTAATTCGTCTTGTATGCTGGGCCAGGACTGGCGTGTCATTGGCCTCGACTTATCGAGGGTAGCTTTGAACTTCATCTCATTATAGGGCTCGCACTCAACCGCCGCCGCTCTCGCGTCACCAAAGCGCAGCCAAGCCGCAACAGCAAACTGGTTTCGCGAGACGCCAGCCGATTTCTTGAAACGCGCCGAAGTGACTCTTTGCTCCCAATACTCCTCCCATGCCTCTACAGAGCTTACACCGAAGAAGCTGAGGACTTTGTCGACCAAATCTACCGGATCGCTCGCCTGAGGGAGGAAGCCCTTCTTTTGCATGTCATTGATCGGGAAATTGCGGACCCAGCCCACAGCCCGGGTGAACCCCTGTCGCTCGCGACTCCGCGCTTCAAAAAGCTGATGGTTCGCTTCCCAGGCAAGCCAATGGTCTGCAGGAATATCATCAAGCACACGCTCGAATTGAAGCGCTGTGTCAGGAGTGATCGATGCCTTCCCAGCAATGATCTCGCTGATAGTCTTAGCGGGTCTTCCGCAACGGACGGCGAAGTCAGTTTTTCTAATGCCTCGCTGTTCAAGAACTTCCTCAAGATACGATCCGGGTGGAAGTGAGTAGTCTCTTAGTTGTCTCATGGCGGTCACGGGCTCCCCTTCCCGATTGCGAAAATCTCGATAGCGTCGACGTCATCCAGCGCGCCGCCACTCTTGGAACCATTGATTCCCGCATGAAAGAAGACCCGTCCTGCGTCACGGATGCAGACGGACATGGCGCGCGGTCCGTATAAGGGTTCCATGATCCTCCTGTCCGGAGGTCTTACCGTAACTGCTCTGAGCGCAGGCGCGTTCCAAAGGCATAGCAACCGCAGCCGAACGATCTGTGCGTGCTTCCCGAACCTCTTGTCGAGAAGCCCGCTGTCGCAGCACAGCTCCTCAAGAGCTGCTGTCTTGAAGCTCACATGCATTCCGACAATAGCCCCCGCGCGGCATCGGTGCGAATCGAATCCCAGCCTACACGCTTGCGCGGCGGCGGGGCGTGGTCAAGAAAATTCTTAACCCCTGTCGTCAAAGAAAATCCTTGATCCAATGGCGGCTGCGTGCCTATAACGCATAACCCTTAAGGTTAAGATAATTTACAAATCGACGCACGCCTGCGATGCAGACAAGGCGACAAGACGAAAGAGAGGCGCAAATGAGCGACGACGGCAAGGACAAGACGGTGGAGATCATCGTCGACGGCACACCTTACAAGGTGCCGAAGAAGGACCACATTGGCTACGCCGAAGTGGTGACACTGGCCGATCCGCAGTACCCGCAGCACCCGGAGGTCAACTACACGGTGACCTACGAGGGTGGGCACGGCAAGGACGGGATTCTGGTGCCAGGCGGCAGCGTGAAGATCAAAGACGAGATGGTGTTTCATGTTGACCGCACTGGCCAATCATAATCCCGATATCGGGCAGCTGCGCGAGCAAGGGTATGCCCTGCGGTATGACGCAGGCTACCTCGTCGTACGCGACATCCCTTATCTCGATGGCGCCCTCGCCCTGCAATGGGGCGCCATCGTCTCCAAGCTCGTGTTTTTTGATCAGGAGCATGTGCGCCAGGAGAACCATCAAGTGTTCTTCGCGGGCGGTACGCCTCACGGGCTCGACGGCCGCCCCATCTCCAATCTCGGCGATACACCGATAGCGCTCGCTCTCAGCAAGCCTGATGTCGTCGTCCAGCGCATCTTCTCCAACAAGCCAAAGGATGCCGCCGGCCAATTCCGCGACTATCCCGACCATTTCGCCAAGATCTCGCAATACGCGCAGCTGATCTCGGGACCTGCCGTCGAGAAATACAAAGCAAGCCCTTATACGTTCCGCATCGATGAAGACGAGACTACAGGTTCGGTGTTCAAGTTCCAGGATACGCTGACGAGCCGAGCGGAAATCGGTGACCTCTCTGTGTTGTTCGAGGACGAAGTCGTGGCGCTGATCGGCCTCGGCGGCACTGGCGCCTACGTGCTCGACTTCCTCGTCAAGACGCCCGTCAAGGCCATCCGCGGCTTCGACGACGACACCTACTACGTCCACAATGCCTATCGCTCACCGGGGCGCCTCGAAGCCGCCGAACTCCGTCGCGCGAAGGCCGACGTCTATCAGGTTCGTTACGAGAACTTCCGTCACGGCTTGACCTTGAAGGAGCAGCGCATCACCGCCGACAGCGCCGCAGAACTCGATGGTGTGACCTTCGCCTTCGTGTGCGTCGACAAGGGCGCGGCGCGCAAGGAGATTATCGATCTGTTATTGTCGCTCGGCATTCCCTTCATCGATGTCGGCCTCGGCCTGAAACGGCGAGACGGGCGGCTGACTGGCGCCGTTCGCACGACTTTCTTCGCCGCAAGCGATCCTGCGAATGTGCGCGGCATGGGGCTCGTCGAAACTTCCGATCACCCCGACGACGAATACAAAGTCAACATCCAGATCGGTGAACTCAATGCGTTAAATGCAGCGCTCGCCGTCATCCGATACAAGGCACACAAGGGCTTTTATGGCCGCAGCGACGGGCTGATTCAGACGGCGTTCGACATCGCCCTTACGAAGGCTTTCAATCTGCCATGACGTCGATTACGCTCAACAAAGTCAAATACGTCCCCAATGTTCTCGAGCCCAATGTTCTCTATGTGTCGGAGGAATTTCACACCGCCGCTCACCTGTGCCTGTGCGGATGCGGCACGAAGGTAGTGACGCCGCTGGGGCCAGCGACGTGGACGATCACCGAGGATGCCGGACGCCCGAGCCTTTGGCCGTCGATCGGCAATTGGCAGTTGGCCTGCAAATCGCACTACGTCATCAAGCGGGGGGAATTGCTGTGGGCGGGTGAATGGACCGACGAAGAGATAGAAGCCGGCCGACGGCGCGAACGTGCGGCGCTCGACACCCACTATCACGCTCGCGAGGCGCAACCCGGGCTCTGGTCTTCGCTTTGGAAGGCTGTATTGCGGATGTTCGGCAAGTGAGGAATAAATGTCAGACGCCACGCGGTTGCTATCTGAGCAACGCGAAAGCCGGCTCGACGGGACTATCGCACTGTCTACTCCGCGAGTGTGAGCGTGTCCGCTCTCGGGTGTCATGCGGCCTCGAATTTCCGACTATCCTTGAGCAGAACAGAGTTGGGAATGTATGACGGCTTCCTCTGCGTTTCGACAGCTGAGCGGTTGATGCCGAACGCGATTGATCCGGAGCAGAATATGGTGCGAACGGTGTTATGGATCCTTTCGGTGTCCACTATCTGGATAGGACGCCGCCAGCCCAGGCATCGGCGACCTCGCGCGATACGTCAAAAGACCTCGAACCGCATCGGATACATCTGCAGTCGGCGTTCGCACCTGCGGCATTGCCCATGACCGGTCAGTCCTGAGCCGTTCGGTTCGCAAAGACGTCTCGCAGATCGACCGCACCGTCGCTGGCGGCGTTCAACTCCAACTCCCGCTCGATGCGATTGAGGTGGTCCAACATCAGGCCCGGCGCCCGATCTGCCTCGCGATGCTTGATGGCATCGATCAGTCCACGGTGTTCGTCTTCCGAGCAGGACGACAGATGGGGCGTCCCGAAGAGGCCGATGATCAACGACGAGCGCGTGACCAGATCCTCGACGAACCGGCGCAACACCGGGTTGCCGGCGAATTCTGCCAGCATGACGTGAAACGTGCCCGACAATCGAATCATGTCGCGGCGCTTGCGCGCCTTGGCAGCCGCCGCCTCTTGTTCCACATGGTCGCGCAGGGTTCGGATCTGCCGATCATCGATGCGCTGGATAGCTGTGCGGATGATGGTCGGCTCAATGGTGCAGCGCGCCTGAAACACGTTGCGGGCATCCTGCCGCGTCGGGCTGGCGATGAACGCGCCACGGTTGGATTGCAGCTCGACGATTTCGCGCTCGGCCAGGATCAGTAACACACGCCGGATGCGGGCGCGCGAGACGCCGAAGGTCTCGCACAGCACGTTCTCGGCCAGTTTGGTCCCAGCCGGCAGCCGATGCTCCATCACCGCCGAGATGATGCGTTCGGCGATACCACGCTCCGTCAGCTGATCATCGTGCCGGCCGCTCAGGTCGCTGAGGGTATGCTGGCTCACAGGCGCCATGGTGTGGTTTTTCGTCATGAAGCAAAGGTCTGGTTCGATTAATCTGGCCGCCAGGATCAGGGGTCGCCGTTCGATTGTAAACAAAATTTCGCAGAATTGTTGACAAAGCGGCGGCACCGGGTGTCACATGGGCACGGCCGCGAGGTCGTCGCGATCCATCCGTTTGGGTTCGGCCCATCAGTTGAGAGGTAGCCTGCCATGTTGAACAGACGCATTGCCATGACGTCATTGGCGCTTGCCGCCACGACAGCGTTGTCGTTGACATTCGCCACCAATGCCGCGTTCCCCGCCAACAAGGTTCTGAAGATCGGTTTTGTCGGTGTGACCAGCGGGCCAGCCGCGGCCTGGGGCACCTCGAACGTGCGCTCGATGCAGACCCTGGAAGCCTGGTGGAATGAAAAGGGCGGCGTCAAGATCGGCGACGACACCTATGACATCAAGGTGGTGACATTCGACGATCAGAAGGACCCCAAGCGCGCTATCGAAGGCATGGAGAAGATGGCGCAGGAAGGCATCCACTATGTGGTCGGTCCGAATGTCGATGACGGCGCCGCTGCTGTCCGTCCCGTGGCCGAGAAGAACGGCATCATCTATTTTCCGTATGCGTTCCCGAAGGAACTCTACACCAAGCCGGCCGGAAATGCCGTACTGGGCATGATCGCCAACTATCAGTCGGGCCCAGCGATCTATAAATACTTGATGGAGAAGAAGGGCGTTAAGAAGGTCGCGTTTGTTGCGGCCAACGAGTCCGATCCACTCAGCCAGCGCGATGGTGGCGTCGCGGCCGCCAAGGCCCTTGGCCTGGACGTGGTGGCCGAAAAGGACACCTATCAGAACGATACGCGCGACTTCACCCCGGTGCTGACGCCGATCGTTCAGCTCGCGCCCGATTTGCTGGTGCTGTCGGGCGTTGCTCCCGGCAATGCACCGCTGCTGATCCGTTCGGCTCGCGAACTCGGCTACAAGGGCCTGATCTCGACCGAAACCGCGCAGGACGCCAAGGTGCTGCAGGAAGGCGCTGGCGAATTGGCCGATGGCTTCATCTCAGTCGGTGGTGCGTCCACGCCGGAAATCCGTTCGCCGCAGATGGAAGAGTTCATTGCGCGCTATACCAAGATGTTTGGTGAGTACAATGACGAGAGCAACACCAAGGTCTATGCGCTGCAATACATCGTCGACACGTTGAAGGCCAATCCCAAGGGTCTCGCCGACGTCGCCGAGTTCCAGAGGACCATGGACGGCTTCTCGGCGCCCAACCCCTATCTCAAGGGCGACGCCAAGCTGAGCTATGTCGGCTCGACCTCGTTCGGCCAGAAGCGCCAGGTCGCCGTGCCGATGGTTGTCAACGAGTACAAGGGCGGTAAGTTCGTCACGCTGTTCGTCGGCCAAGTCGACTAGCCGAAGGCTGAAGGACTGTTTGCGCAGAGCCCGGGAGGCGACTCCCGGGCTCTAGCAACGGGTGGGGCGGGTGGATGACACAGGTAATCGTCAACGGGCTCTATCTCGGTGCGCAATATGCGCTGATCGCGCTCGGGCTGACACTCATCTTTGCCCTGATGAATGTGCTGAACTTCGCCCATGGCCAGATGTATGTGCTGGGCGGTTTCATTACTTATGCCGTCTACGCACAAGCTGGCATGCCGTTCGTGGTCGCGCTGCTGGCCTCGGGATTGACGCTGGCCGTCATCGGCGCACTGATCGAGAAATTCCTGTTCCGCCCCGTCATCAAACGCAGCGTGCGCGACGAAAGTACCATGCTGCTGGCGGCAGCCATCGCCTTCTTCTTCGATGCCGTGATCCTGCTGGCCTTTGGCGAGAAACAGCGCGGCGTGCCGAAAATCCTCAACGGCGTGTTCGTCAGCGGGCCCCTCATCATGCCCTATGACCGCATGCTGGTCGGCGTCATCGCGATCGCGCTGATCGCCGGCTTCATGGGGTTCATGCAGTATTCCAAGCCCGGCAGGGCGATGCGCGCGCTGGCCCAGGACCGCATGGCCGCGCAGCTGATGGGCGTCAATGTTGAGCGCTACTCGATGATCGGCTTTGCGCTCGGCGCCATGCTGGCCGGCCTCGTCGGTGGCCTGCTGGTCGCCATAACAGGCGTCAACTCGGGCATCGGCGGGGCGGTCTCGATCAAGGCTTTCACCATGGTCATGATCGGCGGCGCGGGCGTAGTTGGCGGCGCCATCGCTGGCGGGTTCATTCTCGGCATGCTGGAATCGGTGGGGCTCACGGTGCTCAGATCTTATGGTGACGTCACCTACCTGGTGATCTTCGCCGGCCTCATGGTCTTCCTCTCCATCCGGCCGCATGGGCTGATGGGCAAGCCGTGGGGCTGAGATGAGAAGTGCCCAGAAGACCGCGCAATTGGCGATACTGGCAGCCTTCCTGCTGGCGATCTTCGTCGTTGTGCCGTGGTTCATCGCTGTCGCTGGACGCAACGATCTTTACTACACCTTGACCTCGGTCGCCTTGCTCTCGATCGCCAGCGCCGGCGTCTGGCTCACCTTCTACATCGGCCGCATCAACATCGGACAGGGTGCCTACGCCCTGATGGGCGGCTATGTCTCGGCCATCCTGGTGGTGAAATACGGCGTCTCGTTTTGGCTGACGCTGCCGCTCGCAGCGCTGTTCTGCGCTGCCATCAGTATGCTGATCGGCCTGCCGATCCTGCGTCTGCGCGGCGTCTACTTCGCCATGGTCACGCTGGTGCTGACGGAAGTAACGCGCCTAGCCGCCCTGGCGCTGCCGCTCACAAATGGCGCCAAGGGCATGGTGAGCATCCCGCTGCCAGGCCCAATCGGCATCGGCGGTTACGATCTCGTCCCTGCGTTCTCCACGATGAAAACGCCGAACTTCGCCTTCTACTATCTCAGCACGGTCCTGATGTGCCTGTGCTTTGCCGCGATGTACCGGCTCGTGCATTCGCGCATCGGAAGGCTCTGCCAGTCGCTGCAGCAGAACGAGGAACTGGCCTCCTCCATCGGCGTGAACATCACGGCTCTGCGCGTCATCGCCTATGCCATCTCCTCGTTTCTCGGTGGTCTGTCGGGCGCGATCTTCGTCGGCATCGCGCAGTCGATCTACCCCTCCAGTTTCACGGTCAACGACAGTATCAACTTCATGCTGAACTGCTTCCTGGGCGGCCTCGGCTACGTCTTTGGCCCGATCCTGGGCACCTTCGTGCTCTATTTCGGTTGGGACCTGTTGTTCCAGGCTGGCCAGTACCAGTTGCTGATTTTTTCCAGCCTACTGATCGTCTTTATGCTGGTTCTTCCCAACGGATTGCTCAGCCTCAATCCTTTCGCGCGGAGGAAGGCGTGAGCGCGGCCGCCCCGATCCTGGACGTGAGAGGCATCACCCGCCGCTTCGGCGGCCTGATCGCGGTGAACAATGTCTCCTTCACGGTCGCCGAGAAACAGATCCTTTCCGTCATCGGTCCCAATGGCGCGGGCAAGTCGACCTTGTTCAAGTTGATTGCCTCGTTCCTGAAGCCCACGTCGGGCGACGTGCTGTTCAACGGGACCCGCATCTCCGGCCTGTCGCCGCACATCGTCGCGCGCAAGGGCGTGGTACGGACGTTCCAGGAAACCACGGTGTTCAAGGCCATGACCGTGCGCGAGAACATCGTCATCGCACACCATTTGCGCTCGCACGCAGGCCTCACTGGCTTCTATTTCGGCAGCGGCATCGCACGCGCCGACGAAGTCGAGTTTGGCCGCTCGGCCGACGAGATCATCGATTTTCTCGGCCTCACCGAACAGCGCAACAAGCTCGCCAGCAGCCTGCCGCACGGCCATCTGCGGGCGCTCGGCATCGGCATTGGCCTGGCCACCGATCCCAAGCTGCTGCTGCTCGATGAACCCTTCGCAGGCATGAACCACGACGAGACCAGCAAGGCCGTCGAGATGGTGCGCGGCGTGCGCAATCGCGGCGTCACGGTGGTGCTGGTCGAGCACGACATGCCAGCCGTCATGAAAATCTCCGACCGCGTGGTGGTGCTGAATTTCGGCCAGAAGATCGCCGAGGGCACGCCGGCCGAGGTCCAGCGCAACGACAAAGTCATCGAAGCCTATCTGGGCAGCGAAGACGCCGCAATCGGGCTATAGAGACAATGAGCGCTACACTGACGGTCGATGGCATCGAGCTCTACTACGATCAGGTTTACGCCCTGAAGGGCGTCTCGCTGGATGTCGCACAAGGCGAAACCGTTGCCCTGATCGGCGCCAACGGGGCGGGCAAGTCTTCGATCCTGCGCGCCGTTACGGGCCTGCGCAAGATCGCCAAGGGCGAGATCCGCTTCGACGGCAAGCGCATCGATGGTCTGGCCCCGGACGAAATCGTGAAACTGGGCATCGTCATGGTGCCCGAGGGCCGGCACGTCTTCCCGTTCATGTCGGTGAAGGACAACCTCCTGATGGGAGCCTTCATCCACAACGACAAGGCGGCCATCGCGCGCGATCTGGAAAAAGTGCTCACCCGCTTCCCACGCCTGAAGGAACGCTACACCCAGGCCGCCGGCACCATGAGCGGCGGCGAACAGCAGATGCTGGTGATTGGCCGTGCACTGATGACCCGGCCGCGCCTGCTGCTGCTGGACGAGCCTTCGCTCGGCATCGCGCCCAAGCTGGTGCAGGACATCGCGCGCTCGATCATGGCCATCAACCGGGACGAGAAAGTCAGCGTGCTGCTGGTGGAACAGAATTCGCGCATGGCGCTCAGCATCTCCAACCGCGCTTTCGCGCTCGCCACGGGATCGGTTGCCTTGAGCGGCAAGTCCGCAGAGTTGATCGCCGACGACCGTGTGAAACGCCTCTATCTCGGTGGCGAACTATAAGGCAGAAGCTCCAATCATGCGAATCCTGATCGTCAATCCGAACACAACGGCCTCCATGACCCGAAAGGTCGGCGAGGCCGCGCGCGCGGTGGCCGCCCCCGGGACGATCATCGAAGCCGTCAATCCAGACTTTGGCCCGGCCAGCATTGAGGGCTATTTCGACGAGGCCTTCTCCGTGCCCGGCCTTCTTGCCGAAATGGGCAAGGCACCCGAGCGGGACGCGTACATCATCGCCTGTTTCGATGATACCGGCCTGGATGCCGCCCGTTGCATGGTCGATGCGCCAGTGATTGGCATCGGCGAGGCGGCCTTCCACCTCGCTTCGCTCGTGTCGGGAAAATTCAGTGTCGTGACGACCCTGTCGCGCTCGGTGCCTGCCATCGAGCACAATCTGCACAAATACGGCCTTGCCAGCCGCTGTGCCCGGGTGCGCGCCAGCGAAGTTCCGGTGCTGGAGCTGGAAGCGCCCGGCTCGAACGCACGCGAAAAAATCTCGGCCGAGATCCGCGAGGCCATCGCCGTCGATCGCGCTGAGGCCATCGTACTTGGCTGCGCGGGCATGGCCGATCTCGCACAGTCATTGTCGCGCGAGCACGGGGTCCCGGTTGTCGACGGCGCCGCTGCTGCCGTGAAACTGTGCGAGGCGCTCGTCAGCCTCGGCTTGAAGACCTCCAAGGTCGGCGGCTTTGCTGCGCCTCGCGCCAAGGCTTATGCCGGACTGTTCGCTCCGTACGCACCTAAAGAATAAGCCGGAAGCTCGTGTCAACCATGGTTCAGGCCAATTGCCCGACGGAACTCGCCCTCCTGATCACGAGAAACATGTCCATCCGGATCCTCCGGAATTCTGGCACAACGGCTCACCGCCCGGCATGTCCACTTAGCGATCCGGAGGCCGCTATAGTATTTGCAAGCCATGAAGCAGACGTTGAAGTTGCAATTGGCCCATGACGTCGGAACGTCGACTGTCGGTTTCCGGTCAATCTGGATATTGTGGACCAAGGTCCCACTCTCCCCAACCCCAGCTCCGCCTCAGCCAATGTCCGTTGACTGAGGTCCAGCGGCCACGCATTTCGGCTGATCCCGGCGCCAATCTAGCGTGAAGTTCCAGCGATCTGGGGTGTCTCGCAAGGTCTATTTCTCTTGTGCGCCAATGGGTTCGACGCCGATCATCATTGTTGGCGAGACCAAATTGTACCCATGTAATGCGACGCGATGACTCACAGCGCATCGGGGCAAATCAGCTATAGTGCCTCCATGTACATCGACATCGTCCCGAACCGGAAGTCGCCGCCCGCCATTCTGCTGCGCGAGAGCGTGCGCGACGGTAAGCATGTCAGGAAGCGCACCATCGCCAATCTGTCGGCCTTGCCGATCGCGCAGGCTGAGATGATCCGGCGTGTGCTGAAGGGGGAACGGCTCGGTCCCATCGAGAGCGCGCTGGAGGTGACGCGCTCGCTGGCCCACGGGCATGTCGAGGCCGTCCGCGCCGCGATGAAGCGGCTGGGTTTCGACAAGTTGATCGATGCCAAGGCGTCGCGCGAGCGCGATCTCGTCGCCGCCATGGTGG